>JBAWAP010000179.1:0-2523 GCA_049589355.1 Anaerolineae bacterium
GTGTTGGCCTGGCACCAAAGGTGAACTCTTGCGCCCTATCTCGGCCAAATCCTTGGATTGAGCGTTCGACCGAGCTCACGCCGAGGGCTTGTCGAAATCCTTGGACTGAGCCTGTCGAAATCCTTGGATTGAGCCTGTCGAAATCCTTGGATTGAGCTCGTCGAAGTCCTTGGATTGAGCTCGTCGAAATCACCAGGCATCTACATTTGGAGACACCTGCGTTGTTTCTTCATGTGTTTCTTACATTATACCAAAAAGCGGGATGAGATGTCAATCAGGGAATCCCTGATTTTGGGGTTCGAAAAACCTGATTTTTGGGTAAGGCAATGGATGACATCGAACAGTACACCAAAAATGCCAGCCTCAGGGCACGCAAAAGCGCAGCCTTGGCTGGCGTCGGGTTCGGGGATGTTGTTTGCCGTGTCACTCGACTACGGCCAAGGCGGGCTCCGGTGCCCCCTACAACTACTTCGACAGGCTCAGTACAAGCATTTTAGCACGATGCAGGCTCTTGGTCAAGACGGTATGCTTTTCGAATTTACCACCTCCACGTTTGACCTTTTTGAAAGAGAATGATACAATATCTGCAGCTTATAGCCTGGAAGGAGAAGACAATGTCTGAAGTTGCTTTGCGCGCCCTTCCATCTAGTATCTCTCGTGAGGCGCTGACCCCATTGCTGGACGATGTGCGCAACCGGGAAGCGGTCTTGCAAGCGATGATTCGGCGCTTTGAGCAACACTACGGTGATTCTCTGGAAGCGCTGGAAACTCGCCTGGCCCGGGGCGAAGGCCCGGAGCATCCCGACTGGGAAGACTCCATCGAATGGCGCAACGCCATAGAGACCCTGCAACGCACCCGGGTCATGCGGAGGCTGCTCGAATGGCTGCTGAGTTCAATCGCGCCGTCGCCCATTTCATAGCTACCTGCGCCTATGTCACGGCTGTCCACGATCTCGTTACCAAGTGGCGGCTAGAGCTGGTGGGTAGGTATATCCTTGACCTCTACTTCAACGAGACGCTAGGCAAGTACGGCTACACCATGGTGCAAGCACGCACGCGCGTGCTGGGGTGGGACAATGCGCCGCATCATCCCGGTCTCGCTAACTTCCCGCACCATGTGCACCGACCGGACGGACAGATTGAACCCTCAGCGCTGACCGGTGATCCTGACCACGACCTGGAACAGGCTCGCCTTGAGATTGAGGCGTTCCTCGCGCAGTAGCTATTCAATAACTCCCCGCCCCGTATGATCCTCCCCCTTATGGTTCCTCTAGTTCCTCCAATTTACTCCATCCGCTTGTAGTGTTTCGCTAAAGCAAAACGCCAGCCTCAGGACACGCAAGGGCGCGGCCTTGGCGTTAACAGATAGCAAACGGATAAGCCGATAGGGATTCTTGCCAGTCCATCCGATTATCCACTGCCCATCCGTTGCCCCTTCTTGACTTTTGGTAGAACTTGTGCTAAATTCATTCTGTGACAAACAGGAGGGAATCATGACAATCGCTACGGCAAGGACTAAGATCAATGAAATCGCAATGTCGTTGGACCTAACCGAAGGTGAGCTGTTCCAGCAAGCACTGGTGAGCTTCCTGCTCGAGAAGAAGCGTCAGGCTTTGCAGCTTAAGCTGGAGATCCTGGCTCGCTACGGTGCCGACTCCGTCGCCGACCTGGAATCTAAGATTGCTCAAGGCGTCGTAGTTGAACACCCGGCCTGGGAAGACCTGATTGTCGCCGAAAATCTGAACGCCCGTCTGAGAGAACTCGATGACTATCTCGACGACTTACGAAGCCCTGAAAACGATCGCTCTCGATGAGTTTGGCGACGTAGTGGTCAATACCCGGATCGTGTCCCTGCCAACAGGTGACCCGCACAACAGATAGCGTCATGTGGCCACGTTTCCCAAGCATTTCCACGACGGCAACGGAAACAACGTTGTAGAGAGTTCGATCAGCGACGACCCTGAGAAGGCAGTGCGTGAGTTTCTGACATTTGTGCGTCAGAAGCTTTTAACTATGCCATAGGCGCCTCTAGGCGTTTCCTCCAAAGAGCTGCCTGTCTGGGCCCGTGGGCGATCATGCTCACGGGCCCTTTCCGTATTCCTCCGCCCCACGCTGTACCTCTTTGTTGCCCCAGATGCTTCTCGCCAGTGGATAGAGCACATGTCTCTGGGCTCATACTGTTTCACTAAAACACAACGCCAGCCACAGGGCACGCAGGGGCGCGGCCTTGGCTGGCGTCGGGTTCAGGGCGGAGTCCTGAGCTTGTCGAAGGGATGTTGTTTGCCGTGTCGCTCGATCATGATCAAGGCAGGCTACGGTGCCCCCAACAACTATAACCATTTTGGCTTTCATTTTCTCGACTCCTTTCTTTCTGCTCGGTTGCCAACAGAAATGAAACGTGGTATAATCATACGTGGATGGTGACTACTCAGGCTGTCATGCTGAGCGGAGCGAAGCATCTCGTTGTCGCGAGAACGAGACCCTTCGCTGCGCTCAGGGTGACAACATGGGCTGAGCAGTTAC
>JBAWAP010000180.1:0-8240 GCA_049589355.1 Anaerolineae bacterium
CTGCCGGCCCTAACCGACGACGGCACTACCATTGACGGCACCACCCAGACCGCCAGCCAGGGCGACACCAACCCCCACGGGCCAGAGATCGAGCTGGATGGAACGAACTCTGGCGACACTGCCAGCGGCCTCGTCATTACCTCGGCTGATAATACCATCAAGGGATTGGTGATAAACCGTTTCGGCGGCGGGACTTCCTGGAGAGATGGCCGTGGCATTCGCATTGACGGCAGTTCAGCCACCAACAATGTCGTCATCGGCTGCTACATTGGCACCGATGTCTCCGGTGAAGTGGCTTTGGGCAATGTCTACGGCGGCGTTTCCATCGAGGATGGGGCAAGTGGCAACCGTATCGGCGGCTCGACGCCCGCGGAGCGCAACCTGATCGCCGGAACAACGACCGTCGTAAACGTAGTCACCGGCAACGGCGTGAGCATTGGCCACGTGGGTGGCCCTGAGATTGACAACAATGACAATACTATTAAAGGGAACTACATTGGCACGAACAGAGATGGCACGGCAGCGCTGCCAAACGCTGGCTACGGTATCGTTATATACAAGGGCACCCGCAACATCATCGAGAACAACTTGATCTCCGGTAACGGCAGTCACGGCCTGCTCATCCAGCAGTCACGGTCCAGGGACAACGTCGTCCAAGGCAACTACATCGGCACCGATGGCAGTGGGCAAGTCAACCTTGGCAATGCTGGGGATGGTGTCAGGGTTGATGACGGAGGGCAGAACAACGTGATAGGCCCGAATAACGTGATCGCTCACAATAGTGGCGATGGCGTCACCGTCTGTCACGACACGACTACTGGCAACACCATCACCCGGAACTCGATCACCCGCAACGCAGGGCGGGGGATCAAAAACCATGAAGGCGGCAACACAGAGCTGGCCTCGCCGATTATCAATAATGTCACCGCCTCCCGCGTTTCAGGCACCGCCTGCGCCCAGTGTAGAGTGGAGATCTTCTCCGATCCTGAGGACGAAGGCCAGAAATACGAGGGGGCTACCATCGCCGATGGAGCCGGTAACTGGACCTGGGCGGGGTTAGCCATCGGCCCCAACGTCACGGCCACCGCCACCGATGGAGCTAGCAACACCTCCGAGTTCTCGTCACCAACAGCAGTCGGATATAGAATTTACTTGCCCATCGTCTTGAAAAACTCGTGATGGGTCTCGGCAAAAGCGGATCTGATGTCAAGAATGAATACACACCATTGACGAATCTTGCTTTGTGTGCTATACTGCCGGGGCAGAGGAAGTAGTAGTTGTGAATGTCTCCAGGAAATTCGGGATCCGGCGAGTGTTCGGCACACGCCGGCGTAGCGGCTGCTACTTCGGCCGGGAAGTACCGGCTCTTTTGGTATATGAGGATAGCGGTAAGCATCCCACTGATGTATACCCTCAAGAGAGGCTCGGGCGAACAATCACGATAAACGAGTTTCTCAAAGGTCTGCTTACAGACAAGAATTCAGCAGATTGACCGTGTTAGTACAGCAGAGACTCCTCAAGCAAGCCATCCGGACCGTCAAAGAGCAAGAATATCACAAGCTCGTACTGCTGGTCGGTGATTTCTCCTCCGGCAAGACCCAGCTCATGCGTCACGTGTGCGACGAGATGGACGGGGCATACCTCAACGTCAATCTGGAGCTGACCCGTCAACTGCTGACCATTGACGCTCGCACTTACGCCACCAAGGCCAGCGACCTTCTCAAGGACCTGTGCGATGCCCAAGAACCCAATCGTCCCCTATTCCTGGACAACATTGAGCTACTCTTCTCCCCTGAAGTCGGCCGCCTGAACCCTGTTGATCTATTCAAGAAGGTGTCACGGGAGCGAGTGGTCGTCCTCTCGCTTCCCTGTCGGCTTACCAGCCGGACGCGGGCCGAATACTCGGAGGCCGGACGCCGGGACCATATGAATCTGGACCTCTCTGGTTTCACGGTGATTGAGCTCGAAGTAGGCATGTAGATGACTACCGTTGGTGATTTGATCCAGTTCGAAGAGGTGACCGATGTCATCCAGCTCCGCAAGGCCGGTGACGAGGAAGAGATCGTTTCCAAATACGTGATCTCTGATGCCCTGCAGGAGCATCTCCTGTACATGTTCCAGCAGATGACCTCTGATACCCACCGTTCTTTCAACGTCATCGGCAACTACGGCACTGGTAAGTCGCACTTCCTCAAGTTCGTGGCTGTGATCCTGGAGCATCCGGAGCTGCGGCCCCTGATCCGCGACCCCCAGGTGCGCCACGCGGCTCTGGATTTCCCCCGCCACTTCGCCGTCGTCAAGTTCGAGTGTCCTGCGGCCAAGGAGGTCCCCCTGCGTCGCATCTTCTATGACGAGGTGCAGGAGCAAGTGGAGGAGCGGTACGACATCGAGGTCGAAGAGGTTGACCTGGCACGGGACTACGACAACAAGGAGAACGTCCGCCGCATCGTCAGCCAGATCAAAGCTGGTGATCCCACCCTGGGGCTGGTAGTGATCGTTGACGAGATCTCCGACTTCCTGAAACAGAAGGACCGCGCAGACATGACCTATGACATCAACTTCCTGCGGGAGTTAGGTGAGGTCTCCCAGGACTCCGATTTCCTCTACGTCGGTGCCATGCAGGAGCACGTCTTCACCAACCCCAAGTACGTAGAACAGGCAGCCAACATCGCTCGCAGCGCTGAGCGCTGGGTTGACATCACGATCACCAAAGAAGACATCGGCCGTGTGCTCAGCCAGCGGGTAGTAGCCAAAACCGCCAACCAGCGCACCGAGCTGGAGACGCTCCTGGAGGGCCATCAGCAGTACTTCACCAACCTGACCGCCGAGATGGAAACCTACCTCGACCTCTTCCCCATCCACCCCTACGTGATCTCCGTCTTCGAGGATCTGCCCTACTTCGAGCAGCGCGGCATCATCAACTTCGCCTCGGACAATGTGAAAGCCATCCTGGGTGAGGAGGCGCCCACGTTCATCACCTACGACCGCGTCTACGACCAGATTGATCAGATCCACGAGATCCGCAATCTGCCTGAGGTGGCCCAGGTGATCCGCGTGGTGGGATCGCTGGCCACCAAGGTGGACCTGCTTAAGGCCGACGTTCGGGCCCAGTCGCGCAAAATCGTCAAAGCCCTGGCCGTGCTCAAGATGTTGGGTGGCACAGAGATGCGGGGAGCCACAGCTCAGGAATTGGCTAACACCCTGTTCATCATGCCGCCAGCTCTGGGACTGTTCGACGCCGATCTAGCCCGGGACAACATCGAGCGCATCATCGCCAACCTGATCAAGGCCGCCAACGGCCAGTTTATCACCGTCCACGACGGCACGTATTACCTGGACGTGGAAAAGACCGTTGATTTCGATGTGCTCATCGAGAAGAAGATCGAGGCGCTGGATGATACCGACTTCGCTCAGCGCTTCCGGCATCTGATGGAGGGAGAACTGGAGCTGAACGAGGCGGCGCGGCTGGTCAAAGGAGTAAGCGTCTACGACGACACAGCCACATGGCGAAGCCGCAAGTCGTTCCGCAGCGGGTATCTCATCATCGGCGAGGAGAAAGACGCCCCACCGCTGCCTGCCCGTGATTTCACCCTGATCCTGCACTCCCCCTTCGCCGACCATAGCCCGCGCCAGACGGTCCAGAACCAGGTCATCGTGGGCGCGGCCCTGTCGGATGACCTGATGCATCGCCTGCAGCGTATCGAGGCGGCCACGCAACTGGCCCGAGCGGGCGAGCACCGCAAGACCTTTGACGACATCGCCAAACGAGAGGCTGGCGATTTCAAAGATGACTACCTTGCCTGGTTGATCCAGGAGGGCTACGTGGTGCACGGTGGGGTGAAGCGGACCATCAAAGAAGTGCCCGCAGGGCGCTACGGCACGCTGCAGGACCTGCTGGATCACCTGAAGAGCCACTTCCTGGAGGACTATTTCAGTGAGCAGTATCCCCAGTATCCGGCCATGAAACGTCTCCTCTCAACGCGCAACATCAACTCCGAGATGCATCAGGCCATCCTGTCCCTGGACAAGGGTACCCTGTTCGGATTAGATCAAAGCGCCCAGAGCTACCTGGAAAGCCTGGGAGTCTGGAAGGACGGCCGCTTCGACGCGCGGGGCTCAGCCATCGCCGGCCGCGTCATGGAGACGGTGGCCGCCAACGATAAAGAGGGCAAGCTGACAGCCGTGGACGATGTGGTAGCTGACCTGGCGGCCAGGCCCGTCGGCCTGCAGCCAGAGCTGGTCTACCTGCTGCTGGCGGCACTCCTGTACAATGGCGAGGTGGTCTTCGTGCGACAGGGAGGTCAGCGGCTCTACGCCTCTGATTTCAGCGAGTTCTTCAAGCGAGGGATGGCGGCGTTAGAAGAGGTGCGCTATCTGGAAGGTGAGCGGGAGTTGCCGGTGGCCCGGCTGGTGGCTCTCTTCGAGGCCCTGGGTTTGCAACCCGGCCTGGTGCGCGACAAGGCCTCGCGGGCCGAGGCAGTGAAGGCCCTGCACGGCAAGGCTTTGGCTCTCAAGGACGACCTGGATATGGTGCGCCGAGGGATGATCGAATGCCTGACAGACCCCATACCCGACATCCCCTGGAGCCAGATTCAAGCTGAACAGGTGCTGTTGGCTCCCTTCCATGAGCAGGTTGAGCGTTTTGAGAAAGTGACCAAGGTGACCGATCTGGGTCGTCTGGAGCTGACCGACGACACGCCGGCCCAAATGCGGGAGGGACTGGCCCGCCTGGAGTCCCTTAAGGGCTTCGTGATGGATTATCTGGACGAGATTCGGCCCGAGTTAAAGGACGTGGGGTTGGTGGCCGAAGGTTATGAGCCGTTAGATCAGTTGGGGGGTGGCGAAGGGGTCGCCGAGTTGCGGCGCATCGAGGCCGACTGCCGGGCTATCACCACCGATTTCCACCTGCTCATGAAGCCAGACCAGCGCCGTCCGCTGAAGGGCAAGTTCATCCAGTACCGTGACCGATACAAGAAGGTCTACTACGCTCTGCACGAGGGGATAGTGGGCAGCAAGGTGCCGTGGGCCGATCTGGAGGCGCTGACTGCCCAACCTAGTTACCGTTCGCTGAATGGCCTCAAGAGCTTGCCCTTCTTCTCCTCAGTTGAGTTCGACACGCTGGCGCTGAAGGCCCAGGAGCTGCGCGGCTACCGCTGCCGTGAGTTCAACGTGGACGACCTGGATAGCTATCCTGTCTGTCCGCGGTGCAGCTTCCCACGCAATCACGAGAAGTTGGCCCACCGGGGTGTAGCTGGGCAGATCCAGGCCCTGGGAGAGGCTGTCTCTGCGCTGTGGGGAAAGTGGGAGCGGCAGTTGTTCGACGAGCTGGCCAAGCTGGGCGACAAGCTGCCCCTGCTCTCAGCCGCGGAGCGGAGGCTGATCGAGGAGTTGATGGCTGCGAACCACCTGCCCGACCAAGTCAGCCCCGAATTGCTGCGGGCTCTGAGCAACCTGGCCGCCGATCTGCAGGTGGTGGAGCTCAGCCTGGACGAGTTCCGTGCCGTTTTGCTGGCCGAAAGCAGCGTCCTGACTGTGGCCGAGTTCGATCAGGCAGTGGAGCGCTTCAAGGCCCGGCTGTTAAAGGGGACGGAGGCGGAGCTGGTGCGGATAAAAGTGGTATGAGTGCCCACCTGCAACGAGACTATCAATGACCAGACACAGCGATGTCGAGGTTGATCAGAGCGGCAAGGTGGAGCGTACCCAGATGGACACCGTCTTGGCCTTCTCCAACAACCTACGCTATGCCATCCGTATTCCTGCTGCTGTCAAGCGGGCAGCACTACACGCTCTGCGACAGAGATGCAAGCCCTCGCGTAGCAAGAAGGCCATCTATGTAGGTCTCTTTGCAGCCGGGCTGTATCTGTTGCTGAGAGAGCACCTGGACACGCTTGACTACATCATCATTGACGTGGAGTATCCCGGCCGCGAAGCAGACATTCGGGGAATGCTATTGCTCTGGATTCGACGCATTGACCCAGAATATCCCAGTGAACGCATCGTGTTCCGTCAGGTGGGGAAGAAATCGCCTGCCCACAACCTGGCGTGGGAGGTCTACAGAGGGAAACACCAAGCGGATCGGGTAATCACGGAGAAGGAATTGCTTGCTCTGCTCTGAAAGAAAAGAAGAGACCGGGGGGCCGCCTTAGGGCGGTCAATCCTTGCCGCGCTTCCGCCGAGTGGTTACGGCGGGGGAGACAAGGCACCCGATCTTCAATTCAAATGATACCACCTTTGGCCACTTTTGTCAAATGTCTCGACCGGGCAAGAAGTGGAAACGTCTGGAGGGCACCGACGGATTGGTGCGCCTGCGAGTCGGCGATTACCGAGTGCTATACGAGGTGATGGATGAGGAAGTCCATGTCTTGCTCGTGATCCACCAGCGCGACCTGGAGCGCTGGCTGCGACGGTTGTGAATTCTGATCCATCGGAATGAAGGAGATTCGAGGGAATGGTAACGACCAAAGTAGCAAATGGTGTGCTTGAGCTACCGGCGGAGGTCCAGAATTGGGTCCGACCTGATGAAGAGCTGATGCTGTTCATCGAAGGGGACAGCCTTATTCTCAAGAAGGTACGCCCACCTCGCCTGTCGGAGTTAGCTGGCCGCGCTCCCGGCGATGTGGAGATACCGCTGCAAGATATTGTAGACGAAGTCCATCGCCATCGTCGGGAGAAGCGTCATGCGAGTGGTGCTTGATACCGCGGTCAATCTTTGCCGCGCTTCGGCTGGGTGGTTACGGCGGCGGAGACAAGGCAGCCGTTATGATTCGAGGAATGACTGAGAAGTTACTAGGAGCTTTGGAGCCCGAAGAGTTCGATGACTTGGTGGAGGCCTACATTGACCGCTCTGAGACTGACACGATGTCATTTGAGGCTTTTGACCAGGCTACCCGGTCCCTCAAACCATTGACAGAGGACGAAATCAAGCAGCTTTCTGAGGCCGAGTTGGTTGAGCACGTCCTGTTGCTGGAAACCGAGCGGGCCAGGCTGGAGGGCAAACAAGCCGAGCTAGAGGCGGAACTCCAGTCCCTGCACGAGGAATTGCTGGAACTACTGGAAGAGCAGGAACGCCATCCAGACCTGGAGATCATCAAGGCTGTGCTGGGCCAGGGCCAGACCATCGTCCCGGCCCTCATCGTCATCCTGGAGAACGACGACTACTACGGCGGCGCGGACGCGATCAGAAACATCTGGACGCCGGTCCACGCGGCCAACATCCTGTGCGAGCTACGCGCCATTGAGTCCCTACCGGCCCTGCGGCGAGCCATGACCCGGCCTGATGAGGACGGCATGGCCGAGTGGATCTCAGAGGGATTGGTCAAATTCGGCCCGGCCGCGCTGGACACCGCCGAGGCGATCTTGCGAGACAAGACGGTGCAGTGGTATCCCCGCGCCCTGGCCGCCGAAACGCTGAAGGCCATCGCCCAGCATTACCCGGAAACCTACGAACGGGTGACGGCCACGATGCGGGGCATGCTGCCCGAACCGGCGATTGATTTCTCCAAGTATGAGAGCTACGAGCAGGTGAAGGCTGAGCTGGACGATCCCCAGATCTGGGAGTCGCTGGTCAGCGACCTGTGCGACCTGCAGGACCCTCAGGCCTA
The DNA here is from genome assembly GCA_049589355.1 of Anaerolineae bacterium. Taxonomy (GTDB): domain Bacteria; phylum Chloroflexota; class Anaerolineae; order VGOG01; family VGOG01; genus JBAWAP01. The sequence goes on from JBAWAP010000180.1 coordinate 7,602, forward strand.
TGACCTGATCGCCAGCATGTTCGACCGGGGCCTGATCTCGGAGGTCTGGATGGGACGAGACAACTTCGAGGAAGCATACGCCCGACCGACACCTCGCCCGCCACGCGTTCATCCCGAGAAGGACCTGCTGACGATGTACCGGGAGCTGCGGCCACGGGAGAGGCCTCAGCCGGCACCACCACCCCGCCCGGTCACGACCGCGGGACAGCCTGGAGGTCAGCCGATGCGAGTGAAGAAGATCGGCCGCAACGCCCCCTGCCCCTGCGGCAGCGGCAAGAAGTACAAGCATTGCCACGGCCGGCGTGGGGCGCCGCCCCTGCCAGCGTGAGTCGCTCTAAGCGTAGAATCGGCTGTCGCTGGATCTGGATTTCACCGCCACGACCTGGAGTTGATCCGTACAGCGGGCGTGGGCGGCCTGGAGTCTGTGTTTGAGTTGCTGGAGAGTCATGTCGGCGAACGAACAGATCAGGAGGAGTGAAGACATGCACGACAACCTGGACGAACTCCGCCACATCGAAGGCTTTCCCATCGGCGAGGACGAGGACCTGCACGCCCTCTCCGACCCACCCCACTACACCGCCTACCCCAACCCCCACCTGCCCGAAATCATCGCCCGCTGGCAGGCCGAGCGCGCTCAAC
>JBAWAP010000181.1:0-8900 GCA_049589355.1 Anaerolineae bacterium
CTACTCAGAAACTTGGTTCGTAGTGGCGACTTTAGTCGCCTTTGCTGCCAAACGACAGCTAAAGCTGTTACTACGAACCTCGCCCAAGTTTCTGCCCCCTACGGATGGCGCGATGCGCCATGGAAGACTCGCAATGACAGCCTGAGTAGTCACCCACAAAGACACAAAGGCACGAAGAAAAAAAGGGGGCTTAGTGTCTTGGTGGTTTTTACGAGACTTGAACCTTGTCCCGGTTAGGATTTGCATGAAGAAATGGATATCCTCAAGGATCTGAACCCCGCTCAGCGGGAAGCAGTACAGGCCGTCGAGGGGCCGGTGTTGGTGTTGGCCGGGCCAGGCAGCGGCAAGACCCGGGTCTTAACCCACCGGGTGGCCTACCTGGTCAGGGAGTGTGGGGTGGACCCCTACAACGTCATGGCCGTAACCTTCACCAACAAGGCGGCCCAGGAGATGAAGGGGCGGTTGCATCACCTCTTGGGCCAGCGGCTCCAACGGCTGACCATCGGCACCTTCCACGCCATTTGCTCCCGCGTCCTGCGCCGTGAAGCAAAGCACCTCAATGTGAGTAGCGACTTCGTTATCTACGACACGAGTGACCAACTGGGGCTCGTCCGCCAGGCTCTGAAGGACCTGAACCTGGACGAGAAGATGTATCGTCCGCAGGCCATTTTGGGGACCATCTCCAAGGCCAAGAACGAACTGATTGGCCCGCAGGACTTCGCCCCCCAGACCTATTGGCAGGAGGTGGCCGGCCGAGTATACACTCGCTATCAAGAATTGCTTCTGGCCAACAATGCCCAGGATTTCGACGATCTCCTGATGAATGCCGTTCACCTCTTCGATCGGCATCCGGACGTCTTGGCCAAATACCAGCAGCGTTACCTCCACATCCTGGTTGATGAATTCCAAGATACCAACACGGCCCAATACGTACTGGTCAAGCGGCTGGCAGGGAAGAATGGCAATCTATTCGCCGTCGGCGATGAGGATCAATCAATTTATGCCTTCCGCGGCGCTGACTTCCGCAACGTTCACCGCTTTCGACGTGACTATCCTGACGCCAGGCTCGTCCTTCTGGAACAGAGCTACCGTTCGCCTCAGACCATCCTCGATGTAGCGAAGGCGGTCATCTCCCACAACATCCACCGCACGCCCAAGGAGATGCGTACTGAAAAGGGTCGAGGCCTGCCCATCGTCGTCCATGAGGCATATAACGAGCAGGAGGAGGCTCAATACGCGGTGGACCAGATTGCCCTGTTGGTGGCTGAGGGAACCTGTCGTCCAGGGGATTGCGCCATCATGTACCGCACCAATGCGCAATCGCGCGTCTTGGAGGACACCTTCGTCCGCGCAGGCCTGCCCTACAAACTGGTGGGAGCCACGCGATTCTACGCCCGCCGCGAGATCAAGGATGTCCTGGCCTACCTGCGCCTGGTGCACAATCCCTATGACAGCGTCAGCCTGGCGCGCATCATCAACGTGCCCCCACGGGGCATCGGGCCGAAGACGATAAGTGCTCTCGAAAGATGGGCTGAAGAGTTGAGAGTGCCGATCCATACGGCCTTGCAGATGTCGGGAGAGGAGACTGAGGAGGCTGCTGCGCGTCTTCCTGCCTACGCTCGTAACGTCCTGGCGGATTTCTCGGATCTGCTGGACGAGCTAATCGCGGCGCGGGAGAAGCTGAACGTGTTAGAGCTTTTGGACCTGATCCTGGAGAAGTCGGACTATTCCGCTTACATTCGGGATGGCACGGAGGAGGGAGAGGACCGCTGGAACAATATCCTGGAGCTGCGCACCGTGGCTCGGGAGTACTTGGACTTGCCCACGGGGGACTCCTTGACCACGTTCTTGGAGGAGGTGGCCCTGGTGTCCGACATTGATACTTTCGATGAGACAGTGAACGCCCCTACGCTACTGACTTTACACATGGCCAAAGGTTTGGAGTTTCCCGTGGTCTTCATCGTGGGCCTGGAGGAGGGGCTCTTTCCCCACAGCCGTTCCTTCGATGACCCCGACGCTATGGAGGAGGAGCGGCGCCTCTGCTACGTGGGCATTACCCGGGCCAAGGAGCGCCTCTACTTAGTTCACGCCTTCCGCCGCACCATGTACGGGGAAAGCCAGGTGAGCGTGCCATCCCGCTTCATCACGGACATCCCCGATCACCTCATCGCGGGGCGTGGGGAAGTGGCTCTCCATGAAGAAGAGCGGCGCTACCGTTGGCAGGTCCAGTGGCCTGTCACTTCCGAGCCTGTCGTGATGACTCGATTCGAGACAGGGGATAGGGTACGCCATCGCTTGTTCGGGGAAGGCATCGTGATCGAGAGCAAAATCACGGGGGCCGACGAGGAAGTGACCGTGGCCTTCGAGGGGAAGGGGCTCAAACGCCTACTGGCCAGCTTCGCCAAATTGGAGAAGCTGGAAGGTTAAGCGCCGAGGCTTTCGTTCGCCGAAGGCGCTGAGTAACGCTTAGTCTTGGACCTAAGCACAGGGTGTCAGTACAGGGTCTCCGACCGAGGTGAAACGGGGCTCGGTTGAGAGACCTCACCCATCATGAAGTCTAAGGTTTCGCATGAAGAAATGGATATTCTCAGAGATCTGAACCCTGCTCAGCGGGAGGCTGTACAGGCCATTGAGGGGCCGGTGTTGGTGTTGGCCGGGCCGGGCAGCGGCAAGACCCGGGTCTTGACCCACCGGGTGGCCTATTTGGTCAAGGAATGCGGCGTGGACCCCTACAACATCATGGCCGTGACCTTCACCAACAAGGCGGCCCAGGAGATGAAGGAGCGGTTAAATCGCCTCCTGGGTCAGCAGTTGCGAGGGCTGACTATTGGCACCTTCTACGCTATCGGCTCTCGCATCCTGCGCTGTGAGGCGGAGCGTCTGGATGTGAGTAACGACTTCGTTATCTACGACCGGAGCGACCAACTGGAGCTCGTCCGTCAGGCTTTGAAGGATTTGAATCTGGACGACAAGATGTACCGACCGCAGACCATACTGGCGACCATCTCCAGGGCCAAGAACGAGCTAATCGGGCCAGAGTCCTTTGCCCCCCAAACCTATTGGCAGGAGGTGGCTGGTCGAGTATACACTCGCTATCAGGAACTTCTTCTGGCAAACAACGCCCAAGACTTCGACGATCTCCTGATGAACGCGGTTCGACTTTTCACCCGACACCCGGATGTCTTGGCCAAATACCAGCGGCGCTACTTCCACATCCTGATTGACGAGTTTCAGGAAACCAGCACAGCCCAATACGCCCTGGTCAAACGACTGGCGGGAAAGAATGGCAATCTCTTTGTCGTGGGCGACGAGGATCAATCAATTTACGCCTTCCGAGGCGCTGACTTCCGCAACGTACCCCGTTTTCGACGCGACTACTCTGAAGCCAGGGTCATCCTTCTGGAACAGAACTACCGCTCGCCCCAGACCATCCTTGATGTGGCCAAGGCCGTCATTTCCTACAACATCCACCGCACGCCCAAGAATCTGCGTACTGAAAAGGGACGGGGCCTGCCCATCGTCGTCCACGAGGCATACAACGAGCAGGAGGAGGCCCAGTACGTGGTGGACCAAATCGCCTTTCTGGTGGCTGGAGGCACCTGCCGTCCGGGGGATTGCGCCATCATGTACCGCACCAATGCCCAATCGCGCGTCTTGGAGGATGCCTTCGTCCGCGCGGGCCTGCCCTACAAGCTTGTGGGAGCCACTCGATTCTACGCTCGCCGCGAGGTCAAGGATGTCCTGGCCTACTTGCGCTTGGTGCACAATCCCTGCGATAGCGTCAGCCTGGCTCGCATTGTCAACGTGCCTGCGCGGGGCATCGGGTCGAAGATGAGGAGCGTCCTCGAAAAATGGGCCGGGTATTTGAGATTGCCGATCTATACAGCCTTGCAGATAAATCGAGAGGAGGTCATTGTTCCTGTTCCCCCTTACGCTCGCAACACCCCGACGAGTTTTGCGGAGCTGCTGGCTGAACTTGTCGCCGCGCGGGAGAAACTGAATGTACTGGAGCTTTTGGACCTAATCTTGGAGAAGTCCGGGTATTCTGCCTACATTCGGGACGGCACAGAGGAGGGCGAAGACCGCTGGAACAACATCCTGGAGCTGCGCACTGTGGCGCGGGAGTACTTGGACCTTCCTCCTGAGACCTCCCTGACCACGTTCTTGGAGGAGGTGGCCCTGGTGTCCGACATTGATACTTTCGATGAGACAGTGAACGCCCCTACGCTGCTGACTTTACACATGGCCAAAGGTTTGGAGTTTCCCGTGGTCTTCATCGTGGGCCTGGAGGAGGGGCTCTTTCCCCACAGTCGTTCTTTCGACGATCCCGACGCTATGGAGGAGGAGCGGCGCCTCTGCTACGTGGGCATTACCCGGGCCAAGGAGTGTCTCTACTTAGTTCACGCCTTCCGCCGCACCATGTACGGGGAAAGCCAGGTGAGCGTACCATCCCGCTTCATCACGGACATCCCCGATCACCTCATCGCGGGGCGTGGAGAGGCGGCCTTCGGTGAAGAAGAGCCGCGCTACCGTTGGCAGGTACAGTGGCCTGCTGCCTCTGAACTCGCGATGGCGGGTCAATTCGAGACAGGGGATAGGGTAAGACATCGCATGTTTGGGGAAGGCATCGTGATCGAGAGCAAAGCCACGGGAGGGGATGAGGAGGTGACTGTAGCCTTCCAGGAGAGGGGGATCAAACGCCTCTTGGCCAGCTTCGCCAAGTTGGAGAAGCTGGGAGGCTAAAGACAGAATCATTCGCCGAAGGTCTCCTGACCGAGACGAGAGTATTTTCGATTTTCCGATTTCTGAATCGAAAATCGAGGGTAGTGGGCCCCCCGGGACTCGAACCCAGACTCCTCCGCTTATGAGGCGGGTGCTTTGCCGTTAAGCTAGGGGCCCTCAAATTTGTGGCAAAATAAGCTGTAACAGGAGGTGGGAGGCAAATGGTCGAACTACACCATGACGACAAAGGCTGCATTGCCGAGGCTGCTTTTCGGTACGAGTGCTTCAAAAGGTCAATAACCCTTTTTGCTCCAGTGAAGCCAACGAGCAGGCTAGATTTCATAGCCCTACGAGATGACGGCTCGCCGGTCAAAATTCAGGTCAAATGGATATGGAAGAAAAGAGACAAAAAGGTATGCGATATAAGGCGGAGACGACTGTCAGCTAAGGGTACTAGGGCATATAACTATCAGCCACAGGAAGTGGATGTGTTTGCCTTTTACGATGACGAGACCAGAGACTTCTTTATCATCCCTTTTGACGAGATTGGAGAACAAACACACCTAACTTTTAGCGATACTCCTAATCGTAATCAGTACGACACGAATTGGATGGTGTATAAGAATAAGTTTGAGTACCTGAAATAGGCCAACCGCTCTACCATTGAGCTATGGGCCCAAGTTATAGAGCGGGAGACGAGATTTGAACTCGCGACAGCCTGCTTGGAAGGCAGGAGCTCTACCCCTGAGCTACTCCCGCGTGTTGCCAGATGGCAGATAGCTAATGGCCGACGGCACTATGCTAACTTGTTCGCTTCGTCTTCACTCAGAACCTGTCTGGCCCTGACCAGTTTTCTGTATAAGGCTTCGACTTTCGCTGCGTTCCTCGAAACTGCCGCCTTCAATAGATCCCCCTCTATCTCCGCCACTTCAAGACGCTTGTAGTAATCCAGGGACTCCTTGAAGTGAGCTAACACAATCTTACCCGTCAAAAGCGGATGATTGTTCGTGACATTTGCGTCCTCAAACACCACGCCATGTTCGAGTTCTACTTCCAGGCCCCGCCTGAATTCCTCAAGGTCAATACTCATACCTTCAACATTCATCGCTTCCAGAATCACTCGGGCCTCTTCTGGTAGTACTTTGACGTCTGTCAGTGCAGTCCAATCCCTGATACCCAGTTCTTTACAGACTCTCCTGACTTCCTCAACGGTTACATACTCTGGAAATTCCATCACTCCCTCCTCTTCTCAATGTGCGCCTAAGCGCCGCTATAACTATCTGCTAACCTGGTCGGGGCGGGCGGAATCGAACCGCCGACCTCTTGGACCCAAGCCAAGCGCGCTGACCGGACTGCGCTACGCCCCGCCTGCTAATAGTATAAACTATTTGCCCCAAAACGTCAAGCTCACTATTCGGTCCGAAGGGCTCGCAGAGTCTCCGGACTGAACGGGTTGTGTCCGCTTCGTAATGCCTCAATCCATGCTCGACGGCTAGCACTATAGCGCGCCTGGGTATCCTCAGGCTGTGTGTCCAGCCAGGCTAGAAAAGCCTCAAAGTCGCCGATGGCTTCTTCGGTGCGGCCTAGCAAGGCGTAGGTCAAGCCACGGCTATCGCGGCTGCGCGCCGTGGAGTCCGTCGCCACAGCATTCTCACAATAGGGCAGCGCATCCTCGGGTTGGCCGATCAGGCTCAACTCCCAGCAGAGAGCGTTGTTCGGCCCGGGAGCGTCTGGCCGCAATGCCTGTGCTTGCCGCAAGTCTGTCAGCGATTGTTGATCGTATGCTTCTCCTAGCGCGAAGTAGGCTAAACCGCGATTGAAGGACGGAGCAGCGAAGGTTGGAACGAGCTCGATAGCTTGACCGAAGTCACTGATGGCCCGCTGCAGGTTGTTTTCCCCTCCTTGCTCCAGATAGGCTACCCCGCGGTTATTGTAGGCTGAAGCCAGGGAGGGGTTTTGTTCGATGGCTCGCGTGTAGTAGGCTATGGCTTGATCTCGGTCTCCTTGCAGCCCGTAGATGTACCCCAGGGCAAAGTAGGCGCTAGACAGCGCCCTTTCATCCCCTGGCGGATAATTTAGCGCTCGCTCGAAGGCGGCTAATGCCTGCTCGTAGCGGCGAGCGGCGTAATGCACCTGCCCCATACTGATCAGAGCGACCCATCGCGCCGTGGTTGGCAATTCGGTGTTGATGACCTCACTCAGGTCTGCCGGCGTCGTCACTTGGCGCACCGTGCGCACCGATTGTTGCGCCTCCTGGTCAGATGGCAACGTGAAGTTGGCCAGCACACGCCCATTATCGTATTCGCCCCAGATCACCAGCGCTGCGCCGTACTCTTGTCCCACCCTCACTGCCTCGTCTCGGTCTGTCAGCGGTTGTGTCCAGATGGCCACGCGGCTATCAGCCAGTGCTTCTCCCTCGAATTCCTCTTGCAATGCCTCGCGGATGCGGCCAGCCACGTTGTAGCCCATGCGCTCAGAGTAGTTGGCGAAATGGCTAACGAGCACCAACGTTTCGCCGGGACTGGCCGGGACGACTGGAGCAAGTTGGCCGCGCTCACTGGCCTTTCTCACCAGGGTCCATCCGACAATCGCAGCCAGGATGATTACGACGGCTGTGGCGATCAGTAATCCCCGGCGCGGATGGCGTACTGTGGGCGCTTCTGCCTCCAGGGTGGCAGGCATAGGAAGAGGCTGCACCAGCTCCTCAGGGGCGAAACCTGCCGCCAGGAGAAATTCGTCCCGTTCCTGGGGCGTCAATCGCAGCTTGTCGGCGCAACGCAGTACATCCTGGCGGTGGCGGGGGCGAGCGGTCAGTCCTTCCTTCCAGCGGAAGATGGTCTGGCGACGCACGCCGATGGCGCGGGCCAGTTCAGCATCGGTGATGCCAGCGCGGCGCATATATTGCGAGAGAAGTTGCTCAAATGACTCCATGGAGAGCGATCCAGACTTCGGAGGTTTTCAGACGCGATTCCGCCAGCCAAACCAACCAGATAATCAAGATAACTTTGCCAGCAGAGGCACTGCCGGAAACCTCCGAAGTCTTGAGTTGACACTAATGAACTCCCGTCACACCGTGTCACTGCGAATGTTACACCATTGGCCCTTGAAATGCAACACCGGTTGCGGTATAGTAATTGTAGCACAAAGGAGGCCGGCTGCAAAGCCGGATCAAGCAGGGGGCAGATGCGCTCCCCAAGTTAATAAAAAGAAGGAGGTAGGAACATGTTGAACAAACGAAGAGCACTGTTACTGGCCTTGGGATTGGGCATCGTTTTATTAGCAGGGGCATGTGCACCGGCCCCGCAGGATGCCAGCAAAGCCCGCAGCCGGGCCTTGATCAACCAGGGCGTCATTGTGCCGGCGGAGGAAGTGCGTGTGGCTGAGTATCTCAACTACTACGAGCAGCACTTCCCCGCGCCTACAGAGACTGCTCTGGGCCTCGACCTGCGGTTGGGCAACGAGCAAATCCCTACCGCGGGCGGTGAGGTCTGGCTGCAGATTGGCGTACAGGCACGGGAGACGGAAGACGAAGAAGTCACGCCGCTGAACCTGGCGTTGGTCATTGACCGCAGCGGCTCGATGGACGCGCCGGACAAGTGGCCCTATTTGCAGCAATCGCTGCGCGTCTTCTTCCACAGCCTCGACCCCGACGACATCGTGGCCGTGATTGGCTACGATGACCAGGCCGAGGTAGTGTTGCCCGCACAGCGCGTTGGCGACCGTCGCTGGATTGAGCGCACTATAGAGCGTCTGTACCCGCGCGGGACCACGAATCTACACGCTGGTCTGATGCTGGGCTTCCAGGAGATAGACAAGAACTTCGATATCCGCCGCAACAACCGGGTCATCTTGCTAACGGATGGCATTGCCAACCGTGGGGTCACCGACCCGGACCAGATCGCTCACGACGCACTGGCTTACAACGAGCGCGGCATCTACCTCTCCACCATTGGCCTGGGGCTGGATTTCAACGACGCGTTGCTGAGCCAGTTGGCGCGGCAGGGGAAGGGAGCCTATCACTTCATAGACTCGGCCGAGGAGATGGACAAGATATTCCGTCGTGAGGTGGCGGGGCTGGTGGAAAAGATGGCCCGCGAGGTGGCGGTGACAGTGTACCCCGGAGAGGGCGTAGAGATGATCGCTCTCACCGGTTACGATGGGCGGCCACCCGCTGGTCC
>JBAWAP010000182.1:0-32339 GCA_049589355.1 Anaerolineae bacterium
CACCAGGGGTTTCCCCCTGGTGGCTCCTCCGCTTCAGTAGGCCATTGCCGCTGGTTTTGGACATATCTTCATTATTCAATACCAAATAGCTCTATCTCCGCAATCATCTCAAAATGCCGTTTATTGAAAGTGGCCAGCTTCACATTCAGGATTTGAGCAGTGCCAGCGATTATAGCGTCTGGCGTCTCCAACTTGCGCGCCCTGTATTTGTAGCGCAGTTTACCGCTGACCACTGCGACATTGCCATCTACGTCCGCACGCGTCAGAAAGGAGAGCAATGCGGCTATCCAGGCATCCTCGCGCTCATTCCGACTGCCCGAGTATAACTCCGTCTCGGTGATGGTCGAGAAATAGGCCCTTATGTCGCCATCCCTTATCTCCTCAATCAGACGGCGAACCACAGGTGAACCACGAAAGTATTCTATCAAAACGTCGGTATCGATTAAGATTTCAGCGCGGGCCTGTTCCTCATCACCTCTCTCAGACATCTATGATCTCCATTCGCCCCTTCCACTCGGCCCGAAGCCTGCGGACGTGTTCTACGCCGCTTTTTATGTCCTCACGGTCGGCCCACATCCCAAAAGCTTCCTCGGCCAGGACAGAGCGGGAATCAATTCGCTTCCTCAGGATCAGATAGCTCCCAGGACTCACCTCGGCCTGCAGCGTCTCCCCCTCTGTCAGGGAGAGACTTTCCCGCAACCCCAGTGGTATCAATATTCGAAATCCCTTTTCCACCATTACTACATCAACCATAGTTCCTCCTCAAGATATTCTCGGAATTTGCTTAGATTATACTACCATCGCCTCGTTTTAGCAAACTCTCCTCGAACAACACCATCCCATCCGTTGCCGCAATAAAAAAGCCACCAGGGGTTCCCCCCTGGTGGCTTTAGTAGCTGCGATGATAGGGCTACAGCGGGAAGTCGACGACGCGTACCTCACAGGGGTTGATGTTATCAACACCCTTGATCATCCCTCCGACTCCTACCTCGACATCGTCCTTCGTGACAAAGTCGAAGTCGTCGGGATACACGTCCTTGCCGACAAAGAAGCGGCAGATGCCGTACTTGTCAGTCGTGGCGTAGTCCAGTATCTTCAACGCGCCGTCGGTGTAGAGGGTGCAAGTCTCGCCCTCCAGGAGAGGCTCGCCAAGATCGCGGAGACCGTCACCATCGGTGTCGTTCCAGAGCTGCCCCTTGACCTCGGTCCAGCAGTCCAACTCGATGTAGTCGGTGGGGCCGTTGGTGTCGGTGACGACATAGGTCTCGCCGCAGACAGGGCTCATGAACGTGTTGCTGAAGGTTTCTTCGTCGTAGCCCTCTTTCGAGATGGTGATGGTGATGTCCACGTCCTTGGGAAGTTCTTCGAGGAACGAGAAGTCGCCGGTGACGTTCGTGGTGGTAATCGTCACGCCATCGTCACAGGGGAGGTCGCCGTCGATGTCGGTCCACTCGGCGGTTACGGTAGCGCCCTCGATCGGGGGAGCACCATCCGTGGGCGTGGCGTCGTACTGCTTCACCGTGCCGCTCCAGGTGTTGGTGTTGCAGATCAGCGCGAAGTCAAGCACCTCGTCCTCGCCGCAGTGCAGACACTTATTCAGCACCTCCTGGCACAGGAAGCCCGTCTTTTCCGCCCTAACCGTGTAGCAAGTCCCCGGCCAGGGCTCCAAGGTTCCCAGGGTGATGATCCTCTCGATCTCGTACATGCCTCCAGGACCAGTGGTACCTACGGCGTCAACGTAATCTCCGAGGCGCCAGTCCCACCAGCCGTCGAATACAGTCACCGTGGCATCCTTGATGACTGTCTCCCGGTTGGCGTCGGTGACGATGCCCAGGAGGTCGGCGTCGCACCACTTATCCCCGCGTGCGAACGGGATGCCCTCGTAGACCCGGGTCAGGTCGCCCTCGACTACAGGCCACGGGCCCGGCGTGGTCAGCTCATACTCCCAGCCGTAGTTCAGCACCACCACAGAAGGCATGAAGGGCAAGTTGTCCACGTGACCATCGTTGTCCGCGTCGCAGAGCTGCTCCACATTCTCGACGAAGAACTCTGCTGCCCCAACGAAGCCCCGAGCGATCTGCCCAAAGTAGCCCAGATCGAAGACCTTCATGTGCTTGGGGTGCAGCCAGGGCACGGGGATGTAGGCCACGATCGTCCCGGTCTCGTCCTTGATGTAGATGGTCCCCTCTATCTTGTTGCAGTTGGAGTTGTTGCGGATGGCGATGCGGGAGGTCACACCATCCTGCTCCTTGGCGATGTAGGGCATGGCCCAACCCCTCGCCCACTCCTTCTCAGACTCCGGATGGGCGTTGTAAGCCCCACCCTGCGTCTCGCCAGGTCCGGTGTGGGACCAGGCAGTGCCATCCCACATCTTCGTCTTCTTCAGGTCAACCACAACGAAGATGGGCTCACCCTTGCGAGTATCGCCGGGGTAATCCACCTGACAATGGGACTCGATCTCGGCCGCCCCTACGTACCCGAAGGGGAAATTGACACCCAGGTCAATGATGGCCGGCAGGTAGAAGGTGCCCGAGCCGTTCCTGCAGACCCAGTCGCCCACGAAGAGGATCTCGTCGCCGCTCTGATCCATGAAGTCTACGGTGACGAAGGTGGGCACAGACTTCTGGGTCACGTTCTGCACCTGGATGCTGGACTGCCAGCCGCTGATCTCCCGGTACAGCAGGTCCGCATACCACTTCGTATCCCACTCTCCCTCGATGTATCGCTTGTAGGGCTGGCCGCGGAAGCTCAGGAAGGTGCCTTGGTTGACCGAGGGAGCGTGGCTGATCTGGTCAACGACGATCGCCAAGGGCTCGTTGGCCGAGATGTAGGCCGAACCCAACCAGTTCCCATTACCCGGCGAACAGGGGTCGTAGGGCCCACCTGTTGGATAAGGCAGGTCTGCATCCTCACCTGGGCCGATGCGGATGGCCTGGCCTGGCGCCAGGACCTCAACGTGCTGCGCCTTCATGCACTCGCAGTTGCCCTCCTGCTTGTAGTAGATCCAGACGGAGGTGCAAAGCTCGCCCGAGTTCTGGATGGTGAGGGTGGTATCATACTTGTCGAGGTACTTGTGCATAATGTAAGGCGCGAAGTACTTGTACTCGGAGCCGATCATCCCAGGATCGGCAACACCTGTGTAGCTGCTGGAAAGCACGAAGCCATCGCCGTAGGAGTCAGTCCCCCAGCGATCCACTGTCACCGCCAAGTAGAGGTCACTGCTCCACGTAGCCACCCAGGCCTTCCAGCCCGCCGTGGTAGTGATATCAGCCGCATCGCAGGCGGCTTGGAAGTTACCGGCGGTAACCGAGTAGACAATGGCCGAGCAGGCATCACCCGGGATCTGGTTGTGCAACGTCCAGACTCCATTGTAAGGCAACTGCATGCAGGCATGGCCGACCAGTCCAGCATCGTTGGACGGGCACTTCCCATCGTAGCAGCCCCAGAAGAAAACGATCGCCCCAGCGGCTACGTCCGAGACGTTCTGGACCTGAATCTGGGTGTCCCAGACGCCGTGTTCGTCCAGGCAGGCGTCACAGGCGTCTTCCAGTTCGTGACACTTGTCTTGGTCATAGTCGGGGTGCTCATCATCACAGTATTTCCAGGGACCACAGTCGCAGAAACCGAAGACATCCCCCAGGTCAATGCGCGGGATCTCGATTACGTTGCCGGGTAACGGGTCGGCCGTGACGGTGCTACTGGTCGCCAAGCCGCCCAACAGCCCTGTCATCAGCACCAGAACCATCAAAAGTCTAAACTTCCTACTCATTTGTAACTAACCTCCTTAGTGATATTAATGGTCAAAACTTGGGGTTGCCGGCTTTGATAGCCGCCAACTAACGGATAATCCAACCTTTGTCCTATAGCCTCACCTCCTTTCGATCAAGATAAAGTACCCGTTGTTCACCCTATATAACGTAAAAAGGGCCATTTAGATACGGGTAGCGAGAAGCAATTTCGAAAATTTTAAGGTTTCTTATGGCTACTTGACAAAACCCGCCAAGAGCGGTATAATGATTCCCGGAACAGGGCGCATATAAGAATAAGCCAAAATAAACAGCACCCTGTCCCATCTCCTCAGGTGGGCTCTCGAGCTTGGCGGCCAAAGGCCCACCTGAGGCTTTTTGGGGGATATTAAATATTGGATATTAGATAGATCTACCCACCGGGCTCGGCGACATCCCAGATTATGGTCCTGATCACACCCCCGCCGTGGTAGACGTTGACGGCGTACCGGCCAGCGGCTAAGCCCCCTTCGCCTGCCGAGAAAGCAATGGATTCCGTCCCATCCCCAGAGAGGGTCCTGACTCCATCGAATAGGACTTTACCAACGCTGTCATAAACCCTTATCCCTACCTCTTCGCCCGCCATGTAAGCATAGTCGAACACTATATAGACTTTCCTGGTGCCGGAGGGAAACTCACCCACCGCCGCCCCCTGAGGAGCATCGCTCACCCGGCAATTCGTGATCGAAGAGTCAGGCACGGGCTGGGAGGGCACCTCCACCTGAGGCGTCGGCGTGGCCGTCGGCTCCGCTGTCGGCCTGGAGGTAGGCGTGGCCGTGGGCGTTGAGGTGGGTGTGACCGTAGGCATTGGGCTAGGTGTAGCCGTCAGCGTTGGGCTGGGTTCAACCGAAGGCTCCACCGCCGGCTGGGAAGGCACCTCTACCTGAGGCGTCGGCGTGGCCGTCGGTTCCATCGTCGGTTGGACGGGCACCTCCACCTGAGGCGTTGGCACAGGCGTCTCCGTCGGAGCCGGGACAGATGTGGCTGTAGGCTCCGCTGTCGGCTTTGGAATAGGCGTGGCCGTGGGCGGCACAGGAGTGGCCGTGGGCACAGGCACTGGAGTCTCGGCGTGAGCATAGGCGGCAACCGTATCCGTCGGCGGCACCGGAGTCGCCGTATCTGTCGGCCTGGGCATGGGGCTGGGCGTGAGCAAAAGGTCGGGCTCTATCATGGCCCCCGTCGCTATCCACTGATGTTCCTCAGAAGCTTCAAGAGCTTCCTCAACGGCCCCCTGATCGGAAGGCGGCGCCCCTGCCTTTATCCCCTCCAGGGTCTCCTGCTGATTACCCGTTAGAAGGGCAAAATCAGCCAGCAAGTTGAGCCTCTCTTCCTCAGAGGCCTGACCAATGGCCGTCAGAGCGCCGCTATTCTCACTCTTCATGGCCTGTAGAGTCGCCTCACTCAAGCCCTTGCCCGCCTCCAACAGAGCCCGGGCCTCCTCCAATCGCCTCTCGGAGTAACTCATGTGCAACCTGGCCCTGCTCGCTGCCGTGGTGGTGAGAGCAAGCTGAACTCGCTCCGTAGCGAGCTTGATAGGATAAAGGGGGCTGTCGGGCAGGCTGCCCGCAGCCACTCTAAGCGTCCCCGCGCTGACGAGGGAGACGATGATGAGCAATGCTGCTACGGCTTGCGCCAGCCTCAGAGATTGCCTCTGGGGCCGTACCAAGGGCTGCACCAGGATAGCTGCGCTCCGCTCCATACGACGCAGCAAGCCAGGCCGGGCCACGGCCTTCTCCCTCCTCTTCTTGGCTACCGCTGAGAGCAGCCGCTGCCGCCCCGCTGCCTTGGCCTCTGGCGAGGGCACAGCTTGCGGCACCTGGCGAACCAGCATCGCCGTTCGCAACAGGGGACGGAGCTCAGCCTCGTGCTCAGGGTAACGCGCCAGCACCTCCTCAAGGCCAAACTCGCCAGTATTCAGTTGAGAGAGACACTCATCGAGAGCGCGCTCAAGTTTCCGCCTCATTGTCTCTGTCTCCTCTCAACCCTCATCAAATCTTAAGACTTCGGAAGTCTTCAATCGCCGATTTCGTGAACCAAATTGGCCTGAAACTGGCTGAAAACACCATTCATTAAGTCTTCTTTGAGACTTCCGAAGTCTGGTCTATCTCCAGGATACGGTTCAACATACTCAGGGCCCGATGTTGTAGCGACTTAATCGCCCCTTCGGACTTGCCCAGTACCTGCCCCACTTCAGTGTTAGATAGTCCATCCACAAACTTGAGAATAATCACGTCTTGCTGATCCTCGGTCAAATCGCTGAAGGCCCGTACCAACTGCTGTCGGGTAAGCTTTGTCTCGAAAACATCGCTGGGGCCAACCCCAGCGGGAAGCAGGTCTTCTTTTAGAGGAAGATCAGATGTCCTCGGCTGACCACGGAAGTAATCCACCATCAGGTTCCTAGCGATGCGCAAGAGCCACATGGCCAGGGGGATCCCCCGGAAGCTAAAGGAGTCAATGGACTCCAGAACTTTCAGAAAAACATCCGACGCCAGATCCTCGGCCAGATGGACATTAGCCACCTTATGGTAGATATAGTTATAAACGTCCTGATAGTAATACTCAAAGATCCTGGCGAAGGCAGATGGGTCGCACTCCTTCGCCCGCCTGATTAGCTCCCATTCTTCCTGTTTAGAGATATCCCTCTCATACATAATAACGTAAAAAATGCGTTTTAGATACGGCCTGTTAGGACCAATTTTGAAAATTCGTCCAAATTCGTTGCGTTTATCGTGCCAATATGATATAATTTAATAGCCAATTTGTCAAGGTTAGCCACCTGGCTCGACCTGCATTGCCAAATCCAAGCCAAAAAGGAAATGGTTTATGATAAACCGCCAAACGATATTGCTGTTCACGAAGACCGCAGGGCCCAGGTCGGTGGCCATAAAAGGACACCAGCACCTCGTCAAATTGCTGAGACATAGCACGCCCAGGAAGCTGGCCAACTGGCTTTTGGCCAAGGTTCAGAGGCGTTTCAGGAGAGCGAAGGCCTGGGGATACCCCTATCACTACGTTATTGACCCCATCAACATCTGCGTCCTGCACTGTCCCCTCTGCCCCACGGGCCGGGGCACCCTCAAACGCCCCAGGGGCAAAATGGACTTTGATGATTTCAGAAAACTGATTGACGAGGTAGCAGAATACGCTTGCTTCGTTGATCTGTACAACTGGGGCGAATCGTTTCTACACCCTAAGATCTTCGACATGGTTGACTACGCCAACGCCAGAAACATCAGCACCAAGATCAGCGCGAACCTCAACTATTTCGATGAGGGGATGGCCAAGCAGGCCGTCGTCTCGGGGTTAGAGGAGTTAGTCATCTCACTGGACGGAGCAGATCAAGAGACGTATGAAACGTACAGAGTCGGGGGAAGCCTCGACAAGGTCATCGAAAGCATAAGATCATTGGTTAGACAAAGAGAGCTACACGGGAGCCCTTTTCCACTCCTCACCATCCGGGTTTTGTTGAACAGGTATAACGAAAATCAGATCCCCGCTATCAGGCAATTAGGAAAACAAATGGGTGTAGACAACGTTGTGGTGGCCCCCATAATGGTGAATACGGACAGCCAGGAGGACATGGAAAGATGGCTGCCCGTGAACGAAAGACACAGCTTCTATGATTATAGAACGCGACAGGATAGGACACTACAAAAGGTCAAAGCGTGTCCCTATCTTTGGGAGAGCTGTGCGATAAGTTGGGAGGGAGGAGTATCACCCTGCTGTTGGTACGATGATCCTGCCAATGATTTTGGAAACGCCTTTGCCGAGCCCCTTAAGGACATCTGGAATAACGATTTCTACGTCGCTTCCCGCAAAGTGTTTCGGGGAGGGAAAGTGATGCGTGACACCGTATGTGTTCACTGCAAAGGTCGGCCGCAATATTACTACTGACCCCACTTCAAAATCAATCCATCACCATCTGGTCGCTACGGCCGCCCAAATGACCTCAGCGAGGATCAACCAAATGCGAAATAGAATGGCCGCGGCAGTCACCGCCGGCACAGGCAGGTACTGCCCAAGCAAAAGGATCATCGTCCCCTCTCGCACGCCCAATCCGCTTGGTGCAAAGGGAGTCAAGAAGCCAGCGCTCCAAGATATCGCATAGATGGCAACTACAGTTGGAAGCCAAGCGAGAGGGAGAGGGTAGATAGCGTTCAGCAGAACGAAGAAGGCTGCTCCCACGAAGCCCCAGATGAAGAGATAGCCCACCAGAAGGCCCATCATAACCGAGTATCTAAGCGGAGGAACAGTTCGGCGGAACTCGTGGTTAGACCTCCGAGGTCTAGAGGACGGCTTTTCCATGACAAAGTCGCTGCTTTGGTGAGCAATTTGCTGGGCGAAGTCAACCTGTGAGACCTCGGAGGTCTGGAGGACCCCCTTGGGGCCGGGCAAGAGGCGCTCCAAAAGGGTCAACGCGGGCTTCATTAGGGCAGGGTGAAGAACTGCTAGACCAAGGACCAGGACAGCTACCCCCAAATACAAGCTCTTCGCCCCTAAGAGGGGAGAGACTAACGGCAAAGCCAAAGTAGCCATCAATGCGCTTGAGGTAAGTGATAATGCCATTTCCATCAGTACGCTCGTCGAAATCACTCCCACCGAAACCCCCTCTTGTTGGCCGAGGTAGGCTCTCCCCACCGCGTACCAGACCTTGCCTGGCAGATACCACCCCAGGTTAGAGAGAAAGTAGACTTTCATGCCCTTGCGCAAAGCCAAGGTGCCCCCCAAATATCGCACCATCAAATTCCATCCCCCGCCGGTCATGAACCAGAAAGCTAGGGCTAGAGTGAAGGAGATAACCAAAGGCCAAGGGCGCACATTCCACTGAAAAGGGCTGGCACCGTGCCAGCCACGGTAGATGCTGAGTCCCAGAAAAAACAGAACGACCCCAACTAACAATACTTTGACTGCTCTTCTCCAGCGCATTCTACCTGCCATAACAATCCACATACGCGATCATCTGCCCCTCAGCATTGAAGTATCCACACGGACACTGAGACAGGTCAGGGGATTTGAACAACGCTGGCAAATATACGGTATACGTCCCGGTGGAGCCGCTCGCTGCCGTTCGCGCCGACGATGCCACACCGTCCATGTCTGGCGTCCAGTAAGGCCCAGCGAACTTGAGCGGGATCAACTCACAGCCCGAGGTGGGTGCCGAGACCGACAGGTAGACCAAGGTGATCGGCGTGCTGGTATTGTAGATCGTAGCGAGCACATCGTTCGAACAGGTGCCGTAGATGAAACAGTCGTCGTAGGTCACACCCGGCGGGATCACGAGCTCAGGCGCGGTGAACTTGGACGGATCGCGCAGCACCGGCAGGTAGGTGGCGCTACTCGAGGTAAGGTCGGCATCCTGCCAGCCGACCTTCAGCGGAAAAGCCCCAAAGTTAGTTAAGTCCCCCGACAGCTTCGATGCCCTCAGCCGCGTGGTCCCAGCCGATGGCAGCGACCGGTTGGGATCGCTCGAATCATAAGGCACTCCCGTGTAATCTCCAGGCATGGGCTGGTACACAGCGAAGATGTAGTCAGCGCCAGGGGGTATAGACATGTTGATATACGTATGTCGCTCTGGATAAAGCTCCCGCAACTGATCCATCAGCGGGTGAAACCGGCCCACCTCCCCGATGCCGATGTATGACTGGTAGGTAGCCCACTGAGTGCCGATCACGTTCACGACCGGTACCACTGCGGGGCGTTGCAGGGTGAACACGCCGATCAACTCGGTGTAACTGCCACTCATATGCAGGTCGCAACCGACGTTGGTCGGCAGTTCGAGACCCTGGCTGGACTGGCTGATCGTCAGTGGCAAATCATCGTAACGGCCTTGCCAAGTCGCCGTCCCTGCCAGCGGCTGGGTCATTGTCGCCGGCCAGTAGGTTCCACCCGTGATCTGGGACGTCACATTCGAGCCATCCGGCGTGTAAACCTTCAGATGCGACAACGGAGCGGCGCTGCCCATCTCATCCGAGCGCGGAACCTGCCCAAGGCAACCCAGTGTCGTTCCCCAGGGGTGCAACCGCCCGTGGATCGTGGTCGTGATCACGATGGCGTTTCCAGACACCGAACTCGACTCAAACTGGACGATTCCATCCCAGGGATAGGAGGAGATGATCACCCCCTGCAGCAAATTGTCAGGGACCTGTCCGACCAGGTTGGTGATGTTCAACGAGCGTGGTTCGACCCATGGTGGAGATTGGGTATTGGGTATTAGAGATTGGAGATTGGAGGTTGGAGATTGGAGGGCAGAGGCGTGAGACGTGAAACGTGAAACGTTAAACGTAAGGGTGGAAGCTCGTAGGAGGAAAGCTAATACGACTCCCACCAGAAGTTTAAGGTTTAAAGTTTGAAGTTTAGAGTTCAGAGTTTGCATTTCATAAGTGCCAAAATAGCAAACTTTCATCATCACGCCACCACCCGCCACGTGGCGAACATGGCGGTGAACAATGAAAGCAACATCGTCGAGAGATAGATCATGGCCCAATGCAGGGCCTTATTTCTCACCATAGACCCCAGGACCATGAAACCAGGGAACAGCACGAGGACGTATCTGGGCAAAGCCGCTATCGGATAAGGAGGTCGGAAGTTCTGCATCAAGACAACGAATAAAACGCTAGCCATGTACAAACCATAACTCAAGCGCAAGCGACGGAAGGAGACAACTGTCAAGTAGAGAAACAGGCCCACACAAGCCAAATCAAAAGCGTTGTAAAAGATGCGCCTTAGAAGGGTGTCCTCCGGATTGAGAGGAGGGAATCTTCCAGTATCGAAAAGGGCCGTCAAACTGTCAATGACGTTAGTCCATGGCCAGGAAGCATTTACTCCCCACCGCACCCTATAGGTCTCGACAATCAGCAGGGGATCGCCGATGTAGAAATGCCGAAACAGCAGAAAGGCAAGCGCGCCTATGGGGATGAGAGAAAGGAGCAAAACGTTGAGTCGAACTGAGCGAATCGCAAACTCCCTCTCAGCCAGGTACTCGTAGAGCAAGGGAAGCAAGAGAAGCAAGCCCAATTGTTTGGTCAGCGCAGCGAGAAGCCCCATGACGCTGGCTGCTAACCAATTGCCCTTTCTGGCGTAGTAGAAAGCCGAGATTGCGAAAAGCAGAAAGGACGATTCAGTGTAACCCCCTAGGAGGAAAAAAGCGGTAGGAAAAACGGACAAATAAACAACGGCGCGAACAGCAACCTGGGAATCAAACTCCAACTGGCTCAGCTTGTAAAGATAGACCAAGGCCAGAAAATAGGCAACGTTGGAGACGATAATCCCTCCCAACAGATAATTGCCAAAGAGCAAATTCCCGACGAGTCTCATCAAGAGAGGATAAAGCGGGAAAAAGACAGTGGTGCCGTCACCCTGAGCGTAACCCCGCATGGCTATCTTGGTGTACCAGATGGCGTCACCCCGCTGCCAGACCCCCAGCAACGCGTTGGTGATTCCAGGTGGAACCGGCGGAATATCGTGATAGTACGTAATGGGATACAGAGGAAACTGGAAAAGCGCCAGGGCTGCGATCAGCGAAAGCGAGATCCTCATGGTTGCGAAAATCACCAAGGCCCACCTAAAGGCAAGCGCACTCCTGCTCCACTCAACTTTCAACCTCCACATTTCATGTTTCACGTTTGAAGTTTGAAGTTTAGACATATCTACCCCTGGTAATAAAGCTCTGGAAGCGCTCGTATCTCCTCAACATGGTGATGGGACCTACCAAGGGGCTGAACCAGGGGAGCTCCGATGAAGTTCGCTTTCTCTGGATCTCCCTGCGCTTTCTCAGCATCTGACGTAGCAAGCCCAGGCTAGCCAGCCTCCCTCGTAAGGGACTTGCATCCTGCCTCTTAAGTAGACTGTAAAATGTCGCTGCCAAATCATAGAATGTGATAAGGGGCAAAAAGAGAAAGATGTGAGGAGATGGATAGTTTTTGATCATCGTCCAGATTTTGTTTCTACTTAAGAGTCGGTTTTTGAAAGCCGAGCCCTCCAGTCCCGTGCCCGAGTGAACATGATAGACGACAGCTCGCGGGTTGTACATACACCTCCACCCCCTGGAACGAGCGCGCCAGGCCAGGTCCACGTCCTCGTGGTAGGCGAAAAAATCCTCGTCGAAAAGACCAACTTCATCCAACATCTCCTGGCGATACAGAGCCGCGCCGGCACAAGGGCCGAATACCTCTATCGGCTCGCGCTCAAGGCCATCGTCTCGTTCCCCACCTCGCCTGTCCCAGGCGATGCCCGTCACGTCCAGACTGATGCCGGTCGAGTTGAGAATGCCGTTGTGGTAATAAAAGAGCATCTTGGAAGCACACATCCCTATCTTCGGATCGGTCTCCACGACTTTGACCAATTCTTCCAGCCAGTCTGGCTCCGCTCGCGTGTCGTTGTTCAGGGTGACGATGTAATCCCCCCGCGCTACTCTGATCGCCACGTTGTTACCGGCCGCAAAGCCCAGGTTCTCGCCGTTTTCGATTATCCTGACTGCCGGGAACCTCTCTGCGACGAAGTCAACCGACCCATCCTTGGAGCCGTTGTCCACCAGGATGATCTCGTAAGGAGAATAGGTCTGAGCCAGAAGAGCAGGCAGACACTCCTGAAGATATCTCTTACCATTCCAGTTCACGACGATGATGGATGCTTTTCGATTCATGGCGCCCTATTAAGATCTATGTGGTCAATGACGATACCCAACTCTCGGACGTCTTCAAGCCCCGCCTCAGCAGGGATCCAAGGGTTGGCCTCCAGGCGAAGAAGAGCTGACTTCGGCGAGCTCAGTCGAGCCGTCTTGGCCTGAGGACCAGTTATCGAATCGGGAGACACTACGATGGTCTGTGTTTTGAACTCATTGCCCAGGTCGAACCTGTCGAGAAGCAGTCCATTCAAATAAAGGGACACATGAGCTGGCTCAACCCCTGCGGGGCGCTGGCTGCCCACTGCAAGCGAGAGAACGAGGCTCTTCCCCTCTGGAGCCCACGGCACCATTATCTCAGCCGATTTTCCCGTCCATCTGTACCATCCACCTGGGCTACCCTCTCTAGCATAGAACCCACTCATCAGATAGCCGTAGTCGAATCTGCCCACGTCGAGGGAGAAGGGATAGATCGCCCCCTCTCCCCCTTTCCACGCCGGCTCTATCTTGTAGATCTCCAGCTCGAAAGGATGATGCACTATACCTTTCGGTAGATGGTCGAAAGATGTCTCAGGCAGTGGCATATCTAAGGCAACCTCACCTACCGGGGAGAAAATATAATCGTCCGACCAAACTCTCGTTAATCCATCGTAAGCGATGTAGAAAACTTCCCTGCCACGATCACGCCACTTGCCTACCAGATCGAAAAACTGCTCGTTGTTCAGACTCTGCCCCTGCAAGACAAATGAATCTCTGCCGTAAAGGTAAGTCAAGGGCAGGGCAAAGGGATCTCCTACCAACGGGCTTTCGAAGATCACGGCAGCCCGGTCGCTGAGCTGTTCAGCAAATCGGTTCATTTGCGCTGCCGCCCCCTGGTAAGGCACTTGTCCTGAGCCTTGTCGAAGGGTCTGCCCGGCCAGAGCCAGGCTGGTGCGGAGAAAGGAGGCTGCCAAAGCAAGCGCCAAAACGGGAGCCAGAACTCCTCGAATTCGTGACGAAGAGTTTGGGATTTGGGATTTGGGATTTGAGATTTGGGACAGGCCGTAGCTTATGAACAGCATGATGGCGGGTATGACCACGGTTATATAACGTCTGATCCAGTAGATGTGAATGGGATTAACCAGGGCAGAGTGAATAAAAATAAAACAGTATAGCATAGCAACACCCATGAAGAATATCACGCCCTGGTCGGTTTCCTTTGAAATTACGGCTACCAGCCCGCCGAGCGCTAAAAGTAACCCCAGAGGGGAGACGTACCATCCCAGTCTAACGAGATTCTCCTCATTATACGTTCTGATCATCCCTCCCGCAGGATGATAATATACCATTTGAGGATCAGTGGTGGTCGGCCTGATGAAGTAGGCATAAAGAGCCAGCAGGATGATCAGGAGTGCCACGGCTGGGCGTATCCACTTCCCCAAGTTCGAAAGCTGAGCCATAACGCCAACGAGTTTGTGGTAGTTCAGAAAGGCGAGGATCAACAAGGCAGCGATCAATACGGCTCCCCCGAGAGCGAGAGGACCAATGGAGCTAAAATAAGGAAGTGCCCTGCCTATGGCAAAGACCTGCGTTCGCGAGAAAAGAAGGGAGTGAATTACCCAGTGAAGGAGAAGAACAGCGAAGGGAGCGAAGAAATACAGATGCGCTGAACGAAGCTTCTTGGCGAGGCGGAGGTAGACAAAATAGAGCGCCACCGGGATGATCAGAAATATGCCATCCGCCCTCGAAAGCACCGCCAGTCCCAGGCCAAATCCCGCTAGCAATCCAAAGCAGCGCTGGGCTGTTTTCACATACAAGGCAAAGGAGTAGAGCGCGCCAAACACCAGGAATTGGGTCAGGGCCTCGGACATGGCCCACCTCGAAAACCATATCTGGACAATGTTGATAGCCAAAAGGAACGAAGCTAACAAACCGACTTTGTCATCGAACAAAGCTTTTCCAGCAAAATAGAGGCCGATCACCCCCAGCAATCCAAAAAGCGGGGTGACGTATAACAGAATCGGCGTTCCAGAAAAACACCCTAAAATCCCCAGCAAGTTCAAGGGAGCAAAGGGATTCACCCCTGTCTTCATCCCGAAAATCGAGTAGAAGATGGCGATCCAGACCTGGTAGAGATGGTTCTGCTGGGAGAAAAGCGTTCCCCGTTCCATGTCCCAGATGCGGACCCCGTCGCCGAAGAATCTCATCAACTCAGACCCGTAGGGAAGCCTGTAAGAGTAGAGGAGATCATTTTCGATGCCGCCGGTCAAATCAACGAGCAGTGGATCGTGGGCTCGAATCGCTCCTGTCCTGGCTATGTTCACCCCCATCCCCAGGTAAACGCCAGCGTCCGAAGTGCCGAGAATGGATTCAAAAGGGCGAAAGAAAAGCAAGCCAGCGACGACAACGACGCCCACCAATAGCCAATATCCAATATCCAACCGCGGCCTGGGAATATTGCCCCAAGTAGGCCTAACCTTGAAGGCAACGGCCATACCCAGGGAATAGACGAGAAGAAGAAACAACAAAGACCAGAGCGAAAAGAGCGCTAGCTCTGCCAGCAGCAATCCTAACCAGGAGGTAAGGAGAGTGCTGGAAAAGACTGATAGGAATAGGGCCTCTGCCCAGTCAAGTCCCTTCAGCTTTAGGGCCCGGAGGGTGATGTAGCCCGGGATCAAGAACAACAACAGAAAAAACGCCGTCGTTCTTAACATAGTCGTAATTATCAAGCCCCCATCCTCCAGTTAGGGTCGGAAAGACTGGTCAGCGATGAAGAACCCATCAATGTTCACTCCGCCATCATCAATCAGCGACACCAGCTTTATCCTGTATTTGCCTGCTTCCATTGATCCCAGGAGCAGCTTCTGATATGCCCACTCGTTAGCCGTGTAGCCCCATCCGCCAGTTGGCTTAAGAACCATGCTGGGGCTGGAACCTACCAGTTTCCCGC
Source organism: Anaerolineae bacterium (assembly GCA_049589355.1). Taxonomy (GTDB): domain Bacteria; phylum Chloroflexota; class Anaerolineae; order VGOG01; family VGOG01; genus JBAWAP01. Next base: position 15,335 of record JBAWAP010000182.1, read on the forward strand.
TAGCGTAGACGTCCAGCTCAGCGGCCCATCGCCCCTCCCGGGCGTAGCGAAGGTGCAAAGCAGCCCGGGGCAGGTTGAAAGGGAGGTCCACCTCATATTCAACGAAATTGCCTCTACGACTGCCCCAACCCATACCAAGGCACTGGCCGTTTGAGGCAGCAGTCTTGAAGTCAGCATCACTGGAGCCAGATTGCGAAAGAAACGCTTCTCCCTCGCGCCAAACATATTCTCCTAGAGCCACTATCTCGAAAGGCGTTGGCGTGACCGACGGCGTAGCAGTCACGCCACAACCAGCCGAAAAGGGAACTATAATTAGCAGCAACCCCATCATTGACCGCATCCATTGGATTTTGAAGCACATCGTTCACTCTGTCCCTGCTGACTTTCAACGACGTTTAGCCAGCCTATCCTTCAGGCGCCTTCCCCCCGATATAAAAACCATCCAGGTTGATCGTGTTATGGTCGCCATCGGGCTGGATTTTAATCCAATGCTCACCTAAAGTCACCTTGCCTAAAGACAGGCCCATCAGGGCCCACTCCGACTCCTCGTATCCCCATCCTCCTGAGCCTGGCAGCACGATCGAGGGCTTCGTCCCTACCAGTTTGCCATCAAAATATACATTGAGTTTCTTGGCTCCATTATCTGAGTGAGCGTACCTCAGGTAAATATAGGCATCGGGAATATCCTCGGCGACGTGGATCTTATACAATGCAAAATGCGATGCTTCACTCCCCCACCACATTCCCAAACACGTGCCGTTAGAAGCGCCTCCCTTAAAATCTTCGCTTCTGTTTCCAAAACTGGTCTCGTACTCCTCGCCTTCTATCCAAAGAGAATAACCCTGCCCAGGAGTTATCACCCGGTAGAGGTAGTATACCGGCGTCCCATCCCGCTGATAAGAGGTTCTTTCCAGTTCAATAGCTTTATTCGCCTCCCGCACGATTCTCTCAAAAGCATCGTAGCGGTTAAAGCTGGTAAACTCCCCAGCATAGAACAAATATAGGTTACTGGGATCACTGAGGTGTCTGGAAACCTCTCTGGGAAACTCTTCGTTTGGATTCCAACTATATTGAAAAATCTCAACTGGGTTGACTACTCCTCTGGTGAGGATCTGAATGTTGTTCTTGAACCCCCAATCAACTGCCAGGGGAGAAGTTAGGTGATTATCTTCCAGATATTCAGCTAGCTCATATATGGCATCGGAAAATCTGCCCGTGCCGCCGCTTCTTTGCAAAGCCTGGTGGTATAGAGAGTCCACCCTCAAGTCCTGGGCGGTTAAGGCCAAGACGACCGCTGCCATCAGCACCGAGGGGAGCATCTTGGGGATAATAACCTGGTAGAGCGTCTCCAGGAACAGAGCGATGATGAGTTGAGGCAGGGGCAGCATGATCAACAGGTGAGTAGCACCTAGCCCCGAGATAGTGAAGCAGCTTTGAACCAAGATCAGAACAAACATCGAAAACAAAAACACCACCTTTGTCTTGCATATTTTTGCTTTGTCGCCAAAAAAGAGGAGGAAAGCTAAGCCAACCACAGAAGCAAAGAATACAAATGGGTAAAAGCTATTGTCAAACGAGCTCCCATAAAAACCAAACCAACTGCCTTTTATCAGAACCATAAACGCCTTCATCTCGGTGAGCAGGTTTCTGAGTAAATCCAGATTGTTCACCCCCTGGTCAGTGGTGAGCAAATTCCTCCCCAGTATCTTGATAGTGCCCAGGGTATTCAAATTATACCACAGAAGCCCCCCTGCTCCCACGCAAAAAGATAACAGGCCCAGCACCAACTGTTTGGCGCTCATATTGAAGGCCAGTATCTTCAGGATGGTTCTGCGATCGGCCGAAGAAGGCCGTGAGGGCAGCGGACTGAACTGAAGGATATAGTAGCTCGCCGCCAAGGCGATGATGAACCAGAGGAAGAGGAATTTCGCGCTGAGCCCCAGGCCCAAAAGAAACGCTCCAACATATAGATACCAAGCTGTGTTTTCCCGATACCACCGTAACAAACAAAACAAGCTGCCAGTGGCCATAAAAGTCATCACCGAGGTAATGTATATCCCTTGCCTACTCCAAAATATGAACGCGGGGTGAACCGCCAGCAAAAGCACAGTTATAGCCGCTGCGCGACGATTGAGGAGATCTGTAACAAATAGGTAGCAGAAGATAATCGTGAGCCCCCCAAAGAAAATGGTCATCAAACGCAATGAAGAGACATTGACACCCAGGAAGTAGAAAAATGGGAGCATCAAATATGTGTTAACGGTTCCCACGTAATTGGAAATCATTACGGGGAATGTCCTTCCCCCAAGAGAGATGCCTCCTCCAGTCCACACCTCCACTGGCTGTCCTAGCACAATTTGCATGGTCGGCACGACATCTAATGCCTCATCGTAGTACAGTCCCGGAAGGTTGATGTTGGTAACCGAGAGATAGAAGAAGACAGCTAGGGCCAGGACGGATATGCCCATGTCTATGATTATGGCCCGCCTGGTGGGCGATAATTGCATACGCTAAACACCCCTTATATGGTGTACGTCGCCAGGAGGATGAAAAGGGCTGTCAGCAATGAAGAACCCATCAATGTTCACAACTCCGCCATCTACCTGGGAAATGAACTTAATCTTATGCTCACCCTCTTCTATAGATCCGAAAGGCAGCTCTTGATACGCCCACTCATCCGCCTCGTAACCCCAGCCCCCTGTCGGCGGAAGCCTCATGCTGGGACTGGTTCCAACCAACTCTCCATCGAAGTATACGTTCAGCGCCGCGTCTGTTTGCCCCTCACGGGCGTATCGGATGAACAGGACAGGAGAAGGCAGGTCCCGAGGGATGGACACCTCATACTCAACAAAGTCGTTTTTGCTGCCTCCCCAACCCATGCCAAGGCACTGGTTATTTGACGCAGGAGCCTTAAAATCAAGGCCATCGGAACCTGATTGTGAGAGCAATGATTCTCCCTCCTGCCAAACGTAATTTCTCAAAGGCAAGGCCTCAAAGCTCAATTTGTACAGGACAACACTCTCATTGCGATATAGTAGATCTAAGTGTCTATCTCTAAAGCTATCCTGAAGTATCAACAAGCCCCGTTGTGTATCTTGCACAGCGGCCCAATTTACCAGAAAATGGGTTACCTCCAGGTCTTTCATATGTCTTAATAATTCACCGACGTCGCGAGACGAAACTACGTTTCTAGCTTCGAAGGAAAAAACTGGCACTAAAGTTCTATCTGATAAATATCGGAACTCCTCATTGAAACAAAGGATCTTAGCATCGGGTGGCAAATTGCGATTCGCATATTGAAAAACCTCATAAGAGCTCAAGTGCCGAGATAAGTACTGCTCCTTAGATTCCATCCCCAGCACTACCTCGTATGGAATCTGCCGGACTATCCCTGGACTCCATCCTTCTTGCCAAAGGGGATGAAAGAAGGGCAGATTCAAAAACAGTGTAACTGCGGTTACGGCCATCACTTCGGTAGAAAGAACCGCATTCCCCCGGTTGCCCCCACTGACTATGTTGTTAATAACGTAGCTGACTATGATGCTGAGAAATGGCATTATGGGCATAAGGTAGCGTATTATGGGAAAGCTGATTCCCCACAGGATAAAGAATACACCGCAAAATAGAAGCAGGTATCCTATGACCCTATCTACCCTCATGACAAGCAAAAGGGGGAGAAAGATTAAGAAGATGGGGCCAATTACGCCACCATACTTTTCTCCGTGGAAGGTCACGTTCCAAGGAGATAGGATGTACTTGGTTAATACATCATCCCCCATGCCGAAACTGGCGCGATCGAAGGCGGGATTAATGGGAGGCATCAAGGGGCTTTTGAAGACATTATTCAGAAGCGGATAAACCGGATTCCGTGTAAAGACATAGTTCCTCATTAGCCAGGGCGCGACTATCAAGACCGAGACAAAGGCATAGATAAGAACAGTTTTTGAAACAACTAATACGTCCCGTTTACCCGTAAAAGACGGCTTTAGCAAAATGGCTGCGATCAGTATGATCAGACCAAAGACACCAAGATACTTTGTCCCCATAGCTAGGCCACACATTATAGCCGCCACTGCTAACCATTTATCGCGCCGAGAATGCCACCAGTTTACTAACGCAAAGATCTCCAGAGTTGAAAAAAAAGTAGTTCCCAGATCAATGTAGGCTGTGGTAGATGACCAGCCTACGACAGAAACAGTGTAAAATGTCGTGGCGGCCAACAAACCTACCCTGCTACCCATGTACTTTCTGCCAAAGCAATACGTAGCTAACAAGCTGAGCACGCCCATTGAGAAATGGAAAAGCTTTGCCAGGACTGAATTGCTCAGAAGCATGGCAAGGGTGAATAGCATCTCCATTCCCAGGGGAAAGGCCGCGCGGAATTCGTATGGTACATACACCAACCTGTGATTTTGGATATAAACCCTAGGAACATACAAATGATAGACTAGTGAGTCTGGCTCTATTTCAGGAGCCAATGCGCCTATTAGATTGATGAGCAAATGAATTGATATCAACGAAATGAGCAAAATATCTGCTGCTCGATTCTTCATGGAGAATCTCACAGTAAAAAGCCAGCTAAGGCGTTTCCAGTGATTCTTTATGCTGCACCATATATCTTGAAAAAGCGCTATTCCTAACACGACAAGAATTAACCAAACCAACCAGGCATGAAGCAATCCCAGAAGGGCTAACGCTAATATAGCATACGTAAATAACCCCAACCCCAAGCCCGCCGAAAACACGAATTCTTCGAGAGAGGAATTGGACTTTGCTCCTAATACATGTAATAATCTCCGCCCGGCAAAGGAGCTGATCAAAATGACCATTAACAAAAGCGCCAGATTCACGCCGGCATCTAACAGCTTAGGATAACGATAGAGAGACCAAGCGAGGCCAAGCACCAAACCTGTTGCCAGTACTGAAACCGCTAGTTTCTGATGACCTTTCAACCTCGCGGTAGGCCGAAGCGATAGTAAATAGGCAAGGCTGAAGTGGACTACAAGCACCGCTAGGACGAGAAGCCCGGCTCTAGCAACTCCCAAGTTCATATACCGAGGAGGGATGATCTTCGCTGTAGCCACAGGATCTCTTATCGCCTGCCACAACTTGGGATAGTGATTATAGAAGATCACACTAACCCAAATCGAAAAGAGGATTGTTAAGAGGATTGAAACGGAAGATCTGTGAAAATAGTCTTTCATCAACGATGTCCCTGTCGGCTTCTCGCAAGCGAGTAGCGTGCCTACGTGAGAATCAGTACCCCCCCCTTCTAGCTAAAGAGGAATGGTTCCGTCCATTTCTTTATAGAGCTGGACCGCCTCGGAGATAGTATATCCTCCGAGTCCACATGCAGCAGCACATTTGGAGCAATATCTTTTCACTTCTTTATTTGCAAGAATCTCTTTCACCCCTTTATACCAAATCTCCTCTGGTTTTTCCTGTTTCATATTCCCACCGGAAAAGCTTTCTGCGTTAATGCAAAAAGGAATGCTCCCATCGGCCTCGAGCACAATAGCATCCACTCCCATCATACATTTTCTACTTCTTGTGCCTCCCTTTAATATTGGTATAACAACTTTTTGGTAATAAAAGCTGTTGATGTTCTTTCTCTCTGCAATAACTCTATTCAGAAGCTTAATCGCTTTCTTTTTATCTCCTTCGCTCAACCCTACCTCTGAGCCAGTATTCTTGTAATAGTAATCTGAAATGATAGCCGGACTGAAAATGATTCCCCACCTGTTTTGTTTCGAAAACTCATAAAGGTTCTCCAGCCCGTCAATATTCGCAGGCGAAATAACACAACTTAGAGTTAAAATCACGCTTGGATCCTTTTCTCTCAATTTACTTAAACCATCAATTGCCCTCTTTGCACTGTCAAAAGCCCCCAAAACTCCCCTCACCTTATCGTGAGTTTCATCCACACTATCAAGTGAGAGTTGAACCACAAGCTCAACCTCGGGAGCTTCTTGAAGAAGCTCAAGGATCTTCGCAACTTTCCTTAAAAGAAGATTGGGTGCTAGCCCGTTAGAGGCAAGCCCTACGTACTCCAGTTCTGGTAAAGAGCGAAGGCTGACACTAACCAGCTCTTCAAGATCTGGTCTTAAGGTTGGTTCACCTCCAGAGAAAGTGATTGTCCTTAGATTACGAAAAAGCCTATTCTCAATAATTTGGGTGAATTCCTCTTTAGACAACTCCTCGCTAAGATCTTTGTTCCTCCAGATATTGCACATTATGCAATGTGAGTTACATCTCTTGGTAGTGATGAATAGCAAATGTTTCGGCGGAATTCTAAAATGGCTGCCCCTAAGATAATAATCAATAAGCTCGTCTTTGATTTTCTTGTGCTGAAGGAATGCTCTTAATTTGTTAAACGCCAAAACCGAAACCCTTTCAAGAGGCGGGTTAATCCACCAATCTATACTTGATCAAAGTAAGAAACGCCCTCAGACCGTCCTGCCACCGGATTTTTTTGCCCTCGTCAGTGGATCTGCCACGATAAGAGATCGGGACTTCCAGGATTCTATACCCTCTCTTGAGGACCTTGGCCGTGACCTCCGGACAGAAATCAAAACCCGTACACTTCAAGTCCAGGCTCTTTAGCAAATCCGCTTTGAAAACCTTGTAACCTGTTCCTTCGTCAGTGATCCAAGTCAAGAACAACAAGCTGGCTGCCAGGGCGAGGATTCTATTGGCGATATAATTTAAGAAGTGCATATTGGTCATCTCGCCCAAAAACCTGGAACCATAGACGACGCTGGCTCTACCCTCAACGATCGGTTCTATTAACTTGTGGTAATCGGCAGGATCGTACTCCAAATCTCCATCCTGTATGATGATGATGTCCCCTGTCACATATTGTAGTGCCGTTCTTATGGCCGAGCCTTTGCCCATATTCTGAGCATGATAAACCACTTTTACTCCATCGTTTGCTATTTGGCCCAGGATCTCGCGGGTCCCATCGGAAGAACGATCATCAACAACTATAATCTCCTTTTCGAGGTCAACCTCTTGGACCTGTCTAAGCGCCTCTCTTACTGTATGAATCTCATTATAAACAGGCATTATGACCGATAGTTTCAACTAGCTACCCCCCCTGCGGAAGTTGTTATAATACCACCTCCTGACAAAAAGCCACCCCACTGAGCACAATAAGTGGATAAAGGCCAACGGTAGCAGAAAGAGATTGACAAGCTTTGTTAGTAATAGGACGAAGAAGTTCCGCAGCAGGGGGATACCTGAGAAGAGCTTGTCCCGGAGACGCCACTTGATGTGGCTCCAGATGATCTGCCTGTGGCGATAATCCCACTCAAAACTATCACCGTTTTCGTTATAAACGATCATCCGGGGCGCCCGACACATAAAGGCCAGCACTTTGAATTTGTTATATCTCCCCTCGTCCTCGTTGGTGAAGAGCGCCACTTTACAGTCGTAGTCCTGCCGACGCAACTCCCACAATTGACGCGCCAGAAAAACCCTAAGGTTGCTATAAACTGCTATGTCGCCAACACTCGGGTACTGCGATAATTCGTCTAGGATGTCCGGATCTGTTAAAACGGTGATGGCGCTGTGGGGAAACCTTCTTCCCAGTCTCTCCAACACCATCAACAGGTTAGGCAGCGAACCAGATCTCACAACCAGAATGCTCATCTCATCCATCAAGGCTCTCTCTGAAATTCGGTAGCTAATATTTCATTGTATATGTCCTCGACCTGCTGGATGATGATCTCCCAATCGTATTTAGCTACCACCTGTTTTCTGCCGTTTCTACCTAGCTTCTCCCTCAGCGCTTTATCTCTTAACAATCTAACCGTCTGAGCAGCAAATCCCTGCGGATCATCAGCGATCAGAATGTCCTCACCAGGTGTGCAATCAATGCCCTGACTTCCTATGCTGGTGGTAACAACAGGTTTGGCCATCGCCCAAGCTTCGAGTATTTTCACCCTCATGCCCGTCCCCAGCCACAAAGGCGCTATGTACACCGAACTCCTGGCGATGTAGGGCTTTATATCCTCGACCCAGCCAGTGACCACAACGTTGTCCATCTTACCTAGCCTTATAATCTCATCGGGAGGGCTGGAGCCGACGATGAACAGCTTTGTCTCAGGGATGTCCTGTCTTATGAGCGGTAGAATCTCCCTACAGAAACGCATTATCCCATGTACGTTGGGAGAATGCCTGAAGTAGCCGATAAAGACCAAAGTGTTGGGCTCCTCCGCAATATCCTGGGGCATAAAACAGGAGCTGTCTACGGCCATAGGGACGACCTCGATATCCAGCTTGGGCTCGAAAGATAGCAATTCGTTTCTATCGGCATCGGTTAGCGTCACGATCTTATCGAAACGGCGACAAGCCTTTAGTTCATAATCAATCATCATCAGCCAGCCCATGAGAGCTCTGAACTTCTCCCAAGAAGAGGGGAGGCTCTCGAAGGCCCGACGGTGCGTGGCAAAGGCCACCTCGTGCTCCGTCAGCAGGGTGCGAGAGCGTACGGTGTTCGGCACATATTGCGCCATCTGGGTATACTCTATCTGCACGATGTCAAAGTCCCTCTCTGAGAGCAACCTGTAAATCTCTGCCCCCATTGGGGAGGAATTGAACTCACTTACCACGAAGGGCTCAAGCACCAAAGGATTGCGCCTCCGATAAGGTGGCCTTCGGTGGATGGCTACAACCTCCTGGCAGTATTTCTCCAGCTCCGGAACATACTTGAGCTCACTCTCCTTGTCAATGAAAGTAATCACACTCACTTGGTGTCGCTGTGCCAGCAGCTTGATCATGGTGTACATCCTGCCCGCCCCGGCGTGGACACCTTCACAGGGGATGTAGGGGCAAATGAACAGGATGTTTTTGGAAGTTGGAGGTTGGAAGTTGGAAGTTGGAAGTTGGAATCTTTCTTTGTATTGAAATAGGTCTGATGAGACTGCCAAGACTTGCTGGTCGCTGAGCTTCCTCTGCCGGTTCTCTCTTGCTCTCCCCCTCCAAACCTCCCCCAACTGGCTTACGGCACTCCCAAAGGCAGCTACATAAGTCAAGTTTCCGAGCACGTAGTTCCACACTAACCTGCCAAGGAGCACAAAGGGGTGAAGGACAAGCAAACCGGGATCGGTGAAGTTCTTCCACATGAAGAGAAAGTGGTTCCTGTTGACAGCTTTGTGGGTAAAACTCGCGTCGTAAGTCTTGGCTATGGTGCCCCGGTGTTTGTGATGCACTACGCTGCGGGGCTCGTATAGGACCCTCCATCCCCTTTTCCAGGCTCGGTAGGAAATGTCTGTGTCCTCCCAATAGAAAGGCTGAAAGAGCTCGTCAAAACCACCCAAGGCAAGGAATTTATTTTTATCGAAGGCCGATGATCCTCCGCCAGCGTAGAGCACCGGGCGTACCCGATCAGTGTCTCCCGGCTCATCGTGAACAACCTGCAGAAAGCCCAGTTTCAAAAAGCCCTGTGTCTGGCCGGTTTCCTCCCGCCGCTTTTCAGCATCCCAGAAGTAAATCTGCGAGCTTATGGCGAAGACCCCCCCTTCCCCCCCAGATAGGGGGGGGGCAAAACCATCGAGCAGGGGCCGCAGAAAACCCCGGTCAACGATCATGTCGTTATTGAGAAAAACGAGGAGCTCGTTTTGACTCTCTGCCGCACCGGCATTGCAGCCGCCAGCGAATCCCCTGTTCCTATCGAGCTCCAGCACCTTGACCTCAGGATAGTTGGCCTTAAGAAATCGTACGCTGTCGTCGGTGCTGTGGTTGTCCACTACGATGATCTCGTGACTCTCACCATCGCTCCTCACCGCCTCTACGACAGAGGGCAGACATTGCTCCAATAGCTCTCTGCCGTTCCAGTTGGGGATGATGATACTGGCCTTGCTGGTGTCGGGCCTGCCTAACTTCGTGTTCCGTGTTCCGTGTCTCGTGTTTCGTGTGAGGTAACCCACAATATCGGCAACGAAGAGGGAGACCACGATGCCGAAGGCAAGGGGTACGAGAAGTATTATGAACAACGGAAAGGCGAGAACCAGAAACGTGCCTCTCAGCAATGTTGGAAGGTGGAAGTTTGAAGTTGGAAGTTGGAAGCTGGATGTTGGATTATCCAATCTCTAATTTCTACTTTCTAATTTCTAATTTCTAATCCCTAATCTCTAATTTCCTAAACAACCTGTAATACCAACTTTGCTTTATCCTGGTCAACTCTGCATCCAGTTGCAGCGCCCACTGTGTGCGCTCCTCGAACTCACTCTGTAGCTTCCTAAGGTATTGATCCTTTTGCTCCAACTCCTCCAGGAGCTGCAGAGCCCACTGGGTTTGCACTTCTAGCTCGTCCTGTAAGCTCAGTATCCGCTGATCTTTCTCCTGTGCCTCATCCCGAAGCTGCAGCGCCCACTTTGTCCGCTCCTCAAACTCCTCCTGAAGCTTCCCTAGATGTTCGTCCCTTTTCTCAAGATCATCCTTCAACTTCAGAGCCCACGTTGTCCGCCCCTCCAGTTCGTCCTGCAACTCCACTATCCATTGCCCCTTCTCGTCCACTTTTTCCTGAAGCCAGAGAGCCCACTTGGCCCGCTCCTCAAGCTCACCTCGCGACTTCCCAAGCTCATCCTGCAACCCAAATACTCGCTGATCCCTCTCCCCAATTTCTTCCCGAAGCTTGAAAGCCCATTCTGCCCGCTCCTCAAACTCGCTTTGTAGCTTATTAATGTACCTATCCCTTTTCTCAAGCTCATCCCTAAGCTGAAATGCCCACTCGGTCCGCTTCTCAAGCTCGGCCTCCAGAACGGCTACTAGTGGTTCTTCCAGCTTCAAGCTCAGCAGCAGATCAGCCAACTTTAGCTTGGTATCTGGAGCACCAGCCTCTGCTTTTTCGTATCTACCTACGATGAAATCCCTATCCAAGCTATGCTGCTTGCTGGCCAATATTACCGTCCGATAACAGGGTTTCCGGTTATCACTGACGTAGAGGTTTCGGTTATAAAACCGATTGATCATGGCAACCAATTCCTCGGAGTCCGGCAAGGACTGGGCCGCCGGAAGTGCCATCATCATCACCAGCCAGTTGTACAGGTAACCATTGGGTATTTCCAGATGTTGAGTTCGGTTCTCATCAAGAAAAGACAATGTTTCAATAAGACGAGGAAGCCCGTTCTCAAAATGCTCTTCCAGGGAATCGTTAGGGTGGCCGAGTTTTTTGATAAAGAACTCGTTGACGATCTGCTCGGCGAGAGAGACATTTTCGTCCTCAAAAGGTGCTGCCAGTAAAACGTAGTCTCTGCTAGCTCGAAGCTGCTCTTCTAGAAATCTAAGCTTCTGGCCAGATGGAATGTGCTCCAAGGTATCTATGCTAACCACCAAATCGAAACTGTCATCCTCAAATGGCAGCCTGGCCCCATCGCCCTGAACGTAATTCAGCCTCTCGGTTCGACTGAGCTCACCGGAATCAGAAGGCAGTATGTCCAAGATAAAAGTATCGTCCTCCGGCAAAAAACCCGCCATCAACCCGGGGTGGCCACCAACATCCAATATCCTCAACCGGCGGCCGTCTCGGATCAACTCCACGAGCTCTTCCACCATCTTGTATCTTTGATATTGGTCGAAGGGCAGTTCAAGTTTATCCATTTTGGTCCTTCGTCAGATAGTCCTTGGTCAGATAGTCATCGGGCAGTCGGGTTCTTACCGTTCCCTAGTCGGTCCAGATCTCCTGGACCGCAACCCCCAACTCACGGCGATCCTCGCTCAGGCCTGCCTCGGCGGGTATTAGAGTCTGTTTCACTTCGATGGTCACTTTGATGGTCTTGCTCATATTTGGTTGAGGCAAGCGAAAAGAAAATGTCCGCGGGTCAGTGTCGGTTAAATCGAACTTGCCCACCACTCTGCCGTCAACGTAGACCCTCCCCGACTGGGGGGTGAGGGCCGGTTGGGGACACCAGGCTATCATGGAGAGCCGGCTAGCAGACCCATCAGGCATCAATAACAACGAGGCTCTCTTTTCCGTCCAGCGCACTTTCGGGGGCCAGTCCTCGACCTCATGCCAACCCCCATCCAGGCAATGAGCATCATTATCCCCCATCAAGACATGGGTAGGTAATCTTTCAAACTTCAAACTTCCAACCCTTCGGCTAGGCTCAGGGCAGGCTTCAAACTTCCAAAGGGGTCTTTGTGAAGCCTCTTCCGCTGAAGTGTCCAGGGGGCGGCCACCAAGCCAACGATGGGGCAGTGCGATCAAGCCCTCGTCCTCTGCCCCCCACACGGAAAACTGGTACATCTGGCTATGCATGTCGTAGGGAAGTTGCCACTTATCGCCAGGCCAGACCCCGACGCTAACAGCATAGGTGCCGGTAGACAAGGGCAGTTCCCCATACTCCAGCTCGACTACCCCTTTTCCGACATCTGCCTCATAGTGAACTTTCTGGGCAAAGGTGTTGGTGCCGTGGATATGCAACCCGTCGCTGCGGTGAATGCCCACCCCGAAGGTCAGATAGGCCACAGGCTCTTTCACTTCATAGTACAGCCGAACGATCATCATATCGCCAGTCTGATAAACGTGTTTTTCCTCCCCATCTCCATCCAAAAGCTGCACGTCGTAGATCTCGACCTCACCACTGCCCCATCGGTTCTCAAGCTGTTGCCCCTCCAGTTCGTACCTTAGATGGCGATGCTTCTCGTCCAGAGCTACCCCTTCCTTCCTGCGCAAGTCATCCAAATAGTCATAGATCACCTTATCCGGGCTGCCCATAGACTTGATGTCTCCCTGCTCAAGCCATAAGGCTTTGTCACACAATTTCCTCACGGTCTCCAAAGCATGGGAAACGAAAACCATCGTCTTGCCCTGCTTTTTGAGCTCTTCGATCTTTGCCAGGCACTTTTTCTGAAAGGACTCGTCCCCAACGGCCAGCACCTCATCAATCAGGAGGGTGTCCGGTTCGACGTTGATGGCGATGGCGAACCCCAATCGCATGTACATTCCCGACGAATAATGTTTCAAGGGCACGTTGATAAAGCGCTCCAGCTCAGCGAATGCCACGATCTCCTTGAACTTGGCATCCATTTCCTCCTGGCTCAGCCCCAGGATCGAGCCGTTGAGATAGACGTTCTCTCGCCCCGTGAGGTCGGGATGGAAGCCAGTTCCCAGCTCGATCAGTGCCGACACCTTGCCGTCAACGGTGATGCTACCTGAGGTGGGCTCCAGAATGCGCGTGATCAGCTTGAGGATGGTGCTCTTGCCGGAGCCATTGGGCCCGATGATGCCCAGCATCTCCCCCCGCTCCACCTCGAAGCTGACGCCGTTCAGCGCCCAGAGCTCCTCTCGCGACCAACTGCGCCACAAGGCCCCGATCACCAACTCCTGAAAGGACCGAGGTTTCGCGTGGTGAAGGATAAACCTCTTGGAGACATTCTCGAACTCGATGGCCGCCGCCATCATACCTCCTCGCCGAACACGGGGCTGTAACGGGTGAAGACAAGATAGCCTACCACCAGAGCAACTACCGAGGTAACGAGGGTGCGGAAAATAAAACCCGGCTCCATGGAGATTCCGTGATAGAGAACGACCCGATACCAGGAGATGAAGGAAGCCATGGGATTGACCCAGTACATCAGTCTGGCATACTGGGGAACGAGATCCTCAATACGGTAGAAGACGGGGGTCAGGAAGAACCAGGCCAGCATCCCCACTTCCATGATGATCTTCGTATCGCGATAGAAAACGTTCAGCGTAGCGAAGATCAGGGCCAGGCCCAAGGTAAAAATGGTTTGAATGAAGATGATCAGCGGCAAGTACAATGCCCAAGGGGTGAGCTGGACTCGGAAGACGAACAGCATGGCGAAGAGGACGATCAAGGCCAGGAGAAAGTTGACCAGGTTGGCGAGAACGATCGAGAGGGGCAGCACCTCCCGCGGAAAGTACACCTTCTTGATCAGATGAGCATTGCCGACGATGCTATCCATGGCCCCCATGATGGAGGTATTGAAATAGTTCCAGGGCAAGAGGGCACAGAGGATGAAAATCGGGTAGTCGGGGATATCGTTGGGCATCAGGATGGTGAAGACCACGGTGAACACGGCCATCATCAGCAAGGGATTGCCCAAACACCAGACAAAGCCCAGGACAGAGTTGCGATAGCGCAGCTTGATGTCCCGGATCACCAGGTTCCTCACTAACTCGCGATATTGGACTAGTTCCAGAATTCTTTCTCTCATATCTTACCTCATCCGTGGAGCCGCACTAACGCCCAGGAGTTCAGCCGCCGCACGGCTGGCGCAGTGACACCCAACATGAACCGGAGTGCCCCCAAGCGACGCAACCCTCACGAAGATTCTCGATAGCGCGGTCGGCTCCATCCGCATGTTGGCCGCCTTCCTTTCATCTCTGACGTCAATAGCGTAAACTTTTCGCAGCGCTCCCCCTGGCCGAACCACTTCCTTCTCAAGACGCATACCAATCTTGACTGCAACACGCTCAGAAGCCTCATTCTCCGGCTCAATCAGAGCAATCAGCCGCTCTACTCCCATCTTCTCAAATGCCAACTGCTTGATAGCTTGCCCTATCTCTGTGGCATAGCCCTTTCCCCACACCGACGGAGATAGGATATAGTTCAGTTCAATCTCGGTTCTACCTTCTACTTCCTTATCGAGCAGACCACAGTGTCCTACCACTTGACCTGTTTCCTTCTCTACCACTGGCCAGAGGTCATATTGCTCGGCGTAGGGATTCTGTGCTGTCTCCTCGAATACCGATTGCAGCCAATCTCTGTCGCGAGGGCCACCCATGTAGCGGGTCACCTTCGGATCTGCCCAAAGATCAGTGAGAGATGCGATATCGGAAGCCCGTTGTCGTCTCAGTATCAGACGCTCGGTTTCAAGGATGATGGATGGATTTTCCTTGCTGCTCATAGATAGACTCTCAAAACCGGAGCGGTACTCGTGGCGGCCTAACAATGCTTATCTGACGTTATTGACACCATAAAACCTTTATAGCGTCAATTTTGACGCATAATGCTTATACGACTTTTGCTACACGAGACGCCTGCCACGTGACCTCCTGGTAGTTATCATATCCAATCCCCTCGACCAGCATCTGCGAGCACTGTAGTCGGCCCCAGCTTCGCCTGTGACAAGTCGGAGAACGGAAACCGCACTAGGACCACGGCACCTGCTGCAGGTGTGATCACGCTTCATCCTCCTCAGGCCGATTCCAGTCCTCGGCCAGGGCCGGTTCGCTCAGCAATGCTGTTTCAGAAACGCTGAGTGCCGGCTCCTCTTCCAGTTCGACACTATCTCCATTTATGGGCGAGTTATCCGGAAGACTCCGGATAAGTTCCGGATATATCGTCGTTTGGCAACACATAGCGGGTTTTCTGTCCTATCGGTGTCAGTTCTCCGGCCGCAACCAGTTTCCCCAGGATGTACCGCGCTCTCTCATGGTCATCGCCAAGTCCGAGCAGTTCTCGACACTCTGCATTACGGATGGAGCCATGCTCCCGCACGTAATCCAGAATCTTCTCTTCACCACTCATCGCTAGAGGCAGAGGTGGCTGTACCTGAGCAGGCACCTCCTCGCTCAGGGTATAGTACGCCCAGCGGCTGCCGTGCATCTCCACCAGGCCGGTCTCGACCAACCCCCGTAGTTCCCGCGTGGCCTCAACGGTCTCCACCGTGCCGTGATGCAGCCGCCGGTAGTCGGCGTTGGTCATTTGCACGTTGACCCGCAGATAGGCCAACGCCAATCGCTGCCGGTCGCTGAGCGGATAACTGGCAAACTGGTTGAGCCAGGCCAGTGTCTCCTCGTCCAGCAGGGTGTGGTTCTTGAGCGTAACGACTTCTTCTTTTGACAAATGTGCCTAATCGTGCTACAATATCAGTCAAGCGGCATCGTAAAGCCTGGTGACCCTGGCCACTCGGAGAGTGGACCTAGCTGGCGTTGAAATGCGCCGGGACAGATTGAAATCGGGGCCCAGGGTGAGCCGCTTTTTCATTTCTACCACAGCCGACGACTGATGACCTCTTCAACGGCCACTTTGTCTGCAATGATCTCATAGAAACGGTTATCCCCTCGCTCATACTTCTGAAAGAAGGCCCAGGCGACGTAGTCAGTCGCTTGTAGCTCCTTGCAAGCGATTGAATCCTCCTGGCGAATGATGACCACCTCTTGGTGCAGGTCTGCTATCCCTTCCCGAATCACCTTCTCCAACTCATAGCGCAGATGCTTCGCTGTGTAACGCTTGTCCAGACAGACATCAATCCTTGGCCACCTGGCTACGGCGTGCCTGACGGCCCTGGTGACAGCTTCTCGGTACATCTCCTCCGGATCGTTAGGAGGGCGTGCGATGTTTTGTTTATCCACAACGACTGCTATGATCGTCACGGGCTCCTGTGCAATGGCTTGCAACAACTGCTTGACGACAACCTCTCGTGAAGCATCAGCTTTCATTTCTCCGGAGGCCAGGCTCGTTCCATACTTTTTGAGAGCCCGCTTCACATGCAATTCGATCGGCCTGGGTCTTGTCGTGCCCAGCAGAGCAATGACAAGAAAGTGACTATCTGAGAAGGGGGCTACTGTGCCAGACTCATCAATAAAGGCGTGACGCAATGGGCCGCTCACTCTAACACCACCGTGTTCCCCTGCGATCATCACGGTAAGACCGCCAATTTTACCCAACATCCCCCCACAGATTTGTGCTGAGGCTGTTGACGTAGCCCGGTGCGGCCTCACCGTGAGCTAAGTCGAACGGTTTTCCCGCATCGGGCTCTTCAGGAATACTCGCTTCCACATTCCGGCCTAAGCCATCGAAGCCGCCTGCCTCTTGGCAGTTACCATGACCGGACTTCCACCGGTTAGTAGACGACAGCTTTCAGGACACACCATGCGCTTGTTAGCCTGCTGTCTATGAATAGACTAGTCTCAGTAGATGGAAAATTATCAGCAGAGGCGGCCCCCACGCCGCGGATTCGCGGGCACGGGAGCCCAATGGCACTAACTCTTTCAGGCTGTACAGGGATGACGGATTCTGAGAATCCATTCGGG
>JBAWAP010000183.1:0-6068 GCA_049589355.1 Anaerolineae bacterium
TCGCTGCGCTCAGAGCTTGCCCTGAACGAAGTGAAGGGGTGACAACATGGGCTGAACAGTTACAGACAAAACACCTGTTCAGGCGCGCTGGCGCAATAGCCGTTCCTGCCTTCATAGTCATCATCGCAACCCTGGCCGTATTGGACATCAGGGTGGTCTTCGAGCCGCCCTTGCTGCTTCCCATCCTTAACACAGTCTTCCTGTCCGCCATACCTCTTGCCGTGGCCTACATCGCAGCGAGGACCTATCTGGTAAATGATTCACTTGGCTTTCTCCTGCTAGGCTGCGGGATGCTGGTGTGGGGCTCTGGGGGTCTGATTGCTGGCTGGCTGATAACCCCCCCAGGCGGACAGATTGATGTACAAGCAGAAACAAGGCAACCATTTGAATCCACCCCATATGAGATCATAAAGGAAATGCAGGTGGCCGGAGCCTGACCTGGCGCACATAAAGCCGCGGCACATGAATCCTTCCGATGAGATTATTAGTGGCCTCTTGAGACTTGGCAAGCAAGTTGCTTGAGGCAAGGAGATGTGAAATGTACTGGGGTATCTCGATTGCCATCCCTTTGATCGCTTTAACGTGCTATGGAGCTCTATTATTCATCACTGCCAGGCAGGGCCTCGAAAGGACAGTGAACCGTTTCTTCGCTCTATATCTTCTGAGCATGCTCGTCTGGAGCTTCGGCACTTTCATGATGCGTGTTGCTGCTGACGATGTGCTTTTCTGGAACAAAGTCATGCTTGGTGGATTGATGGGGATGCCCCTTGCTTTCTTTGGCTTCGTGCGAGTCTTCTTGATGATAAAAGGGCAAAGACGATGGCTATACTTAGGCTTGCTGTTGTACACTATTCTCTTGATCGCTAATGGCATGGGATACGTGTCGGAATATGTTCATATGTTGGAAGAGGGGGTAGTGGAGTTCCGGTTTGGGCCGGCGGTTCCTGTGCTTGGTGTCTACTTCGTGTTCTTGCTTGCCTTTTCCGCGCTGAACCTGATGCGAGGGTATAGAAGGGCAAGGGATTCTGTGCAAAGTAACAGGATAAGATACGCCCTATTAGGATTAAGCGCGATTGTGCTGGGAAGCATCACCAACCTGGTCCCTGCTTTAGGGGGCTATCCCATTGACATCGCTGCCAACGTGGTGAACGCTTGCCTCATTGCCTATGCCATCTTCCGTTACCAACTCTTGGAGATCACCGTTGTCTTCCGCAGGGGCCTGCTCTACTCGGTACCTATGACCATGATCGGCATCTTTTACTTCATCGCAATCTCCCTTGCGGTGCAGGTCTTTCATGTTTTCGTAGGCTACCAGATATTCATTCTCTCCTTTCTAATAGCAGTGGTCACCGCGGTGGTCGCTCAGCCGCTGTGGGATAGCGCTCAACTGTGGATTGATAAGCTCTTCTTCCGCGAAAAATACGATGCCTACTTGATGCTTCAGAAGCTCAGCCGGGAAGTGGCTTCCATCATCCACCTCGAGGACTTGCTGAACATGGTCCTGGAGGAGTTGGCGGCGAGGATGCATATCGCAGGCATAGGCGCCTACTTAAAAGGGGGGATGGGAGACTTCCGCCTGGCGGCGCAGACAGGACGCTACAAGAACCCCGCCCATCTGAGCTTGGGGAAAGACCACCCTGTGGTACACTGGCTGGTGCGGAAAGGGGATGTTCTGACCAGACACGAGATAGGCGTGCTTCCGCATTTCCAAGCCCTTTGGGGCGAGGAGACGGAGGAGCTGGAGAGGCTGGGGTTGGAACTCTTCGTCCCCCTGAAGGCCAAGGGCGAGCTGGTGGGGATCCTCGCTGTGGGCCGAAAACTCTCGGACGAGGCTTACTCGCAGGACGATCAACTCACTCTGAGCGCGCTGGCGAACCAAACGGCGGTGGCCATCGAGAACGCCCGGCTGTATGAGGAGGCGCAGCAAGAAATCAGGAACCGCAAGCGGGTGGAGGAGGAGATCAAGGAGCGCAACCGTGAGCTGGCTGCCCTCAACGCCATTGCCACAACCATGATGCAAAGCGCCTTGGACTTGGATGAGGTGCTACAACGAACGGCCGATGGCGTTGTGGAGGGGCTCGGTTGTAATACGGCATCTATTTTCTTGCTGGATAAAGAAGAGGAAATTTTCAAGGGCGGTGCGGTCTCCACAAAGGACAAGATGCTGGAAAGGATGAATGCCGTAATCGGGTTTCCACTGCTCCAAATCAAGATTCCAGCGAGAAGGGATTTTAACGAGGCTATGAGCAACCTCTTGGATGGTCGGCCAACTATCAAACACGATTTCTACGAGCTGGTGAGACCTCTGTGGAGCAAGCCGGTTGCTTATGCCATGCAAAGGCTTCTGGACTCCAGGACGTTCTTCACCATGCCATTGGTGGCAAGGGGGAAGACGGTGGGTGGCATTGTCGCTTCAACCCGAGAGGAGCTAGGTGAGGGAGAGACAGAGAAGCTTATGACCTTCGCCAACCAGGCAGCTATCGCTATTGAGAACGCGCGGCTGTATGAAACGGCTCAGCGAGAGCTGGCTGAGCGTAAGCGGGCACAGGAAGAACTTCGACAAAGTTACGTGAATCTACAAAAAGCCTTGGAAGGAACGGTCAATGTCCTGGTATCAGCCATCGAAATGAGGGATCCCTATACAGGCGGTCATCAACGGCGGGTAACCCAACTGGCCTGTGCCATCGCCGAAGAGATGGGCTTTTCAGAGGAGCAGATCGAGGGAGTCCGTATGGCCGGGCTGATTCATGATGTCGGGAAGATCAATGTGCCCGCTGAGATTCTCAGTAAGCCCGGTCAGTTAACCGAACTCGAATTCGGTCTCATCAAGATGCACCCCCAAATTGGTTACGATGTATTGAAGGCGATAGAATTCCCCTGGCCGCTGGCCCAAATCGTGCTGCAACATCACGAAAGGATGGACGGGTCTGGTTATCCTCAAGGTCTATCGGGTGAGGAGATTATGCTGGAAGCAAGGATCCTTGCTGTAGCTGATGTGGTTGAGGCCATGGCCTCTCACCGTCCTTACCGGCCGTCTCGCGGGATAGATCTGGCCTTAGAGGAAATCTCACAGAATAGGGGTGTCCTTTATGATCCTGAGGTAGTAGATGTTTGCTTGAAGCTTTTCACCGAGAAAGGATTTAAGTTAGAGTAAGAGCTTGTATTGAGCGGCTCGACTGAGGACTTCGGCTGAGCTCAGTCGAAGCCCTCGCCGAAGTCCTGTCGAAGTGCTTGCACTGAGCCTGTCGAAGTGACGGTGACATTGCGAGATGGAATTTGAGCAAGGTCTTCGAGCCGCTATTCGCCACCAAGGGGATTGGGCTGCGGTTGGCGCTCAGCAAAAAGATCATTGAGGCCCATGGCGGTAGCATCTACGGTGAGGCTGTGCATGGGCAGAGGAGAGGAAGAGTAGATGGACGAGAAGGAAATCATCCTCATTGTTGATGACGATGAGAGCACCCGTAGAAGCCTGAGGCTTATCTTTGAAAAGATGGGCTATGAGACGGAGACGGCTGGGACGGGACGAGAGGCCCTAGAGAAGGCGCAGGTGAGGTTCTTCAATACGGCTCTCCTGGATATCAAGCTGCCCGACATGGAAGGGATAGAGCTGTTAGCGCCCTTGAAGGAAATGTACCCCGACATGGTGGTGATCATGATCACCGCCTATGCCTCTCTGGAAACGGCAGTGCGGGCCCTGAACGAGGGGGCATCGGCCTACATCATCAAGCCCTTGAACATGGATGAGGTGTTGACTATGGTCAGGGATGTCCTGGAAAAACAGCGCTTGGTGATGGAGAACAGGGCGCTGTTCCAGGAGGCTCAGCGAGAACTAATTGCGCGCAAGCGGGCGGAGGAGGAGCTCAAGGAGCTCCTGAAGAAGATCGAGCGGGCAAAGCAGGAATGGGAGTACACGGCCGATTCGCTCCCGGACCTTGTTTGCCTGGTAGACCATCAAGGGCGCATCATCCGGGCAAACCGGATTGTGGAGACCTGGAACCTGGCGCGGGTTGTGGACGTGAAGGGCCGGGAGTTCCATGAGCTTCTCCACCCTGGCTGTGCAGGTTGTTCCTGTTATCTTGACTCCTTCTGGGAAGGAGCGTGGGGGGAGGCGATGCAGGGTCAGCCTGCCCAATGCGAAGCCTATGACGAGGTCTTGAAGCGTCACGTGCTCGTGCGGGTGCAACCGTGGAAGGATCGGGGGAAGGGGATGGCCCTCGGTTCCACAGTGGTCGTTATGCAGGACATCACCGAGCGCAAGCGGATGGAGGAGGAACTGCGGAAGGCGTACAGCGACCTGCGGGACAGCCAGGCGAAGCTCATTCAGTCGGAGAAGCTGGCGGCCACAGGTCGTCTGGCAGCCAGCGTGGCCCACGAGATCGGCAACCCCCTGCAAGGCATCAGCAATTACTTGTCCGCGATCTCCCAGCAGGTGGCCGAAGAGGGCCCCCTGCATGAGGACCTGGAGATGGTGAGGCTGGGCTTCGAGCGGATCTCGGAAATCGTCCGCAGGCTACGAGCCTTCTATCGCCCCGCAGAAGAGGGGATGGAGCCCACCGACATCAACGGGGTGGTGAAGCGGGTCCTGGCCCTGCTGGGCCACCAACTCTCGTTGGGGAAAGTAGAGGTGAAAACGGAGTTGGCAGGGCAGGAGCTGCCGGTTCTCGGATCGGCAGGCCAGTTGGAACAGGTGCTGGTCAACCTGGTTGTGAACGCCCAGGAGGCCATGACTTCGCCGAGCTCAGTCGAGGCGCCTCGAGGCGGGGAGTTGACGGTGAGGACAGCCCTGCGCGAGGACATGGTTCAGCTTCAGGTGTCGGACACGGGGCAGGGAATGGGCGAGGAGGAGATGAGCGGGCTGTTCGAGCCCTTCCACAGTGGGAAAGAGGCCAAGGGATTGGGACTGGGGCTGTGGATCTCCCAGAATATCATCGAGGCCCATGACGGCCTCATCGAAGTGGAGAGTCAGGTGGGCCAGGGGACCACCTTCACTGTCAGCCTGCCAGCGTATCAAGGAGAAAGATAGAGAGGGGCCGAGGATTAGAAATCCCCGTCTGAAGTTGAAAAGCGCCCTCAGGCGCTGAAATTAGGCCCTGAGAGGCCTTCTCAGTTTCAGACGTCGAATTCCATTCGGCGGGCTACTGATATGGCTATGACTTCGGGGCCAACAGCAGCCAAGTGATCGCGGACAGAGGCGTAGCCGCGCAGCCAGAAGACACAGGTGTCGGTGTCCAACAGGAACTTCATAGCGCTGGCGGCTCCGTTCTGGAGCGGCGGGCCTCGTGAATGTCCTGCAGTGTCTCCTCTACAGGTCGCTCGTCTTGCCAGGCCCCGAAGGAGGCCCAAAAACGAGCCGGGTCTGGTGGGGACGTAACTTTCTGATCGGCGGGCTCTATGAAGGTAACCAGGACACGGTAAGGCCCTTGAACCGGCGCCAATTCCAGCAACCGGATTTGCTTTCCGTCATAGATGGCTGGCACAGATATCAGAGACATAGTCAACTCCTTAGGATCCAGAGTATTTCACTGTATCACAGCAACTCGCCTACAAACTCAAAGGTGGTGAGCAATGAACTCTTCCCAGGGTCTAGTGAACTGCATAGATCACCATGTAATCGGGGTCTTCGATGTAGCTAATGCAAGTCCTGGGGAATCTCTACTTTCTTCGCCGGTGGCAGACTCATGTTTCACCTCCTCACGTTTCACGCATATCCAGGGCAGCCAGGGCCGGGGCGATCTCGCTCAGAGTGCGGGGGCGAATCGGGATGCGGATGATCTCATCGGATTGGGCCAGGGGCGTGCCCCAGGTGAAGAGTTGGGCGACACTTTGGAGATCCAGGCCATAGCAGAGGTTGGCTTCATCGAGATGTTGGATCAATTCATCGTCCAGGGCAGCCAGTTCAGCTTCCTGCTCGGTCGTCAGCCGGCCGGCGCGGTACAACGCGCCCAGCACGCGCCGGGGTGCCCAGGCCTCGCCGAAATATGCCATCCGGGCATGCTGGTGCTCGAAATCGTCCATTTCAGGCCACCATTCGGCCACTTCGGGAAGGCTCTTGACCATCAACTCATAGT
>JBAWAP010000184.1:0-7087 GCA_049589355.1 Anaerolineae bacterium
GGGGAGTATGATGAGCGAGCCCTCGAGCGGGTCGATGGCTCCGATCAGCATGGCGATGAGGCCAACGATAACCAGAATATTCGACCAGAGTAAACGTGTTTTCATAAGATCTCCTCTCTCTGCTAACGGCCCGCGCTTCAGCCGCCGCCGACTCTGGCAAGACTCGCTTCAATAACCAGAGCGATGGCTGCCTCAGAGCGCACGTATACCCGCGCCCGAAGGGCGGTCGGCTGCACGCCGTTGTTGGGCGCTGTCCCTCATTGATTCAGAGACACTGATTCCCGCTACTTCGTTGCCGTAAAGTTTCCGCTCCCCATGAACTGAAAAGGATATCCCACGCCTGGATACTGCATAATGTCGCCGCCCTGTTCAGATGTAATGGTTTTACAGACCATCACCCCTTCGGCAACAAGTGAGCAGACCCATGTCCCCTCTCCGGAGCGCGGGTTTGGGTGACATTCATGGTATAATCCGAAATCCGATCCAAGCTCAAAGGTGTCCGATGCTATAGCAAAAACGTTGTTGTTGTAATCCATGCCGGGACGCTTCTGGTTGGGCGGATAGTCTACAACGGCTTTTGCTACAAACATCCTGCCTGGAAGCTGGCCGTAATTGTCCCGTGGCTCCAAGGTAAGCCAGCCTGTTTTTCCGTCTTCAAACTCAACCTTCCATCTTCCCACGAGATCATTGGAACTCAAATTCACGGTGCTGCCTCCTTTGATTCGATATCTTGGTCCGACCACATTGTTCATTGTTAACGTTTAAAATTTTGCGTTAGCAAAACGTCAAAATCCTGTATGCCTGAGCAGTTACTATTTTTAATCAAGATTAACATGGCTGACTGCACATAACACGGCATGCAGCCGACCGCGCTGCGCGCGTGGGTAATCAGCGTTGCCGTTCAGCATCCTCGCCGTTGGCGGCTGGTCGGCCCTCGAGGTGCGCGACGGCTGATGCTTTCGTTGGGCGGCACATGTGGGTAGGTTTGTGCTTCCCGCCCACCTTGTCACATAGCTCTAAGTTTCATTCCTCGGTTAGCGCGCCCCGCAATATCTTGCGCTGGCTTACCAGCACGCAAGCCCAGCCTAGCACGGAGAAGAACATGGAGAGTATTGCCGCCCCAACAGCGGTCAATGGATTCTGAGCCGTTGGATCAGAACTCAGCATGTTGCCCGGAGGCCCTCCAATACCGCAGGCGAACCACGCGGCAAAAAACAAGAACATGTAACCTAGCAGGCTCCATCGTGCGGCTAAGCGCTGACACCCATGTACCAGCGCGTGATACTTCATCCCATTCCAAACAAGGAGCGTGAATAGGATCAGGCCAGTCGTACCAAACGTGCCGAAGTACAGCCATATCCACAGGGGATGAGTCAGCGGGAAGTTCATTTGATCACCTCTGCGCCTCTCGGCCATAGATCAAGCCCCCAATTACCATCAGCACTGCGCCGATAGGTGGAGTCAAGCCTGGGAGTGCTATCAGCCATCCCTGGGTGGGGACCAGGGGATATGCCAAGGGGATGCCCGACAAAGTCCATAAGAACGGGATGGTCGTGTGGACAAACAGAAAGAAGACGCCGATATAGAACATGGACGTGCCCAGTCTCTTACTCGACATGACATGATCCTTCCACGTGATTCGCAAATTACCACTGGTTGACTCGCCACCCAACGGCCTCGAGCTCAGCTGCCCGGCGGCTCAGGAAATGTGTGACCCATTCTCGCGCAACTTGGCGGGCAAGGCCCCCTACCGTTTCCGCATGCCAGCCGGGTCAGCTGCAGCGAGTTGTTAGGCAGCCCAAGTGTCACTTGACTACCAGATACCGCGCAACCCTCTGCAGGTACTCCTCGTACGGCCGGCCGTACTTCGCCCGGCACAGTTTTTCCTCTTCGACGATCTGGATGTGGTAGCTCGCGCCGACCGCTAGAACGGCAAGAACCAGGAGCCATGACCCACTGGAGATGGCCAGGCCAAGCAGGGCGGAGAAGAGCCCAACCCATTGGGGGTTGCGGGAGAACCGGTAGGGGCCTTCAGTCGTGGGCTCGCCCTCCGCGGATCGCGCGAAGTAATGGATCGAGACGACCACCAAGACGGTTCCTGCGGCGTATAGCCCCAGGCCGATGGTCGCAAGCCAGGCAGGGACTTCGAGCAGAGGCGTGAGACTGATGGCTACCAGAAACAGCGCCGCCACGAGCTGGCCGAGCCTAAGGACCAGCTTTCTGGTGCCTCGCAGGTTCTCTTTCGGGTCTTCGAAGAGCCACTCGCGCTTCTCTTTGGGAAGCCTAAGGACGGCGGATATGAGCGCCGCGCCATACAGGATGAGAAGGATCCAGTGGTTGGCTAGGCCGAGCCTCAGTGTCGGGAGAAAACGCATTCCCCACCTCCCTTGATGCAGCAGGGCTGCCTAACGGAAGGGCTCAGCGGCAGCGGCGGGACCGGCGAGACTCGTTGGCATGATCGCTCCATTTCTTCCAAGGCGCTACATACCACCAGCGGCGGAGCCGCTGTCCGCTGGAGCCGGTGTTGGGCGGCTTTTCTTTCACGCGGCATTGCATTAACTGTCTTCTGATAGTTTTATTGCGCCTGTTGTCTCAAGACGCCCGACCCTAGCTGGAAGAGTCTTCGGGCAACAAGGATGTACCATATTGCAAAAACCACGACAGAAATGAGCGAGAGGAGGGCACCTATTGCTGGCTCGAAAAACGGCCAAGGGGGACCTATCAGTAGTGCGGTAGCACTTCCCAGAATTCCTACATAAGCGGTTGCTTTGCTGAAAATATTGCTCCGTAGCATAACAACTGAGAGTATCAAAGCAGCAACCGACTGGAGGACGAAACTCACAAAGAAAGGAGAACCCTGGTACATGGCAAGCAACGCCTGCCCTGCCGCCAGAAACATGGATCTCTGCGCGTCTGTCCCCGCCGTCGCGTACTGGTCGCTGAGGGAAAGCATGGCGAAAGCGGGATTCGATGCGATGTAGTCCGCGATTCCAACGAGGCAAAGGGTCAATGCGATTGCTGTGAAAGTTTTATTGGCTTGTTTCAGGGCAACGTAAAGGCTGAGAAATACTAGACCCGTAATGGCATAGTCGGCGATGAGCAGGAGGTCGAGCTCCAGGAGACCGAGGAACCAGTTTTCCTGAAATAGCGTGAACCAGTTGGACACGTTGCTTATATTGGGCAAAAAGCCAGGTGGGGGCCAGCCAAGGAAGATGATCGCCTGGATCGGGATCATCGCTACTACGAGCAGGGCAGATATGCCTCCGACTTTGTAAAGAGGCTTCCAGGCGGAGTCCCCAGTTTCGGCAATAGTGACTTGATTCATCATTTTCATTCATCCTTTCCATTTTGTCCGAGGAGCGGCTGGTGTCGCCGCCCAACGGTGGAGCTGAGGCGCAGCGCCGGATTTGCACTAGCACCCTTGCTCACCAACTACTTTCTGAAACGAACCGCCGATGCTACTCAGCGCCGAAGGCGCTGTCGCCTCCAGCGACGTGTTGGGCGGCAATGACAAAAGTCCCGTCTCCGGGTCGAGTTCACCCTGAATCAGGTCAGTCATCGGAGCCGTATCCGACATGAAGTCTGAGTGCCCGCACGATTTCGCGTCGTAGATCTTTTGACTCTTCCCGATCCAAAGCTGCTACCAGAGCGTGGAAACCGCGTTTTGTTGGTGGCATACCGGCAAGCTGCTTGATGCCTGTTTTGCGTGTCTCTTCGTCCTTTGAGGTTATTTTGCCTATGTCTAATCCTGAGACTGAAATGGGAAAGGCGCACCCGCACTTACTCCAACAATAGGTCCTGGGCCCCAGCATGGCGAATATAAGCTTCCAGCAGTTCAACTTCCTCAGCCAACCTTTTTCTGGCTTCCACATCTGACGGATCCGTTCTTCTTAACTCTTCTTGTCTTTTCTTCAATCGCCGATATTTGGCTCTCAATACAAGCCTCCAGGCCTCTTCTGCGTCCTCATCCCTGAATGCTTCGGTGATTCTCATCCGATCTAGTGAGTCGTTTATCTTCAAGCTCAAATCATCCAGGGCGTTTCTGAGGTTGCTCTTCAAGTACACAGCTATCAAGATCACTCCTGCTATCTCAGTGAGAAGATTAAGAGAGAGACTTGTCCAGAAATCTTCTGCGCGAAGAGCAAAGAGGAGAAGGAGGAAGATGAATCCTATAGACAGGATAATAATAGTGATTCGTAGTATCTGATGCAGCTTATCCATATCTATCCTTTCGTTACCCAAGGCCATGCGCTATCACGTGTTATGATGCTCCTCCAGCACCTTATGCACGGACTCTTGAACCTGGCGAGGCAGAATGCCCCTTTTCGAGAGCACTTCGTCAACTCCCAATGCTTCGAGAGTGTCAGTGAGCTCGTCAGCCACGACTGATAACACGACTACCGGCACTTCAATCTGGAGCTCACGATACATGTACTTGAGCAGACCGATCCCCGCGTACTCTTCCCGTCTCCAATTCTCTACTTCAGGCAGTATCTCGTTAGTGCGCTGATCCCTGAGTGGTAAGATTATGTCCACAACTATCACGTCATAGTCTTGCCAGTCTTGAACTTTGCGGTAGGCCTCATTCGCGGATGTTGCACTGACTACTGTGAAGCCTTCCTTTTCGAGGCGGCGAAACAGTCCCGCCACATGATAGTAGTCGTCTTCGATCCATAGTATCTTAGGCATTAGTCACCTCCTGTTCTCGCTTGTCCTGTGAAATCGGCAGTATGATTGTGAATACATTGAGATAAGCTGTCCCTGGCATCGGGAGACTCTGAACCTGTATCTGGCCGCCATGCATGTCTTCAATTACGCGCTTAGCGAGAGTTAATCCGAGTCCGGACCCAGTTCGATGGCGAATTGAGGCCCACTCGCCCCGGTAAAATGGCTCGAAGATCAAGCCCTTCTCGATCTCTTCTGGTTTGATGCCAACTCCATAGTTTGTTATCTCAACAGCATATCTCTGGCCTTCTTCCCCACGCAACCAACGCCCTGTGACTTTGATGAACCTCTCACTCTCCATTGCTTTGGGTGGATAGAATGAGTACTTGACAGCGTTATGGATCAGATTCTTGAATGCCAAGGTGAGGTCGAAAAGAGACATCTCCATCACAGGAAACTGCGAGCCGACCGACCGAGGTCCAATGATATTGCAGCCCTTTGCCGCAGCCTCACCCTCGAACATCTCGCATGCCTCACTGATCGGTCTGTAAATGCTATGACTGGTGAACTGTACCTTGGGTTTTTTCCGTTCCGAAAGCACTGCGATGATGTTCTCACTAAGTAGGTGCAGGCGGGCGACCTCCTCCAAGTTGTGCTCAGCAATTCGTCTGACTTCAAAGTCAGCAGGAAGCTCATCAACAATATTGGCCGCGTCGGCCAACATAGACTGAATAGGTGTATTGACCTCGTGGCCGAGAGACATCATCAGGTGGCGGAGATTGACTTGATCCCGCTTTATCTTTGCAGCATCAAGGCATATGCCCATATGCTCGCTTATAGTGTGACCCAGGTCTGTTAGGAACCGTATCCCTGGCTCAGAGTCAACATAGTGAAGATCCAATGAGGAGTTCTGTTCGCAGTGTGAGGATGTCAGCACCAACACACCTCCACAGTCAGAACAAATGATAGGGACCAAGCAAGTGGCTAGTGCATCTCCACCTCGAAACCCAGGGGCAATTTGCTCTAACTGATGACCAATTGAGAGAGGCCGCTGAGAGGCGACCTTGCTGACTATGGGTCCTGTTTGCCGGAGTTCAGAGGTGCGAAGCTTGGCAGATTCAACCATAATGGGATCCCTATGGACGTCCTCTATCCACAGGTTGCCAGCTACGTACTGCAGCGACTCTGGCTGGTCTTCTACAGTCAGGAATGTCCCTGCCAACGGGAAGCCTGTGAAAAGCCGAATGCCCTTCAACACTGTCTCAAGTATGGGCCGGATTGATAGCGGATCAGAGCTAATCATGTCGATGGCTTCTGTGAATACATTCTCAACACGGTCAAGGAAATCTCCCTCTCGAGCCTCCCTCCGCGAACGATACTCATTAGTGGCCAAGGCCTGAAGTTGCGATGCAATTCTGTTCAAGTCTTTCTTCATTATCTCGATGTCATTGTCATCGACTTCCTCTACATCTTCAGCATAGGCGAGATCTGTCATCATCTTTGCGTCAAGGTCCAGCCGGCGCGCCGCCTTATTGATGCAGCTTTTCATCCTGACTTGCTTTATGCGATCCTTGTGCCGCTTCTGCCCAGTGAAAATCACGCCGAGTACCCTGCCATATACTACAACTGGGGCAGTAAGCTCAACAAAGCCACACCAGCAGATGTGCGATGAAGCTTCCTTTTGGCCTGACGACACTATCTCATCTATCACCCGGCAGTCAGTGGAGTGACATTCTGTGTCGCCCAGAAGCTTCCCGTCCGACTTATATGTCCGAAGCACCTCGCAAAACCTCGCGAAATTGCGAAACTTGCTCTCTCGCATTGAATGAGCATCTCTGGCATTGCCCTTGCGTGCTAATGGTTCAATGCGCCTGTGTTCACCGACATCTGACACTTCGAACAAGGTGAACGGCCCGCCCAGGTAATCAGCAAAGCCAGCTTGAATGCTTTGAAGGATTTCTTCGGGTACCAGGTCAGATAGCGAGGGTGTGGTGTAGTGGAGAATTGGTTCTCTGAAGTAGGAAACCATCCACTTGTTATGGTCAGCCAGGTGTTCGAGCGATGTGCTGTGCCACAGCTGATGCTCACCCTCAAAGGCTTCAGCCGAGAAGCAGTTCTCGAAGAACGCAAAGTGGACAAGTGCCGGGCAGATCGGATTTGGGCACAAGGCGTGGGTCGCAGTTTCATCCACAAAAAACGACTGAGTGCATCTTGGACATCGGACAGTGAGCATCCTATAGTCACCTCCATTCTTCTGTCTGGATGTTGGCCTGTATTGAAACGCCCTGCTCTGGCCTTGACTGGCTCTTTTGCGCGAGCGCCGCCCAACGGCGCGGCGGATGAGCCGCGCGCAGCGGAGGCGCGTCAGCGCCGACGCGAGCGTCGGCTCCATCCGCTTGTTAGCCGGAGGCGAGCGTCAGCG
>JBAWAP010000185.1:0-15446 GCA_049589355.1 Anaerolineae bacterium
CCGTGATACTTGCGGTCGTAGTTTTCTGGCACATAGGGCGGGTAGGGCGGGTCAGGGAAGGCAGTGCGTACGTCCATGATCATGTTAGCTGCCGTATAGCCTTGAGAGAAAGCGGTCACGTAAGTAAAGGGCTTGAAGGCCGAGCCAGGCTGTCGGTTAGCCAAAGCCACATTGACCTGGCCATCAATCTTTTCGTCCCAATAGTCGAGACTGCCCACCATGACCAGGATCTCACCAGTTCGGGGGTTGATGACTACCACGGCAGCATTAGAAACATTCTGCTTCTGAGCTTGCAGCTCGGCTATCCACTTCCGAGCGATTTCCTGGGCCAGGTTTTGCTTCTCCAGGTCCAGGGTAGTATAGACCCGCAGCCCCCCACGGTGAACCAATTCGGGGCCAAACATCTCCTCCAGGCGCTTGCGGGCATAGATGGAAAAATGCGGAGCGATGAGGTCGTAACGCTCTTCGCGGGCTTTGATATCCAGCTTTTGGTACTTGGCGGCAACGGCTTTTTCGGCGGTGATGTAGCCCTGACGCACCATAGCGTCCAGCACCAGGTGTTGGCGCTTGCGAGCCTCCTCAAGAGCATCAATGGGGTTCAGGCCAGGGTACTGGGGCACGGCAGCCAGCATAGCACACTCAGCCAAGTCCAGCTCCTGGACAGGCTTGTCAAAGTAGACTTTAGCTGCTGCTTCCACGCCATAAGCTAGATTCCCATAGAAGTTGGAGTTCAAGTACCACTCCAGAATCTGATCTTTACTATAGCGTCGCGAGACCTCCAAGGCCAGGATGAACTCTTTGATCTTTCGGGAGTAGAGCGTTTTATACCTCTCCTCCAGAGGGATCAGCACGTTCTTGATCAACTGCATGGTGATGGTGCTGCCGCCTTGAACACGGCCGCCTCGCAGGTTGTAGTAGTAAAAGGCCCGAGCAAAGCCCCTGATATCGAAGCCAGGGTTCTCGTAGAAACTCTTATCCTCGATGGCGATGGTAGCTTGGCGCAGGTAAAGCGGCATCTGATCTAGTGGAACCCAGGTGCGATCGCCAAACCGTGGGTCGAAAATCTCGTAGAGGAGGACTTGACCAGTACGGTCATAAATCTTGGTCGTCTCAAATTCCTCCTGCTCCGTCTCGATCCGGCCGGGGTCAGGGAGGTCCTTAGCGTAGTAGGCGTATACGCCAGCCACCGTGCCGATGCCCAAAAGGCCGAGTAGAGTAACAGCGAAAAAGACCACAGCTACCATGCCCATGAGCAAACGTAAGAGCAGGCCGCTATTATTGTTCTTCCTATGCCTGCGCAAAATGCGCCGTTTGGTATTAATATTCATGGCTAGTTCTCCTAGGACAAATCGTGATCTGCTAAACCTCGCCTTAATGGTAACAAAAAAAGCCAAAAAGCGCAAGTTGGTGAGGCGTTTGACCTTTTGGGCTTTCGCTGGTATATTGGGGGCATGGGTAGGATTCGAGGACAGACAATAGCTATCTTGGGGCTTCTCGCCCTGGTAATCGCAGCCTTGCTCATTTGGCACAAGCCCCTGTTATCTTTCTTCGCTGACCGGGCCAAGGTGCAAGAGTTCGTGATAAGGTTTGGGCCCTGGGCTCCACTTTCATCCATCTTGTTGCACATGGCCCAGGTGCTCCTGGCCCCCATCCCGGGCCAGGTCATAGACGTTGTAAATGGCTACCTATTTGGTACGGTCTGGGGGACTGTCTATAGCCTGGTCGGGGTGATTGCCGGCTCTAGCGTGGCCATGGCTCTGGCTCGACGCTTTGGACGGCCCTGGGCAGAGAGGCTGGTTAAAAGAGAGACACTGGAACGCATTGATGGCTATTCACGACAAAGGGGTGCCCTTTTCTTCTTCCTCGTCTTTCTCTTTCCATTTCTGCCCGACGATGTAGCCTGCTTCCTGGCTGGTCTCACTCTCCTGCCCCTACCTGAGTTGATTGTACTGGCCACCATCGGCCGCCTGCCAGGTATTCTCGTCGCCAACTTTGTGGGCGCTAACGCTGCTGCACTCACTCAAACCCAAGCAGCGTTCTTCATTATTGTCTTAGCCACCATCGCTCTGGCTTTCTGGCGCTATCAAGAGAGGGTAGAGGCGACAATGCTGGAAGCGACAATGTGGCTTAGCGATAAGCTGAAAGCAGTAAGATGACGATGAGGGTTATCGGGCTGGACTTAACTACCTCGCCTGAGAAGGGGACTACTTTCGCTGTCCTGACGAAAGAGCTAGACATCGTAGCTGAAGGCTCTGTGACCGACGATGAGGAGCTCATCGCCTTGGCAGAGGAGCATCGCCCTACCTTGGTAGCCATTGACGCGCCCCTCAGCCTGCCCCTGGGCCTCTGTTGTCTGGAAGAGAGTTGTACTTGTCGCCCCATTTCCTCTCGCAAGGGTCGTCAGTGCGAGCGGGAGCTATCGGCCCTGGGCATCGGCTGCTACTACACCACCAAGCGCTCCATCATCAAAGGCATGGTATATCGAGCCATCGCTCTCAAGGAGCAACTGGAGAGGCGGAGGTTCGCCGTCATCGAGGTCTATCCTTATGCCAGCAAGCTGTGCCTCTTCGGCAAACTCCCGCGCAAGACGACGGTCGCCGGGCGGCGAGTCCTCCAGGAAAGGCTATGCCACCTCATCCCCGCCATCCCCTCGCCTCAGGAGTCGCTC
The DNA here is from genome assembly GCA_049589355.1 of Anaerolineae bacterium. Taxonomy (GTDB): domain Bacteria; phylum Chloroflexota; class Anaerolineae; order VGOG01; family VGOG01; genus JBAWAP01. The sequence continues at coordinate 2,669 of JBAWAP010000185.1, forward strand.
CTCTCCCACGACGCTCTCGACGCGCTCCTGGCCGCCTACACCGGCGTCCTCTACATCAAAGACCAGACCGAAGCCCTGGGCAACCCGGCCGAGGGCCTCCTCCACATCCCCACAGCGGATGCCGCTTGCTCAAATTTGCTCGACCTGTCCCAAAGTGCTATAATACGCAAAGGTGTGAACATGGATAAGCAAAGCCAAGACACGAAACTGAGCCGCGTCGAAGTAGAGCATATCGCTGAACTGGCAAAGCTCAGCTTGACCGACGAAGAAAAGGAGAGGTTCAGGGAACAGTTATCAGCCATCCTAGAGTACGCCGAGATATTGCAGCGTTTGGACACCGAGGCCATTCCCCCCACAGCCACGGTGCTCCCCTTGCGGAACGTGATGGTGGCAGACGAGGTCAGGCCCTCCTTCTCCCGCGAAGACCTCCTGGCCAATGCCCCCAAGGCCGAGAACGGCTGCTTCAAGGTGCAGGCGATTCTGGAGTGATCGAAAGCTTACTGCCATCTCTGTTGGAGAACTAGCTTGAAATTATGTCAACTGACTATCCACGAGGCCCATGATCTGTTAAGAAAGGGTGAGGTGTCAGCCGTCGAATTGACCCAGGCCGTTATCGAGCGCATCGTGGAAGTTGATAACCAGGTTAAAGCTTACCTCACCATCACTCCTGAATGGGCTCTGGAGCAAGCCCAAGAGGCCGACCATCGGATTGCAGCCTGGCGAAAGGACCCATCGAATCCCCTCGACCTCCTGACCGGCATACCCCTGGCCATCAAAGATGTGATCTGCGTAGCGGGCGTGCCGACTACCTGCGGCTCCAAGATTCTGGAGGACTTCATCCCCCCTTATGACGCTACGGTGATCGGGCATCTGCATCAGAATGACGCCGTCATCCTGGGCAAGACCAACATGGATGAGTTCGCCATGGGCTCCTCCACAGAGAACTCAGGCTTTTTCCCCACTCGGAATCCCTGGGACCTGAGCCGGGTTCCTGGTGGCTCCAGCGGAGGCAGCGCTGCCGCCCTGGCCGCCGACGAGTGTCTGGGCGCCCTGGGTTCTGATACCGGTGGCAGTGTGCGCCAGCCAGCAGCGCTATGCGGCGTGACGGGCCTCAAGCCCACCTATGGCCGCGTCTCTCGCTATGGTCTGGTGGCCTTTGCTTCCTCGCTAGACCAAATCGGCCCCTTTGGCAAAGACGTGACCGATTGCGCCATCATCCTGCAGGCCATTGCTCACTATGACCCCCGCGATTCCACCTCAGTGGATGCCCCCATCCCCAATTATGCCCAGGCCCTCGTCCCTGACATTCAAGGAATGCGGGTGGGCGTTCCGAGGGAGTACTTCGTCGAGGGCATGCAGCCTGGGGTGGAGGCAGCAGTGCGAGCAGCCATAGAAAAAATAGCTGACTTGGGCGCAGAGGTGGACGAGGTCTCGCTCCCTCATACCGAGTACTCCCTGCCTGCTTATTACCTGATCGCTCCGGCTGAAGCGTCAGCCAACCTGGCCCGTTACGACGGGGTGAAATACGGCTACTCTCACTCTGAGGTGGAGGATGTTTGGGACGCCTACCGCCAGACCCGGCAGAACGGCTTCGGGGCCGAGGTCAAGAGGCGCATCATGTTGGGCACCTATGCCCTCTCGGCAGGCTACTACGACGCTTATTATCTCAAGGCCCAAAAGGTGCGCACCCTGATCAAGCGGGATTTCGACGAGGCCTTCAGGAAATTCGACGTGCTGATAGCTCCCACCTCTCCTACAGCGGCCTTCAAGATCGGTGAGAAAGTGGACGACCCGCTGCAGATGTACCTCTCCGACATCTTCACCCTCTCCCTGAACCTGGCCGGCATCTGTGGCATCTCTATCCCCTGCGGCTTCGCCGACGGCCTGCCCGTGGGCCTGCAGATCATGGGGGATGCCTTTGCCGAGGAAGCGGTTCTGCGCGTGGCCTACGCCTACGAGCAGGCCACGGAGTGGCATAAGAGGAAACCCATGTTATGAGCAGTGAACTGGAGATGAGCACTGTTTCTTGATCGAATAGGAGGAGGATTCAATGACTCTTAAGGTCATTCTGGAAAAAGGGGCAGACGGCTATATCATCGCTGAGTGCCCACAAATCCCAGGCTGTATGTCTCAGGGCAAAACAAGAGAGGAGGCTTTGGCCAACATCAAGGATGCTGTCCAAGCTTGCCTTAAGATTATGGTGGAGGATATGATCGCGGCCAGCACTGTTCCAGCGGCGATATTGACACCGGAGGACGTGGAGGAGAGGGAATTGGAACTTGTCTCCGTGGATAGGAAATTGCTCCACAAGCTGGTGAAGATGGCTGGTCTGGCCGACAAGCAGTTTCGTCAAGCTCATGATGAGCTGTGAAAGGATCGCACCAGGAGGGGAAACAACGAGCATGAAAACCACCAAAGCCGTCATCGCTGCGGCCGGGCTGGGGACACGATTCCTACCGACCACTAAAGCTGTGCCCAAGGGGATGCTCCCCCTGTTGGATCGGCCCCAGGACCTCAACACCGAGGACTGTACTTTTGCAGGTTTCGTGTCCTGGGGGCTATCGAGGTTCATGCGCCCATATTTAGTGGTAGAATCGCTCAATATCTCCCAGATATGGTAGCTTCATTAAAAGTTCGAAAGTATAGTGAGGAGACATCCTCATCGTGAGCTACCTTAGGGAGCAGATCAAAGAGTATGTGGAGGCCAACTACGACTTCCCTGCTCGCTATGTCAAATAATAAGGAGGCTAAGGGCTAAGCCCATGCCATCACTCAGGTTTTGCTAAGGAGGAGGTTCAATGAACAGCACAAATAAACAAGAGAGAAAGCGTTTTGATATCAATGAAGTCAACAAGGTACTAAGGGATAGTTTTCCAACCGATGATGAAGAGACTTTCCTTGAGAACTTGAAGCTTGGTTTTCCAATCGATGAGAAGACTTTGCTTCGCATACCGTTCGGGAAAGATATGCGCGAGGCGATCAACAAGCCGCACCCTGAAAAACCAGGGGATTTCTGGCATCGTAAACACATTGCCAGAATCATCAGGCAGATGAATATCCTTCTACAAGGCGATGCGCGGACGATTATTAAAGGATGGAACAAACCCGAGAATGCCGAGACCGCGGCGCGTTTCGTATTCGCGGTGAAAGCAATTCTTGGAAGTGCCTCAGGGCCCAAATCAGATGACGAAGGAATATGGCGACTTGAAGCATTCCTTCACGATGTAGGAAAGGCGCTCACTCCTGCAAAACATGCCGAGAGAGGGGCACGTCTTGTGGATCGTCTTCGTGTAAAGGAGCGAGACAATCTCAGGAATGACATTGGTGAAGACAACTATAATCAGCTATTGAAGGTCATCAACTTTCATGATCGCTTTGGGGTTCTTTCTACCGGTGAGGCATCCTTTGGCATACTCGCTGATGCGGTGGATCCTGGAACGGCGGATTTCCCTGACGCTGTCCAGAGGGCAGCTCAGACGTTATCCCACATCATGATTCTCAATCTTATCGACATTGGAGCATCTGTACCATGGGGGCTTCAAAGCTACAAGGTGAAAACCGTCATTGACGATTGGGAACTGGCCTGCTGGGGCCAAATCTCGGGGAGCCAAAAGACACCGCCAAAACCCTCTAGGCTCCAGGAATCTCGAGCAGATCGTCCTGAATTCGAGCGATTGTTAATCGATTTGGCTGCGGAACAGCCGCGGACTATCGCTCGTGTTGAAAGACTGCTCAGCGAGTCCTATCGCCGAGCTCGTCACGCAAAAGAGGTCCAAGCGAAAGAGAGCGGAGAAGGCTTGGATGAGTTCCAGTGGCCGAAGGCAGAAGAGATTCCGTTTTGGCGGCCCGCTAGTCAGGCTCTTGAGACAGCGTTTCCCTTGACGGTTCGCTCGGGTGAGTTCCGCAGAGACTTCGCACATGTTGTCAAGATGGATTATCTTCTGTATCTTACAGATAAGGTAACCATGATACACTGGGACCGGTATCATGATGCCGATAGCCTTGCTACTATTATAGTGGCAATGCTAGATGCATTAGTGGAGCATTTTGGGGAACTCAGTCGGTGTGATGATCAACGTATGCGCATAGGGATCGACCTAAGCGTACTGAGGGACACCCCAGATGTGCAGTGGGAGATAGCCAAGCTCTTAAGCGGGGACGGAGCCTCGGTTGCATATGGGCTTGATTGGCTGAAGAAGGAAGTTGGTGCTTGGCCGTTTTAACGATACCAACCCTGCCCATTGTAACTGCGTCCTCCTTTACCTCAATTCCACATGACGCTAGGGTTGAACATAACAGTAGTCCATCTTCCAACAATTAATGGAAATCATTCAGAAGTCGGACAAATCGCCATCTCAAAGGTGCCCGTTTTCGCCGTGAGAAGTACTATTTTTCCGTAAAATGGGGGCTTTGCGGCCAACTTATCAGATGCATTAGTTCTTGCACAAGAGGCATTAGAGAGCTTTGAACGACTAGGGATGAGAAAAGAGACTGGGGAAACGTGGGAGTTGGTAGAGAGGCTGGAAGGAAGGCTATCAGCGGATAAGTAGCAGCCGAACGGATAGGGGGCGGGTGCATGCACTTATCCGCCATGCCGAAGGCTATCCGCTGGGAGGAAACAGCGAGTATGACAATCACCAAAGCCGTCATCGCTGCGGCCGGGCTGGGGACGCGATTTCTGCCGGCCACCAAAGCTATGCCCAAGGAGATGCTCCCCCTGCTGGATCGGCCCATCCTCCAGCACGTGGTGGAAGAGGCCGTGAACTCAGGTATCACGGACATCATTTTGGTGATCCGGCGCGGCAGCCACGCCATTACCGATTACTTCGATTCAGCGCCTGAACTGGAACGGATTCTGGAGGCAGCAGGCAAATGGCACTACCTGGAAAAGGTCAGGCGCGTATCACACTTGGCCAACTTCGCCTTCGTCCGCCAGGGAGCCGACTTGCCGTACGGCAACGGCACCCCGGTGCTGGCGGCCAGTCCCTTCATCAGCAAGAATGAAACGTTCTGCTACATGTTCGGCGACGACGTCATTGATGCAGATCCACCCGGCCTACGCCAGGTGATGGACGCCTACGAATGCTACCAGCCCGCCGGTGCCATGGCCGCCTACGAGGTGCCCTGGGAGGAAGCCCATCTCTATGGCTGCATTAATCTAAAAGAGGGCACGGAGGCCCCTGAAATCGAAACCCTCATTGAGAAGCCTGAGCCGGGGAAGGCCCCCTCCAATCTCATTCAGATAGGGAGGTTTGTCGTTCCTTACGAAATCATCGAAATACTAGAGAAACAGGAGCTGGGCAAGGGAGGGGAGCTGTGGATGGCTGACGCCATGCTGACCCTTGCTAAGCGGAAGCGGGTCGTAGCTCAGCCGATCAAAGGGACCTGGTACACCACCGGCGACCCATTGCGTCTATTGCAGACGTTCATCGCCCTGGCCCTGAAAGATGACCGCATCGGCCTGCAGCTCCGCGAGTATCTCAAAGGACTCAGGTTGTAGCCTCATGGAACTGATGGTCGAGTGTTATTCAGGCCACACCTACGCCCAGGAGCCCCGCGCCTTCGCCTGGCATGGCGAGCGCCACGTCGTCCAGGCAGTGGAGCGGGCCTGGCGTGCGCCCAAGGGTCCCCATTTCCTGGTGCGCACAGAGGGGGGCAGTTTTTTCGAGCTGGCGTACGACGAGACCGAGGACGTGTGGAGTGTGAGGGAGTGTTTAACCACGGCCACGTCTCGCGCTAAGAACTCAAATCAAACCACATTCAAGGAGGATCAACGATGATCATCGGCGTATCAAAGGAGATAAAGACCGCCGAGAACAGGGTCGGCGCCACACCAGCCGGGGTGGACATGCTGGTCAAGGCAGGACACAAGGTCCTCGTCGAGACGGGGGCTGGCGAGGGGAGCGGCTTCTCCGACGAGGAGTACAGGCGAGCCGGCGCGGAGATGGTGCCCACTGCTGCCAATGCCTGGGCAGCCGAGATGGTGCTCAAGGTCAAGGAGCCTATCGAGCCGGAATTCAAATTCTTCCGTGAAGGTCTTCTTTTATTCACCTATCTTCACCTCGCCAATCCAGGGTTGGAGCACTTGACCAGGCTTCTGATGGATAAAAAGGTGACAGCCGTGGCCTACGAGACAGTCGAGTTGGCCGACGGCACATTGCCCCTGCTCGAACCCATGAGCGAAGTGGCCGGCAGGATGGCAGTACAGGTGGCCGCCCATTGTCTGGAAAAGCCCAGCGGCGGGCGGGGCAAACTTCTAGGTGGAGTGCCCGGCGTTCTTCCCTGCACCGTGGTTGTCATCGGAGTAGGTACCGTGGGGAGGAACGCGGTGGAAATGGCCCTCGGTATGGGGGCCAGTGTCACCGCCATTGATCTCAGGATAGATAGGCTTCGCCACCTGAGCGAGATATTCCAAGGCAATCTCGTCACTCTCAGCTCGAACCCTCACAACATCGCCGAGGCCGTCAAACGCGCCGATGTCGTGATCGGGGCGGTGCTTGTCACTGGCGCCAGGGCACCTCACGTGGTCACGCGGGAGATGGTGAGGAGCATGAATCCGGGCAGCGTGATCGTTGATGTGGCCATTGACCAGGGCGGTTGTATTGAGACATCCCGCCCCACCACTCATACCAACCCCGTCTTCATCGAGGAGGGCGTGATGCACTACTGTGTCACCAACATGCCCGGTGCTGTGCCGCGCACTTCGACCTATGCACTGACCAACGCCACCTTGCCCTATGCCCTTCAACTGGCCAATCGGGGCTTCGTCGAGGCTATGAAGAGCAGCGCGGCCCTGGCTAAAGGGGTAAACATTTACAAAGGCAAAGTCACCTGTGAGGGCGTCGCCAGCGCCCACGGGCTAGAGTGCACACCATTGGAGATGCTGCTCTAGGAGATATGGAGGAGGGAGAAACATGGACATCTTGACATTGAATCCAAACCTGTACTCATAGGAGAGTTTCGTGGATTACGAAGCCGTCATCGGCATCGAGGTTCACGCCCAACTGCTGACTGAATCCAAGATGTTCTGCCGCTGCAGCGCCGATTATGCTGCGACGGAGCCCAATACCCACGTCTGTCCCATCTGCCTGGGGATGCCGGGGGTGTTGCCCGTCATCAATCAAAGGGCCGTGGAGTACACCATTATGACTGCCCTGGCCTTCAATTGTCAGATCCCTGAGTTCTCCAAATTCGATCGGAAGAACTATTTCTACCCTGACCTGCCCAAAGGATACCAAATCTCCCAGTATGACCTACCTCTCTCGCGCGATGGCTGGCTGGAAATCGAGGCTGGCGGCGTCACAAAGCGCATCGGCATCAATCGAGTGCATCTGGAGGAGGACACAGCCAAGCTGTCTCACCTGGGTGGGCATAGCCTGGTGGACTTCAACCGCTCCGGTGTGCCCCTCATGGAAATAGTGAGCCAACCCGACTTCCGTTCCCTCGAAGAAATCCGCCCCTATGTGACGAAAGTTCGTACGATATTGAGGTATCTGAGGGTGAGCTCGGGCGATATGGAGAAAGGAGCCGTACGCTTCGAGGCAAACGTCTCCCTGCGGCCTGTTCACAGAACGGAATACGGCACCAAAGTGGAAATCAAGAACCTGAACAGCTTTGGTGCCCTCTTGAAATCCCTGGCGTATGAGATCGAACGGCAACGAGGGATACTGGAGGCAGGCGGGGCCATAGATCAGGAGACCATGGGTTGGGATGAAGCACGAGGCGTTACCGTGGTTCAGCGCAGCAAGGAATATGCCCAAGACTACCGCTACTTTCCGGAGCCGGATTTGCCGCCTCTCATCCTCAGCCGGGAATGGGTAGAGGGGATCAGGGCCAAGTTGCCTGAGTTGCCCGACGCCAAGCGAGACCGCTTCATGGAACAGTATGGGCTATCCCGCTACGACGCTGAGGTGCTGGTGGCGGAGAGGGCGGTGGCCGACTACTTTGAATCCTGCGTCCGTGCCCCCCACCTCCCCCCCAACTTGGGGGGGAAAGAGGGGGGGGCCAAAACCGTAGCCAACTGGATCACCAGCGAGCTCTTTCGTCTGCTCAAGGCCAAAGACGTAGGGATCGAGGCGGTCAAGATCACCTCCGATGCTTTGGCTGAGCTACTCACCCTGGTAGAGAAGGGCAGCATCAGTATCAGCATCGCCAAAGGCGTTTTCGGCGAGATGTTCGAGACGGGCCGCCCTGCCCTCCAGATCGTCAAGGAGAAGGGCCTCGTCCAGATCAGCGACGTCGAGGAGCTCTCGCGCATCGTCGAGCAGGTCATAGCTGAGAATCCCGGCCCGGTGGCGGAGTATCTGGGAGGTAAAGGGCCGGTGCTGCGTTTCCTGGTCGGCCAGGTGATGAAGGCCACCCGAGGCAAAGCCAACCCAAAGCTTGTAAATCAATTGCTATTAGAGAAGTTAGGAGGAAAAAGTGGCTGAGAAGGAAAACCCTTTCACGATGGCACAGAGGCAGTTCGATGCTGCGGCCGAGGTCCTCGATTTAGACTTAGGGTTACGCAAAGTATTGCGGAATACTAAGAGGGAGCTGACCGTCCACTTCCCGGTGGTGATGGACGATGGTCACCTGGAGGTCTTCACCGGCTACCGTGTACACCACAACACCGCCCGTGGCCCGACGAAAGGGGGCATCCGCTACCATCCCGACGTGACTTTGGATGAGGTCAGGGCACTGTCCATGTGGATGACCTGGAAGTGTGCTGTGGTGGGTATCCCTTACGGCGGGGCCAAGGGAGGCGTGGTCTGTAACCCCAAGAAGATGTCTCAGCAAGAGATCATCAACCTGACCCGCCGCTACACCACCGAGATCACGATGATGATCGGGCCAGACAAGGATATTCCCGCCCCCGACGTCAACACCAACCCTCAGACCATGGCCTGGATCATGGACACTTATTCCATGCACCATGGCTACTCTGTGCCAGCGGTGGTCACCGGTAAGCCGTTAAGCATCGGCGGGTCGGAGGGGCGCTTTGAGGCCACGGGACGCGGAGTTATGCTCACCATCCGTGAAGCCCTCAAGCGACTGGGGATGCCCATCGAGGGAGCCACGGTGGCCGTCCAGGGTTTCGGCAATGTGGGCTCCATCAGCGCCTACCTCTTGCAAGACGAGGGCTGCAGGATCATCGCCGTCAGCGACTCCCAGGGAGGAATCCTTAATCCCCCCGGCCTGAACGCCAGGGATGTCCTCCGCTTCAAGCAGGAGACGGGGACAGTCATCGGCTATCCAGGAGCGGACGTGATATCAAACGAGGAGATTTTAGAGCTGGAGTGTGACATCCTCGTCCCGGCGGCGTTGGAGGGCCAGATAACGGCGGAGATAGCCCCTCGCATAAGGGCCAAGGTGATCGCCGAGGGCGCCAATGGCCCTACCACCCCCGAGGCCGACGATATCTTCTTCGACAAGGGTATCTTCCTCATCCCTGACATCCTCTGTAACGCCGGCGGGGTGGTTGTCTCCTACTTCGAGTGGGTGCAGGACCTGCAGTCCTTCTTCTGGCGCGAAAAGCAGATCAACCAGGAGCTGGAGCGGATAATGGTGCGCAGCTTCGATGAGGTCTACAGCATAGGCCAGGAGAAAGGCATAAACATGCGCCTCGCTGCCTATGTTTTGGGCGTCAGGAGGGTTGCCGAGGCCACCATGACCAGAGGGATATACCCGTAGAGAAGTTGCAGAATTTGACTTACGCTCGGGTTACGTGATATAATTCGCCATGCAAAACAAAGGCGTTTTGAGTTTTCACATGAGCGCCTTTGGGCGCTCTTGTTTTGTGCTCAAAAGGAGGTGATAGGGAAACCAAACTGATAGATTTTCAATGCGTTAATCCAGATAGCCAGATAACTTAAGGAGGAAAGACAAAGATGTCAGGAGCATTGGAAAACGCTCGTTCGACGACGGGGACACGCACGCGCCTGAGTGATGTCTCACAGATAAGCGGGATGTGCCCCATCTGCATCAGGGAATGCGCCCATCTCTGCGAGATAAGCAAGTCCGCTTTCCGGGGACGAGAGGTCCTCTATCCCAGTCCCGAGGCCTTCGGCTGGAGCACTGCCGCCTCTAACAAGGACTACCGCTTGGATTGGTCTGACTTCCAGATCATGGTGAATGTCCTGGGGGCCAAGGGGATCGAGGCCGATCCAGATAAGGCTGTCTTCCCTGCCGTGGACGTGACCACGACGGTTGGAGGCATCCCCCTGAAGGTGCCGGTGATGATCGCTGCTCTGGGCTCCACCGCTGTGGCCAAGAACAACTGGGATGGGCTGGCCATCGGGGCGGCGATCTCAGGCACCATCATGACTGTCGGCGAGAACATATGTGGTATGGACCTAGATTCCCGCTTCGAGAACGGCAAGGTGGTTTACTCCAAGGACATGGAGTACCGCATCAACACCTACCGCAAGTACTGGGATGGCGAACACGGCGACATCGCTGTCCAGACCAATGTCGAGGATACGCGCTTCGGAGTAGACCTCTACGTGATAAAGGAGCTAGGGGTCAACATCATCGAACGCAAGTGGGGGCAGGGGGCCAAGGCCATCGGCGGCGAGGTGAGGATTAGGGATCTGGACAAGGCGCTCATGCTCAAGAAGCGTGGCTACATCCTGATCCCCGACCCAGAGGACGAGGCTGTGCAGGAAGCTTTCAACAAGGGGGCCTTCAAATCCTTCGAGCGCCACAGCCGGGTAGGCATGCCCGAAGAGCGGAGCTTCGTGGAGGACATCGAGTGGCTGCGTGACAACGGAGCAAAGAAAGTCTTCCTTAAAACCGGCGCTTATAATCCCGCTGTGGTGGCCTTCACCTTGAAGTGCGCCTCACTGGCTGGGATTGATATGCTGACCTTCGACGGAGCAGGGGGCGGCACGGGGATGAGCCCCGTCCCTATGATGAACGAGTGCGCTACCCCCACCGTCTATCTCCTGGCCCAGGTGCTCGAGTGCATCCGGATTCTCAAGGAGAAGGGCAAATATATCCCCGACATCGCCATAGCAGGGGGGTTCATCAACGAGACCCAGATCTTCAAGGCTATGGCCATGAGCAATCTGGGCGATGGCAACGGCCCATACGTCAAGACTATCTCGATGGCCCGGGCCCCTATCACCGCAGTGATGAAGTCCGACTACTTCGTTGACTTAGCTACCCAAGGGAAGCTCCCTAAGAACTTCAGCAACCTTTATGGTGAAGATGCGGAGCAGTTCTTTTTTGCCGCCACCGAACTGAAGGGCCGCTACGGCGATGAGGTGGGAAATGGCATCCCCTGGCCGGCGGTGGGCCTCTACACCTACTTCGTTGACCGCATCGGCGTGGGGTTAAAGCAGCTTCTGGCCGGATGCCGCAAGTGGCGGCTGGACCTCTTGGACAGGGCCGATATCACTGCCCTCACTGAGAGAGCCAGCAGGGTCACTGGAATCCCCACCATTGATCAGGTGGGACAGGAAGCGATGGCCCACATCCTCGATTTCTAAAATCGAGACCCAATAGAACCCTCGCCAGTGAAAAGCTAGGCGAGGGTTCTTTTCTTGCCTCGACCGATTTGAAGCCCTCTTGACATCTCATTAAATTCATGTTATGCTTTCTTGGCTTTAACCGAGCTTCTGGGAGGATATGAGCTATGGAAGCTTCTGGTTTCTCCACGGGAATCGAAACTCTAGATAATCTCTTGGAAGGGCTCAGGGCAGGAGACAACGTCGTTTTCCATATCTCTGCTCTGGAGCAGTTCGCGCCTTTTGCCAGAGCCTTGCTCCGTCATTGTCGAAGGGAAGTCCATAAAGTGATCTACGTCGAAGTTGACGGCTCACTGCAACATCTAATGAAGGATCTGGCCGGCGAAAGCGTCTTCGATATGGCTGTATTTGGTCATGATCAGCAAATACTCACCGAGGAGTTCAAAAGATACCTGCTGCAAACGGAAAGGTACGCCTATTGGGTCTTCGACAACTTCACGGCAATGAAGTCCGCCCTGGGCAGTGAAGAAGCGCTCAAGCGGTTCTTCTTGGAGATATGCCCTCTCTTGTACGAACTGGAAACCATTGCCTACTGGCCCCTACTGAAGGATCAACACCCGGCGGAGACAGTGGCGGCCATCAGGGACTGTACTCAGGTATTCCTGGATCTATCCACTAGGGGCGCGAATGTCTTCATCAAGCCGATCAAGGTATGGGGAAGATATTCGGAGACCATGTTCATTCCGCATCGAGTGATCCCAGAGGACGACTCGCTTCGGATATCGCCTGTCTCTGATGCGGAATTGGATTTGGCCAGCTACGCCGCCGAGCTATTGGGAAAGGGGGCAGAGCTTTCAGCGCTCAGAGACAGGTTAAATGAAGTCAATGTGGAGCTTACGCGGCGCAACAGGGAGCTTTCCACCCTCAATGCTATCGCCGAGACATTGAGCCGTTCCCTTGATCTGGAGACGACCCTGCATGACACTTTGCAGAAAGTATTGGAGGTCATGGAAATAGAAGCGGGTCTGATTCATTTGCTGGATGAGGAGGCGAGTGAACTGATCATCCGCGCTCACCAGGGCTTGTCGAGCCAATACCTTCAAGGGGTAGATCGGTTGAAGCTAGGCGAAGGGCTTGCCGGGCGAGTGGCCCAGTCAGGAGAGCCCATCGTGGTAGATGACATCTCGATTGATCCTCGCCTGACCAGGATGGTGGTGCAGGAGGAAAAGAAGCGAAGCTTTGTCAGTGTCCCTTTGAAAGCCAGGGACAGAGTGCTGGGTACTATGAACTTGGTCAGCCAAGATTTTCGCCGGTTCAGCCTTCAGGAT
>JBAWAP010000186.1:0-5504 GCA_049589355.1 Anaerolineae bacterium
GGGCCAGGAGGTACAAATGAACATTCTCCACTACCGCTTCATGCAAAACGCCATCCTGGCCGCGCTGCTGGGAGGGGTAGCTTGCTCAACCATTGGTGTCTTCGTGGTGACCATGGGCATCTCTTTCATCGGCATTTGCATCTCCCACGCCGCCTTCGCTGGCGCTCTCCTCGGGATCCTGCTGGGCTTCAACCCCTTGATGGGTGCCTTCGTCTTCAGCCTGCTGGCAGCGGCGGTCATCGGCCCCCTGGCCGACCGGGGGGAGTTCAACCCCGATACGGCCATCGGCATCGTCTTCTCCCTGATGCTGGGGCTGGCCTTCCTGTTTATGGGCCTGATGCCCGGTCCTAAGGCCCAGGCCCTGGGGCTCCTCTGGGGCAGCATCCTCACTGTCACCGATGCCAACCTGATCTTGCTGGCCGCCGTCTGCGGGGTGGTGGTGACCCTGGCGGTCCTCTTCTACAAGGAGATCCAGGCCGTCCTCTTCCATCGGGAGATGGCGCTGGCGGTGGGCATCCCGGCCAACGCCATCTTCTACGCCCTGCTTTTTCTGACGGGAGCCACCATCACCGCCTCCTTCAAGGCTATTGGGGGCCTGCTCATCTTCAGCCTGATCATCAGCCCCGCTGCAGCAGCTTACCAGCTTACCTATAGCCTGAAGCGGCTGTTTCTCCTCTCTGCCCTCTTCGGCGTGCTCTCCGGCTGGCTGGGCCTCCTGGCCTCTTATCTTTTCGACGTCCCCAGTGGGGCGGTGATCATCGTCGTCTCCAGTCTGATCTTCGCCATCGCCACGCTGGTTTCGCCCAAGAGGAAGGTGAAAGGGTGGCAAACAAAATGAACCACCACCAGTTCTTCGACCAAGCGGCGGCCGAATGGGACGCGCTGGAGGTGGAGGAGACCCTGATCCGGCTGCGGGAGATCGTAGCCGGGCTGGACATCGTGCCGGGGGCAGCGGTGTTAGATGTGGGTGCCGGTACCGGGGTGCTGGTGCCGCTGCTTCTAGAGGCGACAGGCGGGGAGGGACGGATCATGGCTCTGGATATCTCGGGCGAGATGCTCAGGCAAGCCCAGGCCAAGGGGTATCCCGTTGAGTATGTCCAGGGGGACGCCGAGAACCTGCCCCTGCGGGATGAAGCCTTTGATTGGGCGATCTGCAACGCTGTCTTCCCTCACTTCCCCCACAAACTCCGCGCCCTGGGCGAAATTTGCCGCGTGCTGCGGAGCGGCGGCCGGCTGGTCATTTGCCACACCGCCAGCCGCCAGGCAATCAACGAGTTCCACCGTTCCATGGGTGGGGTCGTGGCTCACGACACCATTCCCGACGAGGGGGAGATGCTGCGCTTGCTGCAAGAGGCCGGGCTGGTGGAGGCTCAGGTGCGGGATGAGCCCGACTGTTATCTGATACTGGCCCGCCGGAACTAAAGGAGGTCCAGATAATCCTCTACGACCGGGAGCTGGCCCTGTGGAATACATATTCCACGGGGCTGGCCCTGGCGGTGGGGGTGCCGGCGCGGGCGATCTACTACGCCATCATCGTCCTAGTCTGCCTGAGCGTGGCCGTGGCCATGCGGGTGACCGGGGCGCTCCTGGTGGGACGGCGTTTCGTGCCCCAGGCAGGCTCGGTCTTCATGATCGGCGTCGTTGCTGCCCTGCTCAAGCTGCTGAGCATCGGCGGAGTGAAGATGGGCCCTCTTCTCGGCATCCTCATCGAGAGCAGGCTGGCGGTTTCGTCGGCGGGGTTCTGGGCGAGATGGAGACGCTGTTCAGGGCTGCTTTCGCTGGGTTGCGCGGGCTGATGCCACTCCTGGGCCGCCTGCCTGACCCCTTCGCCCTATTCCGGCAGGCTGCGCACTGTGTCCTGCGGTTCGGTTTCCCGCCGCAGGGGTGGGAGATGGAGTGGGTGGAAGATAGCGGCCAGTGGCTGGCCTTCAACGTGCGTCGCTGCTTCTATCTGGACGTGTTCACCGCCTACGGGGCACCGGAGTTGACGGCCCTCTATTGCAAGATTGACGACTTGATGTACGAGGCGCTGCCATCGTCCATTACCTGGGAGCGCACCAAGACGCTGGGCCGGGGCGACGACCTTTGCGACTTCCGCTGGTGTCGTGCCAGCACGGGATGACCATTGAAGGAAGGGAATTAGAGCTGATCGAGATGGGTGATGAGAGGTTAGGGCTCACGCTGTGGGGACAGTTGTTGGGGAGCGAGGTGTTCGAGCGGTTTTGCCCTGGGGGGAGCATCTGATGAGGAAGCGTCACAGAGTTGACGCTTCCTTTGTTGTTTTGTAACCAATATGCCCCGTAAATTTTAAGGTTCCAACACTTGACAAAATGCCACAAAGGTGATATAATCTATATGTGTGAAAAGTCAGTATAGGCATAAGACATTATTTGCCGGGAGGTGAGATATGCCGCGCGGTCGTCGTCGTAGGTGGATGGGGGGCAAAGGTGGTGGGCCCTGCCCCACGCGGATATATCGTTTCGTGGAGCCGTGCTTGCTCCTGCTGCTCCATCGTGGTTCCTCCCACGGCTATAGCCTGCAGGAGGAGCTGAAGGAGTTCGGCTTTGCGGAGGCCCCCCTTGATCCCAGCATGGTCTATCGTGCCCTGCGGGAGATGGAAGAGCAAGGGCTCGTGGCCTCAGCCTGGGACACCGAAGGCTCAGGCCCACCGCGGCGGGTTTATCGGCTAACTGCCCAGGGCGATCAGTATCTGACTCAATGGGTGGCGGACTTACGCGAGACGGACCGGGTACTGCACAGCTTCTTTGCCACTTATGACCAGCACATGCAGGAGGGGGAAGGTGAACATCATTGATGATCTGATCGCCTCTCTGAGGGGCGATGCGCCCCTGCGCGAAGTGCGGGTCTGCGCCTTCTGGACGGCGGTGGTGCTCGAAGATGGGCGCTGTGGGCTGGCCTCCACGCTGCGGCCCGATGAGCCCCAGTGTGCCGGCCCCACTCCCCTGGTGCCAAGGGCGGGCCGCCTGTTGGAGTACAGCGCCCTGGAGCTGGCCGAATATGCCAAATCCGAGAGCCTCCTGGAGGCTTCGATTGGACTGGCAGCCATAAACGCCCTCCTGGAAGTTGACGAGAGCCGCTGCGTGGAACTGAACGCGGAGGAGGTCATCTTAGAGCAGGGGACTGGCAGAAAAGTGGCTATCGTAGGGCACTTCCCTTTCATCCCCCGGGTGAGGGAGGTGGCCGAGGAGCTCTGGGTGCTGGAGAAGAGGCCGGTGGGAGGAGACTTGCCCGCAGATATGGCCGCAGAGGTGCTCCCCCAGGCCGACGTGGCGGCCATCACTGGCACCTCACTCATCAACCACACCTTTGAGGGTTTGATGAAGTTGTGCCGCCCCGGCGCTTTGGTCATCGTCCTGGGCCCCACGGCGCCCCTCTCGCCCGTGCTGTTCGACTACGGGGCGGACATAATCTGCGGAACCCTGGTCACTGACGCGGAAAACGTGCTGCGGCTTATCGGCCAGGGAGCTAACTTCGGGCAGGTGAAGCGCGGTGGGGGTGTGCGATTGCTGACCATGGCCCGGACGCAGCATTCCACTTAACGAAACAATTACGTGAGAAAGGAGCAAGAATTGGTTGACGAACAACAGGTACATCAAGCGTTACGAGAGGTAAAACATCCCGAATCAGGCCGTAGTTTGATGGAATTGGGCATGATCAGGGACATAAGGGTGGATGATAAGCAGGTGAGATTCACCGTCGTCCTGCCTTTCATGAACGTGCCCATCAAGGATCAGGTCGTAAGCGAAGCGCGGGCGGCGGTGGAAGGGCTGCCAGGGGTCAAGGGGGTGGACGTAGAACTAGCCGAGATGACCCAAGAGGAGCGGGCTCGCTTTATGGCCGCTCAGGAGAAAAGGGTTGGCCTAGCGGAGCAATTCAACCGCATCCAGCACGTCATCGCCGTGGTCAGCGGCAAGGGTGGTGTGGGTAAGTCGCTGGTGGCTGGGCTGCTGGCCATTGCCCTGAGGCGCGAGGGTCACGAGGTGGGCCTCCTCGACGCCGACATCACCGGCCCCAGCATCCCCAAGATGTTCTTCCCCACGCAGAGGCATCCCAATAACAGCCCCCTGGGCATCCTGCCGGTGGAGACCGAAGCGGGCATCAAGGTCATGTCCATCAACCTGCTTCTCCCCCAGGAGGACGAGGCGGTCATCTGGCGGGGGCCGCTTATTAGCACGGCCATCAAGCAGTTCTGGGGTGATGTCGTCTGGGGCGACCTAGATTATCTCATCGTTGACCTGCCCCCCGGCACGGCCGACGCCTCGCTGACGGTGATGCAGGCCATCCCCTTGCAGGGTGTGGTCCTGGTCACCTCACCGCAGGACCTGGCAGCTATGGTGGTCAGGAAGGCGGCCCGCATGGCCCGGGTGATGGGGGTGCCCATCCTTGGAGTTGTGGAGAACATGAGCTACGTCGTCTGTCCCGACACGGGCAGGCGATTGGAGGTCTTTGGGCCTAGCAAGGCTGAGATGATGGTGGCTCAACTGGGCGTGCCTCTCCTGGGACGATTGCCCATTGATCCCCAGATTGCCCAGTTCTGCGACGAGGGGCGGATCGAGGAGTACCGGTCCGACACATTCGCCGCCATCGCCAGGCAGTTGGCGGAAACAGCGCCATTGGTGGATGAGAGATGAGGCCAGCGTACACCTTACTGCAAGCCTTCGTGTTGGGTCTGGCTCACACCTTGGAGCCCTGTGAGGACAAGGCGGTCGTTTCCCTGTTCGTGATGTGGTCAAGTCGAAGGCTAAGGGAAGCCATCTACCTGGTGACCCTCTACGGCCTGGGCATGACCGTCATTGATACTGTCCTGGGCTTCGTCTGTTCGTACCTGGGGGTTTCTTTGCTCAGGGAGCACGGGGCTTTGCTTAGGGTCATTGCCGGGGTGATCACCTTCGTGCTCGGTTTGCTCATGCTGATCGGTAGTGAACGAGCACATCTGGGGCATCACCACGGGGAAACCTCGCTGGAACGCACAAAAGCCGGTAACCTTGGAGCACCGAGCGTCTTTGCGCTAGGGCTCGTCAGAGGTCTACCACCCTGCCCCGTCGAGCTAGCCGTCCTGACCTGGGCTGCCTCTGTTGGGCAGATATGGCGCGGTATTTTGATCGTGTTCGTCTTCGGGCTAGGGACAACTATAGGTCTGATTCCCTTAGGTTTGGTTATGGGCGGGTTGGCAGGAGCGGTCAAGAAGACCAGGTATGAAGCCTGGGTTCCCAGGATTTGTGGTTTGGTTATGATGGTGTTGGGGATTTGGCTTGTCCTGTCCCAATGAGTGTTCCACAGGGATGGTTTTCGAGAAGTAGTGCTGCTACTTGAAAGCTGTGAGTGGAAGGCAGGATGCCTTCAAGGAGGAAGCATGCCCATTTACGAATATCACTGCAAAAACTGTGGGGAGCGGGTAGAAGTGCTGGTCCGCTCCGAGACGAGCACTTCACCGACCTGTCCCAACTGTGGCAGCCCACTTGGGGAAAAGCTCCTCTCCATCC
>JBAWAP010000187.1:0-4232 GCA_049589355.1 Anaerolineae bacterium
CGAAAGCTGCCTCGTAGCGACGTTTCCGCCAGGCCTCGGCAATGTTGGAGCACACGGAGCGCGACGAGCGGCGAATCTGATCCGTTAACGAGTACGTCTCTTCTTTGGGAAAGCTTTTCGTCAACTCGAAGATCCGCATCGCGGTCTCAAACGCCATCTGGTATACATCAAGGTCGCGACGCGTCTTTATCGTTCCACCCATTCACCTTGTCTCCTTGTCTCTTTGTCCTCCTGGGGCTTCCCGGTTGCTCGATCCTACCCGCACGTAGGGGCGCGTCTCCCCGCTCACGAGATAGGGCTTGCGGACGCCCTGAGGGCACGTCACCACTACAAATTCCAAGCCCTGGTAGGAAACGAACTCGATGGTGGGCATCACGTCCAGAGAACAGCGGTCCCGGATAATGTTGATGATCCCCTCTTCAATCCCTTGCGGACTGGTCACTCCAACGAGTCGCCGGGTCTCATCCTCGATACCGAAGACGATGGTGCCGCCACGGGTGTTATAGAATGCAGTGATCAGTTTAACCAGGTCAGAGGAAGAGGGCATCTCCTGCTTGAACTCCAGCGTCTCCCCTTCTCCCTGACCAACGAACTGCTCGAACGCTTCCGGTTTCAAGCTATCGCTCCTTCGACGTCGGTTGAACACGTGACGTGAACTTGTGCCATCTCGCACTACTTAAAATTCACAACTCCTCGGCCATGCTCAGAACGGGCCCGCAATTCGCAATTCACACCACATCCGCAAAAGTCCTTTCCATCCGCCGGAAGTAGTACGTCCCGCTGATCAGCAGACCCACCGCCACCAATGCCGAAACGAGGATAATCGGACCTGGCGCCGTCTCTGTCCCCAACAGCGCCCAGCGAAAGCCCTCGACCACGCCGGCCATGGGATTGATGCCATACAAGGTACGCCACGGCTCATCCAGCAGGCTGCTGGGATAGGCGATGGGCGTGGCAAACATCCAGGCCTGCACCAGGAAAGGCACCGCGTAGCGCACGTCGCGGAACTGCACGTTCATGGCCGTGAGCCACAAACCAACACCCAAAGAGGTCACCAGCGCCAGCAGCAATAAGAGCGGCAACCAGATCACGTTCCAGGTGGGCGCGGTGCCGAAGTAGAGCATCATGCCCAGCAGGACGACGAAGGCCAGCACAAAGTCCACTGCTCCGGAGATCACGCTGGAGATGGGTATCACCAGACGCGGGAAATAGACTTTCTGGATCAGATTGGCACTCGCCACCAGGCTGGTGGACGACTGGCTGAGCCCGTTGGCGAAGAAAGTCCAGGGCACCAGGGCTGCGTAACTGAAGACAGGATACGGGATGTCATCCGACGGCATCCTGGCCAGCTTGCCAAAGAACAAACTGAACACCACCATGGTGAAGAAAGGCTGGATGATGGCCCAGGCAGCGCCCAACACCGTCTGCTTGTAGCGCACCTTGATGTCCCGCCAGGTGAGGAAGTAGAGCAACTCACGATATTCCCATAACTCACGGAATCTGAGCGGTACCCAACCCCGTGAGGGCCGGATGATCGTTACCGGCAAGGTTGGCCCAGGCAAATTACGCTTGTCTATGGTACTCTGAGCTTGATCCACCTGTTCTCCGGCCATCTCTGGCAAGGCCTCTGAAGCCATAAAGCTCATTACCACCTTTCACGGTGCCAGGGTAAAAGGCTGTCTATTAATCCTCGTGCCATCGCTATCCAGCCAATAACCATATAAGGCAAAAAGAGAGCATACCGCCAGCGTGGTGTCAGTTGCAGCCCACCATACAGTTGCGCGAAACGTATCAGCCGCACCTGGCTGAGGATCAGGTGACATACCGCGGCCATCCATGGATACCACAGCAGCTTGCTCCCCAACCCACCCACCATCGGTACCGCCAGGAGAAACACGGCCGCAAACCCAGCACGCAGATGGGTCAGTGCCAAAGCCCGCTCGCCCCACCTCTTGCCCAGCACCAGGGGATTTCGGAACCAGCGTGACTGTTGCTTCCAATAAGCCTTGATCGTTTCTGGGTATCCCGTCTGTACGCGACTTTGCCGCACAAAGCGGATGCGGCGGCCGCCGGCCGTCAATTGCTTCGACAGGACGTAGTCCGTACCAATGGGAGCCTCGCCCTGGAAGGCTCCTGTGGTTTCCAGAGCCTGGCGCCGCACGACAGCGTTGCGGCCGTCAAGGGTGGGAACGTATGCAGGCAACCTCACTTCCCGATAGATGTGGTGCGCCCACTGGTACTGGACGAAAGGGTGCTCTACCTGGCGCTCCAACGGCCTCCAGGATCCCGTTGTCACATCCTCCCGGCCTGCAATGACTGGAGCGAGCGTGCGCTCAAAGCACTCGTCGTCCAACTGACAGTCGGCATCGGTCAGGAAAATAACCTCGCCCGTGGCCCGCTCGAAGCATCGGCGCAGGGCCCCCTGTTTCCCCTCCCCGGCTCGTTGCTCCAGAACGATCACCCTCTGGCCCTCATATCCCTTGGCAATCTCCAGAGTGTTGTCCCCTCCACCGGCACAAACGACCAGTTGTTTGTTCGGATACCGCAGGTTGAGAACCGACTCCATACAAGCCCCGACGTTGTCCGCCTCATTCCAGGCCGGAAGCAAGATGCTCACAGAGGGCGTTTCGCCGAAATTATACACTTCCCCCATCTCCGGGGCAAATTTGCGGATCCGTCTTTTGTCCTCCCACCATCGGAATCCGTGTAGGATCGCAGCGACACCCAGCCCACCAGCCAGCAACCAGCCTGCCTGAGTCTCTACAAACACAAAGGCAGCCTTGAACAAAGACCAACCGCTCATGCCTGTCCCCAGCACACTTCCGCCCAGGGTTCTCCTTTTCGCCAGCGGTAGATGACTTCCTGGCCTACCCGTAGTTCGATGACGCGTTCATCCTCACGGTAGGTCGCCATTCTTCCTCGGAAGACACAGGACTGCTCAGCCATCCCGCCCCTGGGTGTCTCCTCGGCAGGCAGGCTCGTCACGCGACCCGTAAGATATCGAAAGGCTTTGTCTGCCCAGCCGCACACCCCAAGGACATCTCGGAACTCAGGAAGGTGGGGAGGCTGTTTCTGTGACACCTGAGAGGCAAACCCGTGGGCTGGGCGCAGGCCACCCGAAGCCTGCAGCCCATCCAGCAGCCAGCGGAGTGCGGCATCGGCTGCCACATCCATCCCCTCACGCTCTAGCAGATCCATCGCTCGCAAAACGTCTCCCACTCCGGCGATCCACTGTGGGTAACGGTTGACTCGTCCATCCCCGTAGATGACTTGAGGGAAGGATCCGTTCGGCAACCTGTAGCGCAAGATGAAAGCCACAGCCGACTTTGCCGCTCGAACGTATCGAGCGTCTCCAAATGCCGCATAAGCCTGAACCAGGGCAGGGATGCAACGCGCAATGTAGAACGGGAAGAAACGCCGTCCCTTCCCCTGCCCTGCCACGCTCTGTGGGATGGCACCATCAAGCGGGCTTCCCGGTGCACGGACCTGGCACTCCACTACCGCCTCCAGGGTGGGCAGTCCATACCTCAGCACTGGCCTATTGTCCCCCAAAACTGTAGCCCAGGCGAAGAGGGTCTCAATAATGGTCGCCGCCTTGTTGGGCGCGAAAGAGGCATCGCCGATAGTGTTTCGGAACACCTGCCGTGCCTTGTCCCAGAGCACACCAATGATATACGCCTGTAGATTGTGTTCTGCCGTAGCGGCATAGGTCTGCCATGCTGGGTTTTCTTGTTCTTTCAGCACCCGGGCCAGGTGCAAGAGCGCCAGGTCACAGGCCGCCTCGTGGGGCGTGCCACCAGGATAAGGGTTCAGTTCGAAAGAAGAGTTCCGGAAATTGCCAGTGGGAAGTTGCCCCTGCACCAAGTCGTCCCCGGCCTGGCGAGCCTTAGCCAACCAACGTTCATCACCGGTTCGCTGGTAGAGGTTCAAGTAACCGATGATAATTCCTTCGTATCTCCAGTCCAACCCTGCCCCGGTAAACAAAAGACAATCCTGCCACCAGTGAACGACCGGGCCACCGTATCCATCGGGTCCACGCATCGTGTCCAGCCAGGCGTCAAGTAGGGCTATTGCCGGGTTGATTTGCGCCTCGCCTGCCACCGCCAAGACCTACTCTCCCTTCCGGGCGTATACCACGGAGACTGGCGCCCACTGCGCGAGCCATCCCTCTATTATGAGCGTCTGGCGCATCCCCGCGAAAAACCTATCTACAGCATCATCCCGCCCCACCG
>JBAWAP010000188.1:0-35090 GCA_049589355.1 Anaerolineae bacterium
CGGCCAGCCCCTTTGTCGCCAGGGCCTTGGTCATAGCCGAGGTGAGGGTCGTCTTCCCGTGGGCAACATGCCCTATCGTACCCACATTCACATGTGGCTTCGTCCTCTCAAAACGCTCCTTGGCCATTTTCTCAAAACCTCCTAATGCTATTCTGGAGCCCACGAGCGGACTTGAACCGCTGACCACCTCCTTACCAAGAAGGTGCTCTACCGTCTGAGCTACGTGGGCAACCTGATTTCAGATTTTGGATTTGCGATTTTCGAATTGATGTCGAAAGTGCCGCATCAAATCTGAAATCGGCCATCGGAAATCCAAAATCGTCTTGGTGGGCAGGGAAGGATTCGAACCTCCGAAGGCTGAGCCAGCGATTTTACAGACCGCTCCCTTTGGCCACTTGGGTACCTGCCCGTAGTTGGTCTATTCGTCTGCTGGTCGCATGGTCTAGTGGTCAACTAAAGCTCCCGACCACCAGACCACCGAGAGCCGACGGTCGGACTCGAACCGACAACCTACTCTTTACAAGAGAGTTGCTCTACCATTGAGCTACATCGGCTTTGTTAGAACACTGCTGCAGTCAAGTTCCTTAAGCCGACGCTAGCAAAGATAGTATAATGATTTTCGCTAGAAATGTCAAATCATTGAACAAAAGTGATCTGTCACTGCATCCCTCGTTGTCGCCAGACCTCGTAGAGGGCGATGGAGCCAGCCACGGTCACGTTCAGCGAACTGATCTTCCCTCGCATAGGTAACCTGATCAGTATGTCACAGGTCTCCCTAACCAGCCGCCCCATGCCCCTGCCCTCACTCCCCACCACCAGGGCCAAGGGCATTTTCAGGTCGCTTTGGTAATAGGGTTGGGCCTGGGGTACATCCTCCAAGCCCACGATCCAAAGTCCTCTGGCCTTAAGCTCCTCCATAGTCCGTACCAAGTTGGTCATTCGAGCTACCAACAGGTGCTCTGCGGCCCCGGCTGAGGAATTGACCACGGCAGGAGTGATCCCCACCGCGCGATGCTTTGGGATAACGATGCCGTGAACGCCTACTATCTCTGCGGTGCGCAGGAGGGCACCAAAGTTTTGGGGATCCTGGAGACAATCCAGCATCAACAGCAAAGGCATCTCTTGGCATTGATCAGCCTCGGCCAAGATCTCCTCTACTTCGACATAGGGATACGGAGCTGCCTCGGCGGCAACACCCTGATGGTTGAAGTCGCCGATCTTGTCCAATTGTCGCCGTTCGACTCGCTGTACTTCCACCCCGCTTTTGCTGGCCAACGTCGCAATGTCGGCAAGGATGCCCGTTTCCTTCGTCCCTTGGGCCAGAATAAGCTTGTAGATCTTCCGCCGCCCCGCCCCCAAGGCCTCCCGCACAGCGTTGCGGCCGTAGAGGATCTCCCTCATGGTTGTGCCCACACGAACTCCCCAGGGGCAAGGCGGGTGACACCCTCGATATCATCGAAATGCCTGTCGGCACTGATAATCTCAGTGATGCCATTGTTCAGCATTACCGCCAATCGAGCTTCTGTAATTTCTCGCTCCATCTGCTCCCAATCAGAAACGGGCGCTTTCTCCATCGAAAGCATCCGCTCCAGGGCCTCTTGCCGAAGGCGACGTCGTGCCTTAGCTCCCATCTCTCCAACCTCCCGCCGATGGCGTTCAACTATCTGTGCCAGTTGCTCAGCTTCCTCCAGAGGGAGCTTTTCTATAGCTTTGATTAGTTGATCGAAAGTCAACTCCACTGAAACTGTCATCTTAACACTCCGTTCATTGCTTGCTGATCCGCCATCTTGTCCCCTCGGGGCGGTCCTCCAAGACTATCCTCAGCTCAGCCATTCGAGCACGGATCTCGTCCGCCCAGTTCCATTCTTGAGCTTCTCGCAACTTCTGCCGGGTCTCGATCAAAAGCTCGATAAGGGGATCCTCTAAACCCGTCGCCCCTTTAGCGATCTCATCGGGGATGATACCCAAGATGTCACTGCCCAACTCGCGGTAGAGGTCGTTGATGGCTACGAGGGTCTCGCGGCTGATCTCCTCCTCGGAGTCCAGCAGGGTGTTCACTTCTTTGGTAAGATCGAAGAGGGCACCGATGGCTGCCGCCGTGTTGAAGTCATCGTCCATCCCTTCGAGGAAATGCCTCTTGTGCTCTGCGAGTTTGGCCGCGAAAGCCTGGTCCAGATCCCCACTTTCGGCCCATGAGAGTCGCTCGCGCACTGCCTGCACGGTCCCGTAAAGGCGCTCTAACCCCTTGTTCGCGGCTTGCAAAGCTGCTTCACTGAAGTCCAGCGGGCTGCGGTACTGGCTACCGAGGATGAAGAAGCGGATGGCCAGAGGCGGGTACTGTTCAAGGGCCCCCTTTAAGGTGACGAAGTTGCCCAAGGACTTATGCATCTCCTCGCCCTTAATCATCAGCATCCCGTTGTGCAGCCAATAGCGGCAGAAGGGCACACCGACAGCCGCCTCCGCTTGAGCTATCTCGCAATCGTGGTGAGGGAACTTGTTCTCTATGCCACCGCCGTGGATGTCGAAAGGCTGGTCCAGGTATTTGGTGGACATGACCGAGCACTCCACGTGCCAGCCGGGGAAACCCCAGCCCCAGGGGCTTGGCCAGCGCATGATGTGCTCTGGCTCCGCTCTTCTCCAGAGGGCGAAGTCCGCCGGGTGACGCTTATCAGGGTTGACCTCCAGCCGTGCCCCTTCCATCAGTTCCTCTACCCGCCGGCCGGAGAGCTTACCGTACTCAGGCCACTCGGCTATGTCAAAGTAGACCGAACCGTTGGCCTCATAGGCATAGCCCTTCTTGATGAGGGCTTTGATCAGCTCGATCTGCTCCGGAATGTGCCCGCTTGCACGTGGCGAGATATCAGGACGCAGCACGTTGAGGGCGTCCATGTCCTCAAAATACCGTCGGGTGTATTTTTCCACCAGTTCCATAGGCTCGATTCGCTCTCGGGCTACCCCCTTCATAATGCGATCCTCACCCGAGTCGAGTAGATGCCCCACGTCGGTTATGTTCTGGACATAGCGCACCTTATAACCGAGGTAGCGCAAGTAGCGCACGATGATATCGAAGTTGACGTACGTCTTACCATGGCCGAGGTGGGCATCTTCGTAGACCGTTGGCCCGCAGACGTACATACCAACCCGCCCCTCCTGCACGGGTACGAACTCTTCCTTTTGACGAGTTAAAGAATTGTACACTTTCAAAGTCATCTCTCCTCCTCCTTGGATGATATAGGCACTGCATACTAGCTCAGTCGCTTTGGATTATCTTCAGGGTGTCGCTTCCTTGCAACACCCCAAAAACAGGTGCAGTGCGTCACCATCCACGGGAGGTATATGCGATTGTGGCTGATATGTTTCGGATCCTTTTTAAGCATGTCTCTCTTCCCAGCAGCGCGATAACCGTGGCGAAGAAACCCCTGCCCACGCTCTCGATATAATTGGTTTACTCTTCTAGTCGGGCGAAGATCATGCGCCCTGCGGCGGTTTGCAGGACCTTGGTTACCACAACCTCGATAGTGCTGTTGATGTAGCGGCGTCCATTCTCTACCACCACCATGGTCCCATCATCTAGATAACCCACACCCTGGCCTAGCTCCTTGCCCTCCTGAATGATGCGTATCTTCATTGATTCGCCAGGTAGGAAGATGGCCTTGACCGCGTTGGCCAGCTCGTTGATATTGAGCACAGTCACACCCTGCAGCTCAGCCACCCGGTTGAGGTTGTAGTCATTGGTAACGATAGGGCAGCGCAATTCCTTGGCCAGCATCACCAGCTTATCATCAACTTCCTGTGCCTCCTCCACATCTATGTCATGGATGCGGATGGGAACTACCGATTCCTTCTGCAGCTTATTGAGCATATCCAGTCCCCTTCGACCGCGATTGCGACGTAGCATATCCGAGGAGTCGGCGATGTGCTGCAGTTCATTGAGAACGAAGCGCGGTATCAGCATGGTGCCGCTGATGAAGCCCGTGCGGCTGATGTCCGCGATGCGCCCGTCAATGATCACGCTGGTGTCTAGGAGGACATAGTTGTTCCGGCGAAGGGCCGTTTCCTTAAAAGGCAGACGCCCGCCGATGAGATTCGCTATGTCCCGTTGCCGGATGGTCATCACAGCTATGCCCAGGTAGCCGAAGATGAGGGTACCGATGAAGGGCAATACCGTGCCCAAGATCCCCGGCAGATGTGACAAGGGCCAAGCAAGGAGCGCAGCGATGATCAGACCAACGATCAAGCCAATGATAGCAGCTACTAATTGCTGAGCTGGAAGCTCACGAATCTTGCTCCGCACCCAGATAAAGGGCTTAGTCGTTAACCAGGGCGTGATAAACAGCCCTAAGGCCGCACTGGCCAAAGGGAGAACGACCTTTATAACGTAACCGATATAAGGCTCGGGGATCCTTTCGGCCAAAAAGTCGCTCGCTTGCCAGCCGGCAAGGGCGAAGACCAACGTTCCGATTAAACGCAACACAAACTCAACTCTCATTCCTTTCACCTCCTTTCGCTTCTTGATGAGTTAATGCTAACAGAGACAAAAATGAGTGTACCGAAGAGTACACTCAAACAGACAACGTCGCTGCAAGTTGGTGTTATGGCCCGGCGATGCCAACGCAGCAGCTTCTTGTTCTCTTGGTGACGCTTTGTCGGTACGAATAAAGAGATAAGTCCTATGGAATTATGGTGTTACGAGTGATAACGGATGAAATAGAGATAAAGGAATTACTTGTTTATCAGAGCCACTTGGAGGGCTTCCGTTAATGAGCGCACGCCGACAACCTCTATCCCGTCGGAGGCAATCTCCTGGCGGCCGAAGGACTTAGGGACCAGGCAGCGTCTGAAGCCCAGCTTGGCCGCCTCGTTCAAGCGCTTGGAGAGTTGTCCCACCGCTCTGAGCTCCCCCGAGAGGCCGATCTCGCCCACAATGGCCAGGTCCGCCGCCACAGGGGCACTTTTGAAGCTGGAAGCAATGGCAGTGGCTATAGCCAGGTCCGCTGCCGGCTCATTTATCTTCAGGCCACCCACCACGTTGACGAAGATGTCTTGATCTGAGAGCCGCAGCCCCACCCGTTTGTTGAGCACGGCCACCAGGAGGAGCAAGCGGTTGAAGTCTACTCCGTTGGCCGTCCGCCGTGGCAAGCCAAAGCTGGTGGTGCTGGTCAAGGCTTGGACCTCCACCAGGAGAGGGCGCGTGCCCTCCAAAGTGACGGCTATGCTGGAGCCGGCCGCGTTGGGCAGCCGCTCAGCCAAGAAGGCTTCAGAAGGATTAGCTACCTCGATCAATCCCTGGCTGCCCATCTCGAAGACGCCCACCTCAGAGGTTGCCCCGAAGCGATTCTTGACGCTACGAAGCAAACGATAGGCGTGAAAACGATCTCCTTCCAGGTAAAGCACAGTGTCTACTATGTGTTCTAGGACCTTAGGTCCGGCAATGGCGCCCGCCTTGGTTACGTGCCCGACGAGGAAGATAGGGATGCCCCCACCCTTGGCTACCTGCATCAGACGAGAAGCACACTCGCGCACCTGGCTGATGCTGCCCGCAGTTGACTCCAGCTCGTCCAAGTAAACCGTCTGGATGGAATCAACGACGACCGCCTTTGGCCCGAGCTCCTGGATGTGCTCCAGGATAAGGTTCAGGTTGGTCTCCGTCAGGAGATAGAGCTGGTCGGTGGCTATGCCCAGACGTTGAGCGCGCATCTTCATCTGGTGCACCGACTCCTCGCCGGAAACGTAGAGCACCTTGCCGAGGGCTTCAGCCATCAGGGCCGAGACCTGCAGGAGGAGGGTTGATTTGCCTATCCCCGGGTCGCCCCCTACCAAGACCAGAGAGCCGGGCGTAATACCACCCCCCAGCACACGGGAGAATTCGGGCATGGGCAGTTGCACGCGCTCCAGGCCATCGGCTGTCACCTCCGAGAGACGCTGGGGCTTGCTGCGCGGCACTGCATACGAAAGGGGAGAGCGTTCTTTGCTCTCCACAATCGTCTCTACCATGGTGTTCCATTCACCGCAGTCTGGGCAGCGCCCCATCCACTTTGGCGAGGTGCTGCCGCACTGCTGGCAGACGAATTGAGTGCGCGCTTTAGCCATTCACGATCCTATACTTTAGACCACAGTTTCAGACTAACCTTCAGAGTTTGGGCGATTTCTTCCTCGATGATTCCCAGGTCTCTGAGCTCATCCACAAATTGGCTGCCGTCAAGCCCGGAGTCCTGGGCCACTTTAGCGGACATGTAGGCGTCCTACCTTGATTGTGGTGACGAGACCCTCAGTGCCTCAGCAATGTCCGCCCACCTCGCCGTCAGGCGATACATGCCATCCACTTTTTCGATAATCTCTTCACTTTCCAGCCTATTAAGGTGAAGTCGTATAACTCCCTCATCGAGTTTGCTTGGAACCTCTGCATCACGCAGCAGTTGTTCAGCTCGCTGCCTAAGTTCAGGTAAGCTGAGTTTCTGATCGCGACTTTTGACCAGACTACCAACAAGGGCTGAGATAATGGGATTTTCTAAAACATCGCCTACCAACTTACGCTCTTTAGCGCTTCCAGGTAGCCAAGACATGGCTTACCCTCCTCTCAGTCGAAGATCTCCTCCGCTAGGAATTGAAAGCCAACCAGCACCTGCGAACTCACCACCCCGTCCTCGCTGTACTGCCCCAGTACCTGGTAGCCCTCCGGCGAGAGAGCCAACACCTCCACTGTCCGCTCCTCAGGGTCAACCAGCCAATACTCCCGCACCCCGTAGCGGCAATAGAGTTGCAGCTTGATCCCCCGGTCCCGCTCCGCGGTGGCGGGCGAGAGGATCTCGACCACCAGATCGGGCGCACCTGAGATGTTTTGCTCACCGATAATGCCCCGACGTTCGTGACCGATGAACAGGATGTCGGGCTGCACAACAGTGCTCTCAGAGAAGACCACATCGAGGGGAGCATCAAAAACTTCCCCCAGCCCGTTTTCAAGTAAGAACTGCCTTAGGAGGACTTGCAAATTCCCTGAGATGCGCTGGTGTTTAACGGAAGGGCTGGGTACCATGTATACCTCCCCCTCGTAGAGTTCGTGCCGCCGGCCGTCGTCGGGCCAGGTCACATAATCACGATAAGTTAGCTTGACGGGAATGACCCTCACTGCCATGTCTTCTGTCTCCCTCAGGCCGGCATCCCTGTCATCTGGGGGGCTTCAGCCCGCTCCTGGGCTCGCAGGACGATCTCGCCGTCTTCCATATCGGCCACAACCACGTCATCAGGCTGGAACTCACCTGACAATAACCTCTCGGACAAAGGATCCTCGACCAAACGCTGGATGACCCGCCGCAAGTGCCGGGCCCCAAACTCGGTGCTGTAACCCTCCTTGGCCATGAAATCCTTGGCTTCGTCGGTGGCCTTTAATTCTACCTGGTGCTCGTCTAGGCGCTCCCTGATCTTATCCAGTTCCAGGGTAACGATTTGTTTGATCTCCTCCTTGGTCAAAGCCTTGAAAACTATTACCCCCTCCACCCGGTTGAGGAATTCAGGCCGGAATGTCTTCTTGAGTTGAGCCAAGAGCTTCTCCCGCATCTTCTGGTAGGCTTGTTCTTCCCCTTTAGCCTCGTCACGAGGCACAGCGAAGCCAAGGCTCGTCTCCCGATTGATAAGCTGGGCACCTATGTTAGAGGTCATAATGATGATTGTATTGCAGAAGTCAACCTGTCGCCCTCTAGCGTCGGAGAGATGCCCCTCGTCCATAATCTGAAGCAACATGTTGAAGACCTCAGGGTGGGCCTTCTCCACTTCGTCGAAGCAGATAACAGAGTAGGGACGACGGCGGATGGCTTCGGTAAGCTGCCCAGCATCCTCATAGCCAATGTAGCCTGGCGGAGCCCCTACCAACCGGGCCACGTTGTGACGCTCCATAAACTCGGACATGTCTAACTGCACCAGGGCCTCCTCGCTGCCGAACATGAACTCGGCCAAGGCCTTGGCCAGCTCCGTCTTACCCACGCCCGTGGGGCCCAGGAAGATAAAGGACCCGATGGGCCGCTTGGGATCCTTCAAACCCGCTCGCGCCCTGCGAACAGCTTTAGCTATGGTCGTGATGGCCTCGTCCTGGCCCACAATCCTCCGATGCAGGGCCTCCTCCATCTGCAGGAGCCGCTCCGTCTCTTCCCCGGCAATGCGGGTGAGAGGAATGCCCGTCCACATGGATATCACCTCAGCTACATCGTCGGCAGTGACTAACGGGCCTTCGTCCGAGGAATCCCAGGCCAGGCGAAGCTGGTTGAACCTCTCTTGGAGTTTTACCTCCAAGTAGCGGAACTCCGTTGCATCCTCGTATTGCCTGCCCTCAATGGCTTTATCTTTTCGACGTTGCACTGCCTTCAGATCGGCATAGGCTTCCTTCAGGCCTTCAGAGTGGGGGGCCTTGTACATGCGCACCCGGGAGGCGGTTTCGTCAATGAGGTCTATGGCCTTGTCAGGTAGATACCTGTCGGATACATAGCGAGCGGCCAAGTGAGCGGCCATATGGATGGCCTCGTCGGATATCCTCAGCTTGTGGTGAGCCTCGTAGCGCTCCTTTACGCCCTGCAGGATGTCAATAGTCTCCTCGATATTGGGCTCCTCGACAAGGACGGGCTGGAAACGCCGCTCCAAAGCGGAGTCGCTTTCAATGTATTTGCGATACTCGTCGGCTGTGGTAGCCCCGATACACTGGAGCTCCCCACGCGCCAGAGATGGCTTGAGGATGTTGGCCGCGTCCACGGAGCTACCAGCAGATCCTGCTCCAACCAACATGTGTACTTCATCAATGAAGAGAATGCTACCTGAGTTTTTGACTTCCTCAATGACCCGTTTGAGCCGCTCTTCGAACTGGCCACGGTATATGGTGCCGGCCACCAGCGAGCCAACATCCAACTGCACCAGGCGCTTGTCGAGCAGTGGTTCCGGTGCCTCACCGGCCACGATACGCTGGGCCAGGCCCTCTACGATAGCCGTCTTACCCACCCCGGGCTTGCCAATGAGAGCTGGGTTGTTTTTTGTCCGCCGTGAGAGGATTTGAATGACTCGCTCTATCTCCGTTTTCCGGCCGACAACAGGGTCCAGCTTGCCCGCCTCGGCCAAGGATGTAAGGTCGGTAGTAAGTTGATCAATAAGGGGGGTCTTCTTCTCCTGTCTTGCATGTCCAGCATAGACGGGGTTCTTCATCATGGCCCGCGTGGTCTCAGTGCGTACCTTATCCAAACTGACACCCATGCTCTTCAGCACATCAATGGCCACGCCATCACCCTGGCGCACTAACCCCAAGAGAAGATGTTCAGTGCCAATGTAATGGTGCCCCAGGCGCCGCGCTTCATCAAAAGCCAGCTCTATCACCCGTTTGGTACGTGAAGTGAGGTGGATCCTGCCAAATGAGGCCTGCCGGCTGGGCCCACTAATCCTCTCGATTATCTGCTGTACCCGCCTTGGCTTGACCCCCAAGTCCTTTAAGACCCTGCTAGCCATGCCTTTCTCCTCACGCATCAGGCCCAACAGCAGGTGTTCGGTGCCGATGTAGCCATGATGAAGACGCTCAGCCTCCTCTTGAGCCAGGGTCAAAACACGGCGGGCTCTCTTGGTGAACCTATCGAGTTTGTCAGTCATCCTACATGCCCTCTCGTCTACTTGCTCGCTCGGCTCGCTCGACGAGCATCCAATGCCTGTCAACAAGTGAAAACAAGTTACGATTACCTAAAGAGTACACCGCTATCATTTGCTAGAAGGAGCTCGGTAGACTAAAGGGCTTCTCTCTCGGCTACCGAAATGGTTTCTTGGGTCTCTTCCGCCCCTTCGCTCTCCATCTGGGTCAGTTCCTCTTCCTTGCCTTCGCTTCCTACCTCGACTTCGTGCTCCTGTTCTTCGAGCATGGCGGCGCGTTCAACTCGCCAGTCTAGGTCAGCGTACTCAGCTTTAGCGACCCTTTTCAGGCTGAGGCCCATACGACGGTGATCTGAGTCGAGGCTGATAATCCTCAGAGTGAGGGTATCCCCTTCTTTGACCACCTCTTTGGGATGAGCGACACGGTCGTTCGATAGCTCTGAGACGTGGATAAGTCCTTCAATATCGTCTCCTTTTAGCCGGGCAAAGGCCCCGAATCTAGTCAGCTTGGTGATGGTACCCTCAACCAACTGACCCACCGAGCACTTCTCCTCAACTTGGCTCCAGGGGTCGGGCTGCAGACGCTTGAGGCTAAGGCCAATACGCCGCTTATCCCGATCAACGTTCAGGACGTAGACGTCTACCTCGTCACCTACCTGGAGTACTTCACGGGGATGAGACACCCGCCCCCAGGCAAGCTCCGACAGGTGAATCAAGCCGTCGGCCCCTCCCAGATCAACAAATGCGCCGAACCCGCACAGA
Source organism: Anaerolineae bacterium (assembly GCA_049589355.1). Taxonomy (GTDB): domain Bacteria; phylum Chloroflexota; class Anaerolineae; order VGOG01; family VGOG01; genus JBAWAP01. The sequence continues at coordinate 10,372 of JBAWAP010000188.1, forward strand.
CTGCTAACCTGTCCGTGGCAGATATCGCCCTCTTGAAGATTGGCCAATAGCTCAGTCTTTTGCTCCCCGTGCCATTGGCGCATGGCGGCTCGTTCGGAGAGAATCAAGCGGTTGCGCTGACGATCCAATTCGATGATCTTGAGCAATAATTGCTGTCCAACCATCTTTGCTCGGCGCTCCTCAGGAGTTAGGGCCTCTTCCTTGCCCTGCCTGGGGGGAGGAACTAGCTGTGAGGCCGGCACGAAGCCTCGCACCTGACCCAATTGGACAATCAATCCCCCCTTGTTGTAGCCAGCCACCGTCCCCTCCAAGATCTCCTCAACCTCGAAATTCCTCTCCAAAGATCGCCAATTCTTCTCCAGCTCAGCTTGGCGTAGAGAGAGGACGATCCGACCGTTCTTGTCCTCGGGGCTCACTACATAGGTCAGCACCTCGTCCCCAATGTGTATCTCCTCGATACCCGATGGCCCCATGCTCTCCAATTCGCGACTGGAGATGGTTCCCTCGTATTTCCAACCTACATCTATCAGGACCTCCTCAGGGCTGACCCGCACCACCGTACCCTCCAAGATGTCGCCTCGACTCAAGGTCTTGACATCGTAGGCTGCCTCCGGGAGGTGCTCCATAGCGTCAACATTCCGGTCTGCAACTGCCTTTGGGACCCTCCTTTCTTCCAGCAACAGGACATCCTCCTCTTCCATGGAAATCTTCCTTATCTTAAGCTTTCTCATATTATACCAAGTTTCGCACCAAAAAGCAAGCAAAAGGTGCCTGTGACTGTAGGGAGTTTGCTAACCGTCCTGACCTGTGATAGAATACCACCCATAGTGCAATGCTACCACAAGTATAGCATTGTCCCCTATCCTGGGAGCAATCCAGCCAGGTCGTACGCTGTTTGTCTATCGGGTTCACGAATCCTGCTCAGAGATTCAGACGTGAGAGCAGGGTTTGGCAACCGCCGTGCCATTAGGCTGCGGGGTGCTCAGTGATTTGTTGAGGTGACTGCTCAGGTGCAACGCACTTTGGTTGCAGAATCCAATTGTTGCGGAGTGTAATCTGCGTCGGGAAGCCGTTGAAACAGCGTGAACAAGTGCGTTGCACTTTATGGCTGAGCAGTTCCTTGTTGAGCAAATCTACTATATATTTTATGAGGAGGCAAAGAATGGCAGAACACTATCTTACCGATGACGTGCAAAAGAGATACCATTACACCATCAGTCCCTACGCAGATCCTGTGCTTCATGTCAAACCGGGGGACACTATCGTCGTTGAAACATGCGACGCCTTTGGGGGGAAAATGGTCAGTGAGGATACAAAGCCTTCTGAGGTCCTCAAAGTCCCCTTCCTCAACCCTCAAAGTGGTCCCATTTATGTGGAAGGGGCAGAGAAAGGCGACGCCCTGGCGGTCAAAATCCATTCCATAAAACCTAGAGGACCACAACCACGGGGAACCACGTGCCTTGTCCCCTATTTTGGCGGCCTGACCAGTACGGATAAGACAGCCACTCTTCAGGATCCTCTCCCCGAAATCGTGCGCAAAGTAAAAGTTACCGAAGAGTACGTCGAGTGGAATGACCGCATTACTCTACCCTATGCACCGTTCATCGGCACAATCGGTACCGCACCGGAAATCGAGGCTATCAATTCTCTTACACCAGGTAATCACGGTGGCAACATGGATCTGCCCGACGTGGGTCCGGGAAGCACCCTCTACCTTCCCGTGCGTTCAGAGGGGGCATTACTCTATCTTGGCGACGCTCACGCGGTACAGGGTGATGGCGAGCTTTGTGGTGTGGCCATCGAGTTTGCTACAACGACCACCATGACCCTCGATCTTGTCAAAGGATGGACTCTGAATTGGCCACGCCTGGAGAACGATGAGTTCATTATGAGCATCGGAAGCGCACGCCCCCTGGAGGATGCGGCCCGAATTGCCTATGCCGACCTCGTTCAATGGATGGTTGCCAGCTATGGCTTTGACAAGTGGGATGCCTACCTGCTTCTCTCGCAGATTGGCAAAGTACGCCTGGGCAACATGGTAGATCCCAATTACACGATTGGCGCCAGCATCGCCAAGCGATACCTACCATAACGCGCTTCAAAGGTGCGTATCGAAGCGACTGACCGATACCCAGACACCCTCCTTCTGGGGCCGGTACGACAAAGTGCTGGCGATGAACAGTCTGAGCAAAGCCTACGGTTTGCCGGGGCTGCGGATTGGCTGGGGGTAGGGCCGGCGAACACGCGATTACATCCGCCGAGGCTTTCCCATTCTGGATGCATGGCTGGAGAGCCACGAGGGGACATTTGCCCTGGTCCCGCCCCAGGCAGCGGCTATCACCTTTGCCCGTTATCACCTCGATGTCAATTCGACCGAATTGGTGGAGCGGTTGATCCACGAAAAGAGCGTCTTCATCGTGCCGGGGGACCACTTCGGTCTGGATCACTTCCTCCGCATCAGTTTCGGCCTGCCGCCCGACTACCTCTGGGCGGGGCTGGATCGCATCCACGAGTTGATTGTGGAGTTGCAGGGGTGAGGGCTCTCCCAGGTCCTATGCCTCGCAGTTTGGCCTATGCGCCCGCTACCCTACGACAGCTATAGCGTCAATTTCCACCAAGGCTCCCAGGGCCAGGTTCGTCACCTCTACGGTTGAGCGAGCTGGTGGTTCTTTAGCAAAGAACCCGCCGTAGACCTCGTTCATGGCCTTGAAGTCGCCCATGTCCTTGAGAAACACCGTGGTCTTTACCACTTTGTCTAGAGAACTGCCGGCTGCCTCCAGCACAGCGGCGATATTCCTCAGCACCTGGCGGGTCTGCTCCTTGATCCCACCCTCAACCAACTTGCCTGTGGCTGGATCTATAGCCAACTGGCCGGCGGTGAAGACAAAATCGCCAACGCGTATCGCCTGGGAATAAGGGCCTACCGCCGCCGGGGCCTTCTTGGTGGCTATGACTTCTCGTTTCATCGAACCTCCTCCTTGTGGTCATTTGATCATTGGCTCATTGGTCATTGATTCTCTACCCTTATTGCCCCTGCTCCCAGTATCTCGACCAGGGCTTTCTCCAAGGCAGGGCAATAGTCGGTAGTAGCGTTGGGGAACTCCAACTGTACTCGGTTCTCGTCGTTGACCAGATAGAGGCTGAAGTGGTCGTCACCCTCATAGCTTCGCAATAGACTGTGCACCTGCCCCAGGCGTTCGATATCCTGCTCCTGTTCCCCCGTGCGAGGGATGGTGATGTGGAGGTGTCGGGGCCTACCAGGCCGATACTTCTCCTCATCCACCGGGCGACTGATCAGCAGATAATCTTGAACCGATTCGCAGATCACCTTGGGCTCCCCCCTGCCACTTGTGTCCACCCTGCCCTTAACAACCAGGACCTTGTCCTCCTGCCAAAGCTCATGCGTCTTCTCGTAAACACTGGGGAAGACGATAACCTCGATGCTGCCCCGCAGATCCTCAAGGTGCACGAAGGCCATAGGGTTGCCGTTCTTAGTCGTATGGGGGCGCAGCCAAGCCACCACCCCAGCTATGACTACCTTCTGGCCAGCCATCTGCTCGTCAATCTCGCCGCAGAAAGCGGTCACCGTTCCATCTAAGCTGGCCGCTACCTGTTGTAAAGGGTGTTCGGAGACATAGAAGCCAACTAGCTCCTTCTCCCAGGCCAACATTTCCTTGCGAGGCACCTCAGGTACGTCGGGCAGAGGGAGGGAACTTTCCATGGCCAGGGAGAAGCCGCTGGAGGCGTCGAACATGCTCAATTGGCCCACCTCCTGAGCCTGGTGAGTGCTCTGGCTAAGGGCTATCATGGGATCAATGATGGCCAACAGTTGGGATCGCTGGCCGAGAGCATCTAAGGCTCCGACCCTGATAAGACATTCCAGGGCCCGGCGGTTTACTTGTCGCAAATCAACCCGCTCGCAGAAATCCTCGATATCCTTGATGGGGCCGCCGTGCTCTCGGGCAGCCAGTATAGTCTCAATGGGCCCCTCTCCTACGTTCTTTACAGCACCCAAACCGAAGCGGATGGCACTGTCAACAGGAAGCAAACTGGTTTCTTGCCTCCTGCTCCTTACCTCTTGCTTCTTGCTTGCTGCTTCTATGGTGAAGTCCAGCCCACTCCTGTTCACATCCGGCGGCATGATCTCGATCCCCATTCTACGACACTCAGCGATGAAGAGACCAACCTTGTCGGTATTATTGCGTTCCACGCTTAGCAGGGCTGCCATGTACTCCACGGGGTATTTCGCCTTGAGCCAGGCTGTCTGACAAGTGATGACAGCGTAAGAGACAGCGTGCGCCCGGTTGAACCCGTAGTTGGAGAAATACTCGATAGCATCAAAGATCTCCTTGGCTTTATCGGATTCGATGCCGCCATACTTGACTGCCCCCTCGATGAAGGTCTTCCGATGTTTGAGGAGTTCTTTCTCTTTCTTCTTACCTACCGCATGCCGCATCAGGTCGGCATCGGCAGCCGAATAACCGGCCAGATCGGTCATAGTGCGGATCACCTGCTCCTGATAAACGATTATGGCGTAGGTGTCCTTGAGGATGGGCTCTAGTTTGGGATGGATATAGCTCACTTCCTCTTGGCCGTGCTTGCGGGCGATGTAATTGGGGATGAACTGCATCGGGCCAGGGCGGTAGAGGGCCAATACCGCCACGATGTCTTCGAAGTGTGTGGGTTGCATGTCAGTGAGGACGCGACGCATTCCCGCCGATTCCACTTGGAATATGCCAGTTACGTCGCCACTGGAGAGCAACTCGAAAATGGCGGGATCATCGGTGGGGATGGTGTCCATATCCAGTTGGATGCCGTAATTCTGGTGGATGAGATCAACGGCCTTGCGCATGATGGTCAGAGTAGAAAGGCCCAGGAAGTCTATCTTAAGCAGACCAATGTCTTCCAATACTTCCATCGGGTATTGGGTCACAACTATGCCCCCGTCCTCACCTCTGGTTGGGCGATGCAGCGGGGTGTAGTTGAGTATGGGCGCGTCGGCGATGACCACGCCAGCAGCGTGGGTCGAGGCATGGCGAGCCACCCCTTCTAAACTCTTGGCCGTATCAACGAGCTCTTTGATATAATCCTTGCTCTCGTATAGATCTCGGAGTTCTGATACTTTGTCCAGGCCATCCTGGATCTTGATCTTGGGCCCAAAGGGGATCATCTTGGCCACTGCATCTACCTCGGGCAGAGGGATGTCCAGTGCTCGGCCAGCATCGCGGATGGCTGCCCGCGCGCCCATGGTGCCGAAGGTGATGATTTGGGCCACCCTGTCAGGGCCATATTTTTGCACTGCGTACTGGATCATCTCGTCGCGGCGCTCGTCCGGGAAGTCCAGGTCAATGTCGGGCATGGTCACCCGACCCGGGTTGAGGAAGCGCTCGAAGATGAGGCCGTGCCTCAGCGGATCCAGGTTCGTAATGCCCAAGGTATAGGCCACGATGCTGCCGGCCGCGGAACCACGCACATTCCACCAGATGTCCTGATCTTTGGCATGACGTAAAAGATCCCAAACAATCAGAAAGTAAGCATCGAAACCCATCTGATGAATGAGGCCCAGTTCGTGCCGGAGGCGGACCTCGATCTCCGGGGTGACCATGGCATAGCGATCCTTCAAGCCCTCCTGGCACAAGTGACGCAGATAACTTTCGGCATCGTAGCCCTCGGGAACCTCGAAGATCGGCAAGTGATAGCCCTCGCTCTTCAAATCCAGGTTACAATTTTCGGCGATAAGCAAGCTATTCTCCACTGCTTCCGGCGCATCGGAGAAGAGCGCGGCCATTTCCTCGCCGCTCTTGAGGTAGAAGCTTTCGTCACCCATGGTCATGCGCTTGGGATCATTGATAGTGGTGTTGGTCTGGATGCAGAGGAGGATCTCCTGAGCCTTAGCCTCCTCGGGCCGCACGTAGTGGACGTCGTTGGTGGCCACGAGAGGGATGCCCATTTCATTAGCCAAGGCAATGAGCCCCTCGTTTACCTGTTTCAGCTCAGGGATCCCCTCGTGTCTCTGTAGCTCCAGATAGAAATTGCCCTGTCCGAAGGCATCGCGGTACCAGGCGGCCGCATCGCGAGCCCTATCTAACTGCCCCTTCAACACTAACCGGGGGATCTCCCCTGAACGGCAGCCTGAGAGGGCGATCAGCCCCTGGGCGTGCTCGGCCAGGTACTTTTTGTCCACGCGGGGTTTGTAGTAGAAGCCTTCAAGCTCTGCGGCCGTGGCTATCTGGAGCAGGTTGTAATAGCCAACGTTGTCCTTGGCCAGAAGGGTGATATGGCTAGGTTTCCTGTCTTTTTTGGAGTCTCTCTGCTTCATGCCGCGCGGGGCAATGTACATCTCGATGCCGATGATCGGCTTTACGCCATGCCTCTTAGCTGCCTGGTAGAACTCGATGGCCCCGTACATAGCTCCGTGGTCAGTGAGTGCCAGGGCTGGCATGCCTAGCTCCTTGGCCCGAACAACCAAGTCCTGTATCCGACCCAAGCCATCGAGCAGGGAGTATTCGCTGTGCACGTGGAGGTGAACAAAAGGACGCATGAAACGCTCCTACCACATCGAAACCGTTTGCGGATGCTGCTTGTATTATACCAAAAAAAACGATTTTAGCGTAGTTCCAGAGGGCTGTAAAAAGGCCATCTGGAGAAATTTTAAGGTTATAGAACGCAGGTTTGACCTAACTTCCGGTCAGTTGTATAATCCGAATGAGTAACGAGGCACCGAGTAACAAGTCAAATTCCCTGTAGTGCTTCGACCGATGGAGATTCAAGGTTTCTTAGACATCCTTAGCTTATTTGGTGGGGGGGTCTGCGGGCAGATACCGAGCCACTCTTTCATCATCGGCGGGAGGCAGCTCCCGCTCTGCGCTCGCTGCACGGGGACCTATTTAGGTGCTCTCCTGGGTTTCTTGGGCCTGGCTGCGCTGAGGAGATGGCGTGCCAGCGGCCTACCGCCCAGCGAGGTTCTAGCCTCATTGGTCGGATTCATCGTTCTATGGGGCATTGACGGCCTGAACTCTTTCCTGGCCCTCTTCCCCAACGTCCCCTACCTCTACGAGCCCCACAATCTTCTGCGCTTGAGTACGGGTATTTTGAACGGCCTGGCCTTGAGCATCATCGTCTATCCAGTATTCAGTTTCCTCCTCTGGAAAGAGGCCAACACCGAGAGGGTGATCCGCAGCTTTCGTGAACTGGGCTATCTCTTGATTCCAGCGGCTCTACTCATTTGGATCGTTCAGACGCAAGCGAGTTCTCTATTGTACCCCTTATCCATCTTGAGCATCCTGGGGGTGCTGGCCATGCTGACGCTCATAAACACCATGATCGTCTTGATCGTGACCCGGCGGGAGAGCAAAGCCCAGAGTTGGCACGATGCTTTTTTGCCCCTGATGTTGGGGCTGTTGGCTGCCTTCCTCGAACTCGGTGCACTGGGACTGCTACACTTCGCTTTGGCCCAATGGTTGGCCTTGCCCATTTAGCGTTGAAAGGGACTCTCAACCGGCGGCCTTACGTAGATTGCAAGGAACTAGAAACCTTGGTATAATAAACGTCAGTTTTACATCGCCCTGAGGATCTGTACATCTTGGGCAACAACAAATCCTAGAGGAGGAAACAAATGGACATCGGGAAATCGTTCACCTACGTGTTTGATGACGAGAACTGGGTTACCAAGATACTCATCGGTGCGCTTTTCGTCCTGCTCAGCTTCATCGTGATCGGCATCCCCTTCATTCTTGGCTACATGGTGGAGACGCTCAAGAATGTGATGGATGGCAACCCCAGGCCGCTGCCTGATTGGGCTGACCTGGGCCCCAAATTTACGAAGGGGCTGATGCTCTTCCTGATCCTCCTGATCTACAGCCTTCCCATCATCTTTGTCTCGTGCCTAAGTTGGATGGGAGCTGTCATCGCTGAGGAGAGTGAAGCCATAGGGGCGTTTTTGGCCTGTATGAACTGCCTCAGCGTCCTGTGGGGTTTCCTGGTCGCGGTAGTCGCCCCGGCGGCTACCATCCGGTACGCCATCACAGGTGAGTTTATATCTGGCTTCCAGTTCGGCGAGATTTTCAACTTCATCGCAAACAACCTGGCCAATTACATCATCGCCTTCCTCCTCAGTGTACTGGCCAACTTCATCGGCGGATTTGGGGTGATCCTCTGCGGTGTCGGGGTACTCTTCACCGGTCTCTGGGCCTCGCTGGTAGAAGCCCATCTCTTCGGCCAGGTCTACCGAGCCTCGGAGACACAGACCACCTAGTTGGATGGCGCATGAAGAGGTGGAACTGCGAATGGCAGAGCTTCCAGATAAGGGAAATCGGGTCTACTCCTTCGTCTCCAGGGTGATGAAAGAGGTCTTCCCGGCGGTGACCTTTACCTCTTGGGTGTACAACCGTCCGTCTATCCTGGTCTTCAGGACATAGGAGCCGGCCGGCACATCCCCCATCAGGAAGTTCTCTCCCCACTCATCGTCAGAGTTAACCTCATCACTAACATAGGTCCAGGTCTCCCGCCATCGCCTGTCGGGCTCCTCAGCCCGGTGAAAGGTGATGAGAGCCTCAGGTATGAGATGCCCTCGGGCATCCAACAACTGCCCGGCGATTGTCCCGTGGCCGGGCAAGGGCTTCAGCCACAGCTCCGGGTTGCGGGTATTGGTGTAGGCGTTGGCTCCCACCCGCACCTCGAAGTGAAGGTGGGGCCCGATGGCTATCCCTTTCATTCCCACCTCGCCCAGCGCGTCGCCTCTCGCCACTTGCTGGCCAACGTGAACCATTACTCGCGAGAGGTGACCGTAAAGTACAAAGACGGGCTGCTCGCGGAACTTTCTATCCAACTGAACCACTACAAGCTGACCATAGAAATCGGTTTGGGGGCCGTAAGCATTGGCCTGATCGGTGCCAGCGACGATGATCGTCCCTGAGGCGACAGCCAGGACGGGGGTGCCAATGGGATTCTCCATGTCCACCCCGTGATGGAGAATATAGAGGCCGTTGGCCGTGGTACCGTAGGGAAAAAAGCGACTTGCCTGGGCTTGACCCTCAGGGCCGATGGGGCGCTCCAGCCAGTAGTGGTCTTGGGGAGGACCTGGTCTCTTTGTCGGCGTAGACGTTGACGTTGGGGTAGGCGTTGGTGTCAACGTGGGACTGGCAGTTGGGCTAGGCGTCGGCGTCGTGGTGGGTGTAGGTGTGGACGTAGGGGTACCAGTGGGGGTTGACGTGGGTTTGGACGTAGGCGTACTGGTGGGGGTCAACGTCGGTATTGCTGTTGGCGTGGTTGTGGACGTGGGGGTACTAGTAAAGGTTGGCGTTGGCGTGGGAGTCCCCAGGACGGTGGGTTGAGCAGAAGGCCGCCAGCCCAATGCGATGGCTGAGATGACCAAGGCTAAGGTGAGGGCGCTGGTTATTAAGACCAAGGTGTCTTGTGGACTGTTCTCAGTCTCAGGCAAAGCGCTTACCTCTGCTGGATAAGGTCGGCCAGACGGTTCTCCAAAATCTGATCGGACGAGAGGCCGTCCAGTTGCAGGTAGAATTTCGCAGCCTCTACCAATGCCTCGTTGGGTATAAGGCCAATGAGCTCGCTTTCTATCACGGCCACGCCATAGCGCTCTGCCTCTCGGCGGATCATCTCTACCACTCGGTGGACAGGCGTCTGGCGATAGTCAGTCAAGTTCATTGACACCTGAGCCTTGCCTTTAACCAAGAGACCCAGGGCTTTGACATAGCGCAGGCCACCGGAGGAGTGGCGCACGGCGCGGGCGATGGCCTTGGCGACCTCCACATCATCGGTGCCCAAATAGACGTTGAAAGCAATGAGGGGCGGCCGAGCCCCAATAGCTGTGGCTCCCGCCTTGCCCAGGTGCTGAGGGCCGAAGTCAGGCGCCCGTTCGGGATTGGTTTCGATCTCAGCTTTGATCCCCTCATATTCACCTTGCCGCACCTCGGCCAGATTCCGCCTCTCGGGTCGCGTAGCTGCTTCTTCATAGAGATAGACGGGAATGCCCAGCTCTCGACCCACCCGCTCTCCCACCCGTCGGGCTATGGCCACGCAATCCCCCATGGTTACGTTTTTGATGGGCACGAAGGGCACTACGTCGGCCGCTCCTATGCGAGGGTGCTCGCCCCGATGCAGATTCATGTCAATGAGTTCCGCTGCTTTCCCGACGCCTCGGAAGGCGGCCTCCTCCACAGCCTCCGGTTCTCCTACGAAGGTCACCACTGTGCGGTTGTGGTCGGCGTCGGACTGAACGTCCAGCACGTGGACATCGGGCACAATAGCTATGGCCTCCGCGATCTGATCAATGACCTCCTTCCGCCTCCCTTCGCTGAAATTGGGCACGCACTCCACGATCTTTCTCATCGCGCTTCCTCCTTTTCCCACTTTTCCTCGCTTTTAACGGTGATCCCTTCTTGCCTCAAGAGAGCTGCGGTCACGCCGTCCCCTTCTACCAAGCGGCCGCTGAAGCTCCCATCGTGGATTTGGCCCACGCCGCAAGAAGGACTTCGGGCCTTCAGAATAGCCTCTTTGATGCCCCAGCGATGGGCGATGCGCAACGTCTTTTGTGCCCCGGCTAAAAACTCGGCGGTGACATCCTTCCCCTCGGTGTTCACCACCCGAGCCTGTCCCTCCAGGACATCGCCCCCGTCGCCGCCCTGGATCTCGGCTGGGGGACGAGGTGTGGGAAGCCCGCCCAGCACCTCTGGGCAGAGAGGTAAGATGTCACCTTGCATAGCCAAAGCCTGTAGCAGGCCATTGGGGCAACTGCCGCCGTCGTATCGGCAGGGGATGCCCACCAGACAGGCACTCACCAAGAGAAGGGAGCCTGCCTTATCCGGGCTAACTGAATCCAATTTCACGTTTCCTTCTCACGTTGATAACAGTCACAATCGCAGGGCCAATTCTATCACCGCCGCTCCCAACTGTCAACTGGCAAAAGCTAAGGGCTTGCGCAGCGGTTTGGCACAAGCCCCAATATGTGGGGGGAGAAGAAAAGCGAGGGGGCACCCCTCGTACTCCCCGGGCTTTCGCTGCGCACGCCTGCTAAGGCAGACGTTTTGAAAGCCTCTATCCGTTTGGTTGTCCCCATAAAAGGTTTCTCAAATACCCCACCGGTGGGGGCAACCCTGGCGTTGCCCTGTCCTCGAAAAGTTGAAGCCTGCAATTGACATTTGGAATGAAAGGTGATCTATGGTACAATATAGGTGAAGCAAGTTGTGTAAAGGGGGGGGCGATGTGGCAGGTGGTGGGTCACAAGCGGGCTGTGGACCTGTTGAAAGGTGCCCTGGCGAGTGAGCGGGTTGCCCACGCTTATCTCCTGACAGGCCCACCTCAGATAGGCAAAAGATCTCTGGCTCTTGACTTCGCTCGGTCTCTAAACTGTCTCGACAAGGAGAAGCCCTGTGGCCAGTGCCTGGCCTGCAGCAAGATCGCCCACGGCAGCCACCCCGATGTCCAGGTCATCGAAGGAGAAGGGGGCACCATCAAGATAGACCAGATGCGGACATTGCGGCGCGAGGCAGCCCTCTTTCCTTTAGAGGGACGCTGGAAGGTCTATATCATACGGCAGATGGAGCAAGCCACTATTGAAGCCGCCAACTGTCTGCTCAAAACATTGGAGGAGCCTCCACCTCACGTGGTCCTGATACTTACAGCCAGCGAGGCCGAAGCGTTGTTACCCACCATCATTTCCCGCTGCCAGGTGCTCAACCTGCGGCCTCTAGCCACCGAAACGGTGCAAAGGTCCCTCCAGGAGCGCTGGGGGGTGGATGTCGAACGAGCCCAGCTTCTGGCCCGCCTCTCTGGCGGCCGCCTAGGCTGGGCAGTGGCGGCTAGCCAAAATGATGCCTTACTTACCCGACGGGATAGGCATCTTGATGAAATGATGGAACTGATGGGCCAAGGGCGAGTACAACGCATGGGGTATGCCCAACAGATCAGCCGTAACCCCGAAGCACTGCGAGAGTTGCTCCAACTGTGGCTCAGTTGGTGGCGCGACTTGCTCCTGACGGCAAGTGGAAGCTCGGCAGAGATCATCAACATTGATCGAGAGGACACCTTGAGGGCCCAGGCACAGCGGTACAACCTAGCCCTGGTGCGGGACTTCGTAGAGGCCCTGCGGGCCGCCACCTGGCGACTGGAGCACAACGCCAACACTCGCCTGACCTTGGAAGTGTTGATGCTAAGCTTGCCCACAAGATAGAGGAAACAGATGCCAAAGGTAGTGGGAATTCGTTTTAAACCGGTGAGCAAAATCTATTATTTCGACCCCGCTGGCTTCGAGGATTTAGAAGTTGGCGATTACGTTATCGTGGAGACGACGCGAGGCCGCGAGGCGGGGGAGGTGGCCATAGCCCTTAAAGAGGTCCCGGAGGACGAGGTGATCAGCCAATTGAAGGGCATCGTTCGCCGGGCCGAACCTTGGGACCTGGTGCAGATGGAGCATTATCGCCGTCTTGAGCCCAAGACCTTGGAAGTGTGCCGGGAAAAGGTGGCCGAGTACGGTTTGCCCATGAGGGTGGTCAAGGCTGAGTATAGCTTCGATGGCAGCCACTTGGCTTTCTACTTCGTAGCCGAGAAGCGGATAGACTTTCGAGATCTGGTACGAGACCTGGCCAAGACCTTCAAGACGAAGATAGAATTGAGACAGATCGGGGTGCGCGATGAGGTCAAGTTTATGGGCGGCCTGGGCCGTTGCGGGCGCCCCCTATGTTGTATTTCCTTCCTCAGTGAATTCAGCCCTGTCTCCATTAAAATGGCAAAACAGCAGGATCTACCCCTCAGCCCGATGGAGATATCGGGGCTGTGTGGACGGTTGCTCTGCTGTCTGACTTACGAAAACGAGTATTACACTGAAGTCAGAAGCAGCCTGCCTCAGGTTGGGGAAAAGGTGATCACCCCCCATGGCCCAGGCAAAGTAACTGGTATCAACGTCCTCAAAGAAACGGTTAGCGTGGAACTAGAGAGCGAAGTGACCGTCGAGATACCGGCTAAAGATCTAGGAAGTAAGGACAGAGCTGCCAGAGGTAAACGGCATCGCGACCGGAGTTAGACCCTTATCTTTGCCAAGTCCTGCAGCCGTTTTACCGACTCCACTGGTACCCATATGCCTCCTATTTCAACAGTATCCAGCACGCCTGGGCCGTGGAAATCGCTGCCTCCCGTGGGTATCAGGCCGAATTTGCGGGCAAGACAAGCTAATTTCCGTATATCCTCCGCCGAGTAACCGGTATAATACACCTCTAGGCCAACCAGCCCCTGTTCTATCAAAGAGGGCAGGAAATGCGTTACTTTGAGGGGGTGGGCCAATACGGGTAACCCACGCGCCTCTTTGATCATAGACACAGCTTCTGAAGGACTGAGTTTATAGCGATCCACGTAGGCAGGACCATTGCGCCCGATGTAAAGAGCAAAAGCTTCGTCAGTGGAAGCTATATATCCCATCTCGAGCATGGCCTGGGCGATGTGCGGCCGTCCAACGGAGCCACTGCCTGCCGACTTGGCCACCATCTCCCATTGTACCGGGAATCCCAGAGCTGCTATTTTGGACAACATCGCCTTAGCCCGGTGAAGACGAGCCTTACGGAAGGCACACAGCTTCTTCTCCAGAACCGGGTCATGATGGTCAATGTAATAGCCAAGCAGATGAACCTCCTCGTGGGGGACCTGGGCGCTAATCTCCACCCCAGGAATGACTTCAAGCTCTGTACCCCTGGCTGCATCCAAAGCCTCATCAATGCCCTCCGTCGTGTCATGATCGGTGATGGCAATAGCCAAGAGATTGCGCTCTAGCGCCATCGCCACCAAATCCGAAGGAGAAAACCGGCCATCGGAAGCTGTGCTGTGTAAGTGTAGGTCAACCCGACTGGTCATCGGGGCTCCACAATCAACTTTATCGCCGTGCGCTGTTTGCCCTCGATTTCCACATCGGCGAAGGCAGGAATACAGATCACATCTATCCCATCGAGAGCAAGGTACCCCCTGGCTATGGCCACCGCTTTGACTGCCTGGTTTACTGCTCCCGCACCGATTGCCTGAGCCTCAGCTCGTCCGCTTTCTCGAACCACCCCAGCAACGGCTCCCGCCACTGCTGTAGACCTTGATCTCGCTGATACCTTGAGGATCCCCATGATTGCCCTCCATTGTAGCCATAACGAATCTCTTGCCATTGTTAAATTGCCGGCTTGAGGCCTGAAACTAAGTAAACCGATGCAATCAGGCCTAACATTAAACCTGGAGGTGCCCTGCCGGTTAAGCCCTTTTTCTCTAAGATATTTTACACGATTATCGTGATGGAAGCAAGCCTTCGAACACACGAGCAGATGGTTTTCGATAAGACATCACTGCAAGTTCCAGCAAAACATTTCTCTTTCTCGTAACTATTCAGGCTGGTCACCACAACAACTAGTCATAAATTGGCATATACCTACTACACCTTGTGATCTAGCTGGTGGATTTCTCAGTGGGTTTCTCACTGGGATCATCGGATACTTCAATATGTAGTAGATATCCACTTTGCTAAGCACTACTTGTAGTGGCTGAGTAATTACCCATTTCTCTTTGTTAAAGCGCCTATCGTTGCTGTGAGCGGTGCGGTGAAAGCTCTCTGGCTTTAGACATAAGTACCCTTAAAACATTCTAGACTTTAAGATTCTCCACCACAAAACCCATTGTCAAAAGGAGAGAATTTTGGTAAAATATCCCTCGCTGGTAGCGCAAGGCAGCCTTGTGCACGCCAATGAGATTTCGCCTTGCAAATGGAATCCACTTGGTAAGGTAGCACCTATGGCAATCATTTTGTTATTAGTGATTTGCCCTCATAAGGACCTTGTGTCACCACAGCTTCCATTGAACACCCCATGTTCTAAGTTGCACCATAAGCACCTACTAAACCCCCGAAACATATCTGCCAAAAAAACAACTGCTTGAGCAAGGACGCTCGAAAAGCCGTTAGGCATCTACATAATCACAAGCGATACATTATTCTTTCTTGGGGCAGCCCCAGGCCGTTCGGCTGAGGGCTTCGACTGAGCTCAACCGAAGTCCTTAGGCCGAAGCCAACCAAAGGCAGCTTAACCGACCAAACGTAGTGAGCGAGAAGGCAGCGCAGAGACAGCATGAACGCTGATCAGATTTGGCAGGCAGCACTAGGTGAATTACAATTGCAAATGACCAAGCCTACCTTTGATACCTGGCTCAAGAACACCAGAGCCATCTCCTATGAGGATGGTACTCTAATCATAGGAGTCCACAATGCCTATGCCAAAGATTGGCTTGAAAACCGTCTCATGTCCATTATCAAGCGCACCCTGGTCGGCATTGTGGGCCGCGCTGTAGAGGCAAGATTCGTCCTAGACATTAAAACCCTTGGCGAGGAGGACCCCCTGCCCTTGCTGCAATCATCAGCTCCCCAATCTGAAACAAGCACTGCCAAGAATCCCCCGTCAATGATGCTCAACTCAAGATATACTTTCTCTACCTTCGTCGTTGGCCCCAGCAACCGCTTGGCTCACGCTGCTGCTCTGGCGGTGGCTGAGAATCCGGCCAAGGCTTACAATCCCCTATTTATCTACGGGGGTGTGGGGTTGGGCAAGACTCACCTTATGCACGCGCTAGGCCACGCCTGCCAAGACAAAGGCCTCCGGGTGCTCTATGCCTCCTCCGAAAAGTTCACTAATGAATTAATCAATTCCATCCGCAATCATAGCACCGAGAATTTTAGAGGTAAGTACCGGACCATAGATGTGTTGCTATTGGATGATATCCACTTCATTGCTGGCAAGGAGAGCACCCAGGAGGAGTTCTTCCATACTTTTAACGCTCTGCACGCTGCTAACAAGCAGATCGTCATCTCCAGTGACCGTGCTCCTAAGGCTATTCTCACCCTGGAGGAGCGCTTATGCTCCCGCTTCGAGGGAGGGCTCATAGCTGACATCCAACCACCAGATCTGGAAACTCGCATCGCCATCTTGCGCTTCAAACGAGAATCCCTTCTAATACCTGTACCTGATCAGGTTATCGAATATGTTGCCCACAAGTTCATGAGCAACGTCCGTGAGTTAGAGGGGGCTTTGAACCGAGTTGTAGCCGAGGCTATATCAGAAAGACAGCCCCTGACGATTGAGTCGGCTGCCGTTGCTTTGCAGGGCATGCTCGTTAATCAGAAAAAGTGCACTCCAGAGGCTGTGATTGAGGCTGTGGCCGATTTCTATTCCCTGGGTCCTGAGGATCTCAAGGGGCGAAGCCGTAACAAGAAGGTGATTAAGCCACGCCAGATTGCCATGTATCTAACACGCCAGGAAACACAAGCCTCTTTACCTCAGATAGGGAAGGTTTTGGGAGGACGTGACCATACCACTGTGTTATATGGCCTGAAGAAGATCAGCGATCAAACAGAGAGAGATGAAATACTACGTCGCGAGATATTAGCCATCAGGAAGATGCTCCACAACAACGACGCGAGATAGTACTTACTTCACTTTGGGACAGAACAAGGAGATGAGACAGCTATAAATGCCCATCTCCTTTGTTTTTCTCCCTGATCCACTTGTTGATAGAGCCTGTTGATAACTGCTTGTTATCTGTGGATAACAAGGTGGGATTGGGGATAACTTTAACACGCCCACGCGACACTCCATGCCCCAGATATTGTGCTGCACTAGAGAGCCTACTCTATATCTTGTAGCAGGTATCACTGATTATCAAGGGTTTTCTTGTGAATTCAGTTTCTTTAACCCCATATTTATCCCCAACTTTATCCACACCCCTATTTGCTACAGCTACCCCACTATTCCCTACAGCCTGCGCTTCCTCGCATCACCTCCCCAACCATTAGTTGCTAGCTCTATAAGCGCGGCAGCTTTCCAGTTCTCCACAAAGCCTACTACGACTACTATATCTAAGAAATGACAAGGTAGATAGTTAATAACTCTCATGCTCAATTGGCAAAGTAATAGTGAATCTGGTCCCTAATCCTACTACGCTTTCTACAATTATCTTGCCTCCATGAGCTTCAACGATTTGTTTAGCAATAGTTAGTCCAAGGCCTATTCCTCTGTCTTTGCCAGCCCTTGATTTGTCCACTTGATAAAAGCGTTCGAAGATGTGCTCTAGGTCTTCTGGAGGGATACCAGGCCCTGTGTCGGTCACGGCGATTTCTACCATTGAGGCTATTATTTCTCTTTTCCTCGGTTTCTCCTTTACCTCCTGTGCCTTAATCGTCACCTTCCCGGTTGAAGGGGTATGCTTCAGGGCATTGTCCAGGAGATTGGTAAATACTTGGGCTAGCCGATCCTTATCGCCGGTTAAAGGAGGTAAATCAGGCGTGTCTAATTCCAGTTCTATATTGCCTTCCGCGGCTCGCGGGGCGAATTTCTCAACGCTTACTCCTAATATCTTGGCTAGATCCACAGGCTCGCGTATCATTTCAATTTGCCCTGACTCAATACGGGCCAAATCCAGTAACTCGCCTACGAGCCGAGACATCCGATTGGCTTCGCCGCTGATGATTTCCACTGCTCGGTAGCGATTCAGTTCATCGTCGGCTGTGCCGTCCAAGATAGCTTGTGAGAATCCCTGGATAGAGGTTAGGGGTGTCTTGAGCTCGTGGGACACATTGGCTACAAAGTCTCGTTGAGCCTGGCGGGAGGCTTTTACCTCACGGGCCATGGTGTTGAAACTAGCTGCCAAGCGACCTACTTCATCGGAGGATGTGATGTCCAAAGTTTGGTCATAGTTGCCGCGAGCGATTTCCTCGGTAGCGGCGGTCATGCGCCGCAGAGGTTTAGCAATGGAGCGAGCAATAAGCAAAGCCAGGATGATCGAGATGGCTAAGGTCACAAGGCTGGCCTGGAGAAAGCGTTTAGCTACGTCTTTGAGGATGGTTCGAAGGCCACGACGGGGCGAGGCCAGGAGGGCCACAAACATTCGGGGTGGGCTTTCGCTGTCTTCGGCAGCAAAGCGGGGAGGCGTTGCTTGTAGGGCAACATAGAGCAGCGTGTCCCCACTGGGGGTGGTTATCCTAGCTGAAATGAGCCGAAAAAGCAAGGAGAAAAAAGAAGCCCTCTCAGGAATTGATTCAGAGGGGCTCCCATGAAACTTTTGTTTATCGCTGGCCAAGAGGCGCCCCTGGAGGGAGTCGAACCCCCGACACAAGGTTTAGGAAACCTCTGCTCTATCCTCTGAGCTACAGGGGCACCGTGACTTCTGTTTAGGTAAGATACTCCTTCAGTTGGCGGCTGCGACGTGGGTGGCGCAATCGGCGCAGAGCCTTGCCCTCGATTTGGCGAATGCGCTCCCGCGTCAGGCCGAACTTTTGCCCCACTTCCTCTAAAGTGTAACTTCTTCCATCCTGCAGGCCGAAGCGCAGGCGCAAAATGCGAGCCTCGCGAGGTGTAAGGGTAGCTAAGACCTCCTCCATTTTCTCCTTTAACAACTGCTCGTAGGCGCTCTGGGTGGGGGTAGGGGTGGTGTCGTCTTCGATGAAGCTTCCCAGTTCATTATCCTCCTCCTCACCTACTGGCTTTTCTAGAGAGAGGGGGCGCCATGACACTCTAAGCATCCATCGCACCTTGCGGGGTTCCAGTTTCAACTCCTCGGCTATCTCCTCGGGGGTAGGCTTGCGTCCCTGCTCCTGCTCAAGTCGCCTTGCTGTCTTGTAGAGTCTCCTGATGCGGTCACTCATGTGAACAGGGACGCGGATGGTGCGCCCCTGGTCGGCGATGGCCCGGGTGATGGTTTGGCGAATCCACCAAGTCGCATAGGTACTGAATCTGTAGCCTCGCCGATAGTCGAACTTCTCGACAGCTTTCATCAGCCCAAGGTTACCCTCCTGGATCAAATCAAGGAATGGCACCCCTCGCCCCATGTATTTCTTGGCGATGCTGACCACCAGGCGGGTGTTGGCCTTAATGAGGTGCTCTCGGGCTGCTCTACCTTCGTCAATAGCTCGCTCCAGCTTCCTTCGCTCTTCTGGGGCGTGACCGTCCTTGCTCAGGCGACGCTGGGCCGCTTCGCCTCTTTCCAAAAGCTTAGCCAGCTTTATTTCCTCCTGAGTCGTCAGAAGGGGCACGCGGGCCATCTCTTTTAGATACAGGCCAATGGAATCGTCGCTGGAGATGCCACTCAAATCGAGAACATCTTTGTCTTCTTGCTCTTCTTCCTCTGTACTTTCTTCTTTCTCTTTTATCCCTTTGTCGGCAGTTTCTCCTCTCTCATCCTCGTAGATCTCGATACCTGCCTCCTGAAGATAAATGAAGACCTCCTCCAGTTCCTCCAAGTTCTCCTCCACCTCAGGAAAGGCCTCCAGTACATCATCGAGGGTAAGGTGCCCCTGCATTTCAGCTCTTTCCATAAGCTCCGCTACTGTGTCTATTTCTCTTTCTGGGTATATACTCATCCTTCAAATCTCCGTTCTATAGCAGTTCCTTGAGCCCTACCAAGCGGGGATCGATGATTTCCTGCACGCAGTCGCAAGGCCCCTCGGTTAGGTTTTTTCCGCACTTGATGCATAACCCACGACAGTCGGGTTTACAAAGCGGTCGCATGGGCAGATCCAGCAGGATCTGTTCTCGTAAGGCCTCGGTGAGGTCTAAGATGCCCTTCACCCCGATGGGAAAAATCGTTCCTCCTTGGGGTCTTACAGGGGGCACGCCGAATTGACTCTCCAGATGGAAATCAATTGGCTGAGAAAAGATCTCCAGACAGCGGGCACATTCTAGCTGTACCTGGCTGTGTAACTGCCCTTCGCCAAAGATGCCTCTGTTGGTGCGTGTGAATTCGATGGTTCCCCGCACAAACTCCACGAATAGATCTTCTGCCAGCCTCTGTTGGGCCTCGTCTATGTCGAATCTCATTTTAGAGCCGACTGGTTCTTCCAACAATCTGGCCAGGTTTAACCTGATCATTCTATTCACACCCTCTTCTGGCAGGGGTTGAGAGGCCCACACAAAAAATGCGACCTACGGGCACCCCAGTGATTAACTGTCCTCAAGATGGGTCTCAGTCGCATTTACTCTCAAGGCATATATATTATAGCACAATAACAGTGATATGTCAAGTGTTTTTACATAAAGTTCCCCTCTTCTACAGCTCTCAGGTAGGCTTTCACTTCGTCGTCGGTAAGGTCGGGGAAGTGTTGATAGAAACTGGCCACGGCAAAGCTTCGTGTCTCCCGCACTATGAGGCAGACCAACTCATCCGCCAGAGGTTCAACCTGCCGCACAGAACTTGCTGGGCTGACTGGCACAGCCACGACGACCTTTGCTGGCTCCTGTCGGCGCACAGCCCTGATGGCAGCAATCATCGTGAAACCCGAAGCCAGCCCGTCGTCTATAAGGATGGCCGTCTTTCCCTTCAACCCTGGCGGAGGGCGGTTGCCACGGTACTGTTCGACTCGCCGCCGCACCTCGCCCAGAACTTGCTGTGCCAGGGCCGCGATTTCCTCTGGGGGGAGGCCAAGCTGAGCCACTAGGGGTTGATTTAGGATCACTGTGCCGTCGGCGGTGACAGCCCCGAAGCCCGCCTCGGGGTTGCCGGGAATGGGGATCTTGCGAGGGATGATCAGATCAAGGGGAGCCCTCAGGGCCTTGGCTACAGGATAGGCTACTGGCACGCCGCCGCGCGGGATGGCCAGGACGATGGCTTCCTCACCATCGTATTCTCTGTGCAGCATCTCCTTGGCCAATTGCCGGCCCGCATCCAGCCGATCGGCGAAAACCGGGCTTTCCCTCGTGAAGATCATCTACTCTTCCCAACCGTATTCCCCTACTAGGGGCACGAAAGCCACGGCGGTTAGGCGTTCCCTTATCAGTAGGTCCCCTTGACGCCTCACCTTAACCAGCACCTGGGACCACTGGCTCCCCACCGGGGCCACCAAACGCCCCCCATCGGCCAACTGGTCCGTCAAAGGCCGGGGGACATCTGGGGCAGCGGCAGTGATGATGATGGCCTCGTAGGGGGAGTGTTCCGGCCAGCCCAGGGTGCCATTGCCCACCCTGACCACGATGTTGTCGTAGCCCAGTTGAGCGAGGATCTTCTCAGCTTGTTGAGCCAGCACGGCGTGGCGTTCTACACTGTACACTTGACGGGCCAGGTGGCTCAGGATGGCTGCCTGGTAGCCGGAGCCCGTGCCGACTTCCAAAACCGTTTCTTGCCCTGCGAGCTCCAGGATTTCGGTCATCAGAGCTACGATGTAGGGCTGGGAGATGGTTTGCCCGTGTCCAATGGGCAGAGGACCGTCACAGTAGGCTAGACTGTGCATGCTCTCCGGGATGAATAGGTGACGAGGTACCTGGCGCATAGCCTCCAGCACTCGCTTGTCCTTGATGCCACGGCGGGCCAACTGACTTTTGACCATGTGCTCTCGTTCCTTCTCGTAGTCTGTGCTTACACTCCGGGCTTTGCCTTGTCTCAGCATCTCTCCTCCCCCAGTCTCCCGTTGGCCCTTTTCACTCTGTAGTCAATTATATCACAGAAGACCGGTATTATCCACTCAAAGAAATAGCCGAGGCCTATTGACCTCGGCTAGATCAGCATTTCCACAAGATTATGCTCTAGATCCAATTATCTTTTGGCCCAAAAGGGCTCAAGCTTGGGCTAGTTCCAACTGCGGTCTTTCGCTGTTCCCAGAACTGGCTGCCCCTTGCCGGCGCTGCGTGGCATCGCTTCTAAGGGTCCAAGAATTGCGGCTGCTTTCGAGGTACTCGTGCAACATCCTGAGACTATATCGGCGATGGCCCCCAGGTGTGCGGAAGGGAACTAGTCCGCCCTCCCTCTCTATCCTGCTTAAAGTGAACAAGCTCACCCGCAGGTACTGAGCAGCCTCTCTGGCATTGAGTAGAGTCAGCTTCTCGTCTCGCATTTCGTCTATTGCTTCCATTTCCATCAATCTCCCTTAACCTTGTAGACAGATCTTACGGTACCCGTTGCTCTGGCCTAGAGCAGGGTGGCTTTCCTTCCAGGTCGCGAATCATAAGCAAGAGCAAATTGCTCTAACTCATCCTGAAGGGAAGAAGGCGAGGCCCCCGGAGGCTCGAAGGAGCGACCTCGCCTTCCTCAATCAGGCTCCTGCGTCCCCACGTCAGGAGTTGCACCATGCTAATATTATACCGACTTT
Organism: Anaerolineae bacterium; assembly: GCA_049589355.1. GTDB lineage: Bacteria > Chloroflexota > Anaerolineae > VGOG01 > VGOG01 > JBAWAP01. The sequence continues at coordinate 32,474 of JBAWAP010000188.1, forward strand.
CCTTGAGTAAGCAAGCTAAAACAGAGGGCAAACCTTAAAATTTGCTCAGCGAACCTTAAAATTTTCAGGCGATTTCGATTACATTCACAGGAATACTGTCGGTTTGTGCTAGCGTTTCCCTTGCACTTCCTCTTCCAGTCGGGCGAAGAATTCGACCATGTAACGGTGGCGTTCCTCGGCTATCTGGCGGGCGGTGGCGGTGAAGAGCGCTTCTTTGAGCTGGGAGAGCTTGAAGATGAACTCGTGGACCGGTGTGTAATAGGGGGATTGTGACTCACTGGGTGAGCCGGCGGGGGTCTCGGCCCAGAGGTGCTGGCCTCGTTTGCCGGCCAGGGCATAGGCCCGGGCGATGCCGATGGCTCCTATAGCGTCCAGTTTATCGGCGTCGTAGAGGACCTTGGCTTCCAGGGTCTGAGGAACGACTTCATCCCGGAAGCGGTGGGAGGCGATGGCCTGGGCCACGGCCTCGACCTTATCGGCGGGGTGGCCGGCCAGGATTTGGCGGGCCCGCCCTGCCCCTGCCTTAGCATGGCAAGCCCCAGTGCGCTCCTCCTCGGCCCTAGCCACGTCGTGGAGGAGCGTGGCTGTACGCACGATTTCCATCGCCGCCCCTTCAGCCTGGCCGATGCGCTCAGCCAGGGTCAGCACTCGTAACACATGGTCGAAGTCATGGGCTGCATCGGCGTCGTTGTAATACTGGCGCGCTTCTTCTATTCCAATCATCGCTTTGTTTCTGCCCCCCCCTCAATCCCCCCCAACTTTTGGGGGGAAGTCCCATCTTCCACTCTCCAACTTCCAATCTCCAATCTCCAACCTCCAACTTCCAACTAACAAAGATCAGCGATTAGACGAGCAACTTCCAAAGTCGTTTCCGGTCGTGCCAGACGGTGGGCATTCTGGACCATCCGACTCAGTTCCCCGTTTCCTGGCTGCAGCCACTCCCGCAATAGGTTGACTACCTCTCTTGGCTTCTCAGCAAACTGCCCGACGCCGTTTTCCACAACGTAGGCGATGTTAAGGTCTTCCTGGTAAGGGATGGCCCCGCTGATGATAATGGGCAGTCCGCAGATGATGGCCTCGCTGATGGTGGCCGGCCCGGCCTTGGTGACGATGACTTCAGAGGCGGCCATCAGCTCCGGCATGTTGTCCACAAAGCCAAAGACTGTGGTCGGGATCTCCCAGGTCATCTTGAGCCGCCGTCTAAGCGACCCGTTGCGGCCGGCTATAACCAGGAGTTGGGCGGGCAGGCGTGCTTCGGCGATGGCTCTGGCTATTGGGAAGACCTTGCCCATTCCCTCGCCGCCCCCCACGACGAGCAGGGCTGGCAGGTCAGGCTTCAGGCCCAATTTCCCCTTCCGTTCGCTTTTTCCCCCCAACTCCTGTCCAAACTTTGGACTCACCGGCAGCCCCACCACTTTGATCTTCTGAGGTGATAAGCCACAGGCCAGGGCCTTTTGACGGGCCACATCGCTGGGGATGATGCAGAGGTCTACGTTGGGGCAGAACCAGGAGGCGTGAGCCTGCACCAGGTCGGTGACGAGGGTGATCACAGGGATGGGCTTGTCTAGCTCTCTCACAGCTTGTACGGCCAGATGGTTGCTCAGGGAGTGGACAGAGACAATTGCCTGGGGCGTCGTTCGGCGAAGCTGTTGCGCCAACCTGCTCCTGGCCCAGGGGGTGAAAAACTTCAAGAGGATCACCATTCGCCTGTGGCCGTCGTTCATACGCCAAAACCAACCCCACAGCGGTCCGCTGTAGGTGACAGCGGGTCGGTACAGCCGGCTGGCGCGGTTTAGGGGGAAGGGGATGCCATCGGCGATGAAATCGAAGAGCTGCACATCGAATTTGCCCGGCCCGATGTGCTCCAGCCCCTCGGCGATGGCCTCACCCGCACTGCGGTGCCCGCCGCCGGTGTCGGACATGAGGATGAGGACCCTTTTGGGCATCACGGAAATTGGTCCTGGTTTGTCAGACCTTTGCTCCCTCGACTAACCAACTTCTTCACACTCTTCTCGAATTTTCGTCGGGGCACCAGCACGCGGTGGCCACAGGTGCGGCACTTGATGCCAATGTCGGCTCCCAGCCGTACCACCTCCCACTCGTAACCTCCACAGGGGTGTTGCTTGCGCAATCGCACTACGTCGCCTAAGCGGATGTCCATGGGCATGGTCTGTTACCTCCCGCACTTCATTATAACACATCCAGCCCGATATGACGAATCCAGAACCTCTTTCTTTCCAGGCGGTTGCAAAAAGTATTGCTCTGATTTTCGGAGGCCGTGTTGCAAGAAGGGCCAACCTCATGGTATAGTATAGGGAGACAACCCTGCTGCCCATGAGGTGATGGCCCATGAATATTATCGAACAAGCTAAGGATTTTGTCAACCGCCTGCTCCATCCCAACGATCCACGTCGCTGTCCGCACTGCCATAAGAGGATGACCAAGAAGAACGGCACCAGGCCGGTGACCACTCGTGATCTGGATGGAGTAAGAGAGGAGCGGCATCAGAACTGGTGGTGTCACCTTTGTAAGAGGAGCTACTACGTCCCTGATCCAAGGAGGGAGAAGTGGGCTCGCTACACCCGTCGGGTGAAACGCAAAGGGCTGGACATGTATC
>JBAWAP010000189.1:0-13063 GCA_049589355.1 Anaerolineae bacterium
GCGATAATCCGTGTAATTATGGGCACAAGTATACCACAATCATTTCTGCCTGTCAAATGTGCAAATCCCTGAAAGGTGTATTTCAATTTGGGGACGAGACTGAGGGTTGGCGCAGTCTGTCATTGCGAGTCTTCCATGGCACATCGTGCCATCCGTAGGGGGCAGAAACGTCCCACCCTCACCCTCACCCTAACCCTCTCCCTGCGAGGGAGAGGGGACTTGCCCCCTCTCCCCCCTTTGGGGAGAGGGCGGGGGGTGAGGGGAAGTTTCTGAGTAGGAGCACTTTTTGCGACGAAGCAATCCCCAAATGCAGGAAGGGAGATTGCTTCGCTTCGCTCGCCATGACATTTGCCCTAGAACTGAAATGCACATAATCCTTGGGCCTGCGCAGCAGGCTTCGGCGTGAGCGCTCAGCCGAACGGTCGGGGGGCATGGGGAGGTGTCCCCCGCCCCCTCTTCTCTTTTAGGCCAAATTGTGGTAAAATTGCTGGGGTAATGTCAGATGCCAAGACCAATCATCAGGAGGCACAATCTTGAGCAAGACGCTGATCAAAAATGCAGACATTATCACCTTGAACGAGGATGGCCAAGTGCTGATGGGCACCGACATAGCCGTTGCTGACGACAAAATTTTTGCTCTGGGGGATGTGCCAGCCAATTTCGCCCCCGACGAGATCATCGAAGCCACCGATCGCGTAGTCATGCCTGGCTTCTTCAACGCCCACACCCACTCCGCGATCACCCTGATACGTGGTTGGGCCGACGATCTACCTTTTGACCGCTGGTTGAACGAGCGTATCTGGGTGTCCGAGTCGGCCCTGGAAGAAGAGGATGTGTATTGGGGAGCTGCTCTGGCCGCAGCGGAGATGATCCGTTCGGGCACGGTGGGCTTCGCCGACCACTATTTCTACATGGACCAGGTCGCTAAAGCGGTCGAGGAGTCGGGCCTGAGGGCCAATCTGGCCTGGTGCGTCTTCGGCCTGGGAGAGGAAGCAGAGATAGGAACGGACCTGGAGGGGAGCATCGAGTTCGTGGAAAGGTGGCAGGGAGCGGCCGAGGGGCGGATCAGGACTGTCCTGGGTCCCCACGCCCCCTATAGCTGTCCACCGGAATTCCTGGCTAAGGTGGCCCAGCGCGCGGCCGAGCTAGGGGTGGGGCTGCACATCCACCTCTCCGAGTCCGAAGAACAATTGGAGGACTCGCTGGCCAAACACGGCCTAACCCCGGTGGCGCACCTGGAGTCCTTGGGCATCCTCGACGTGCCCACTATCGCCGCCCATTGCATCCACTTAACCGAAGAGGACAAGGAGATCCTGCTCCGGAAGCAGGTCAACGTCGTGCAGTGTCCCGGCTGCCACATGAAGCTGGGCCTGGCGATGACACCGGTGCCAGAGCTACTGGCCAAGGGCATCAACGTGGCCTTGGGCACCGATAGCACAGCCAGCAACAACGATCTGGACATGCTACAGGAAGCGCAATTGGCTTCCCTCATACAGAAAGCCCGCCTGCGTGACCCCGTCGCCCTGCCAGGCGATAGCGTCCTTCGCCTGGCGACCCAGAACGGGGCCCAGGCCATGGGCTTCCCTGAGAGCGGTGTCATCGCCCCCGGCCGAGCGGCGGATCTCATCATCTTCGACTTCGACAAGCCCCACCTGCGGCCCCGCCACGATCTGATCTCCAACATCGTCTACGCAGCCAAGTCCTCCGACGTCAGCCACGTCATGGTGGCAGGCCGCCTCCTGATGCGGGATGGGGAACTTCTGACCCTGGACGAGGAGCGCATCATGTACGAGGCGGAGAAGCGAGCCTGGCGCATGGTCGGTGAGGAACTGCGCATGGTGAGGAAGTATCAAGTGTAGAGGAAGTCAGGGAGGTGTTACCATGCAACCCTTCGAGAAGCTCGGCGCCTTCTACCTGGGCCAGGAATATGACCTGGCCACGGGTAAACGGCTCGACAGCCTCGTCATGTACGACGCCCGTGACCTCACCACCCACGCTGTCTGCGTTGGCATGACTGGTTCTGGTAAGACCGGCCTCTGCATTGATCTGCTGGAGGAGGCTGCCATAGACAATGTCCCCGCCATCATGATAGACCCCAAAAATGAGTAACGAGTCAACGAGTAATGGGGCAACAAGTAAGGAGGTGGTGACATGTGAGATAGAGTGTGGCAGACGCTCTCGTCACAGGAGGAATGCGAAAACCGCCGAAGGACCTCCGAAGTGTGTATCTGGCCCTGTTGGGCACCGTTTTAGTGAAAGGAGGCAAGAAGCCATGTTCCGCAAATACAGTATCTTGATCGGTCTCTTAGTGGGCAGCCTGACGCAAACGGCTTTCTCCGGCTCGTTTCAGGTGCCCAGGCAGTTGCGTGGTATCCCCTGGTGGGTATGGTTGCTGGTAATACTGGTACTGCTAGCACTGTTGATTTGGTGGTGGCTACGTTCTCCCGAGGAAAAAGCAGCTCCAGCAGCCAAAGCTGAGGCCGAAGCTCCAACTCGTGTCGTGGAGGCACCACAGCCAGATGATCTAACGCGCATTGAGGGGATTGGCCCCAAGATATCCAGCTTGCTTCAGGCAGCCGGCATCACGACCTTTACGCAATTGGCTGCAACCGATGTGAGTCGGCTGAAGCAGATCATCGCGGAGGCCGGCCTCGCTGCGCTGGCAGATCCCGCCACCTGGCCCGAGCAGGCCAGCCTGGCGGCTGCTGGTCAGTGGAATGCACTTGAGACTCTGCAGGATGAGCTCAAAGGTGGCCGGCGGGTGTGATCAGCTTGGCCTAAAGTGAATATCTAACCACAAGGAGGCTAAGCATGTTGAAAGAGTTCAAGGAATTCGCCCTTCGTGGCAATGTGGTTGACATGGCCGTGGGCATCATCATCGGCGCTGCCTTCGGTACTATCGTCAACTCGCTGGTTAAGGACGTTATCATGCCGCCCATCGGCTTGCTCTTAGGTGGCTTGGATTTTGCCAACTTCTTCCTCTTGCTGAAGGGGGGCTCCCCAGCCGGGCCTTACGCATCGCTGGCTGACGCGCAGAAGGCAGGCGCGGTGACCATCAACTACGGCGTGTTAATCAATGCCATGGTCAGCTTCCTCATCGTCGCCTTCGTGCTGTTCCTGCTCATCCGCAGCGTCAACCGGATGAAGCGGGAAGAGGAAACACCGCCCGCCGAGCCGACGACGAAAGAATGCCCATATTGCTTATCTACCATCCCTATCAAGGCCACCCGCTGCCCACATTGCACCTCTGAACTGCCGGCGACATAGGCTCAGCAATAGCGCGACTCAGCCATCTGTGCTAGCGGACGACACGGCAAACATCGAAGCCGGTATCTAAAAGGGCTTCTTGCGTCATGTAGAAGCCCTTTCGCTTTCTTTACAAAGGCCTTCAGCTATGATACAATCTATATGATACAATCTACATGACTGGCAGGGGTCTTTTTGTGGAGACGTAGGCCATGGAAAGCTGGTCAGAGTTAGCGAGAGAAAGGGATGGATGAACTGATCTTCCTGAAACTTGGAGGGTCCCTCATAACCGATAAAAGCAAGGAGGCCACGGCGAAGGAGCGAGTCATCAGGCAGGCGGCACGGGAGATAAAGGGGGCACTGGAGGCCAAGCCTGACCTCAGGCTCCTCGTGGGCCACGGCAGCGGCTCCTTCGGACACTTCGTCGCCCAGCATCATGGCCTCCTCGAAGGAGGCCCGCCCAACTGGCGGGGCTATGTCGAGACGGGCGCGGCGGCCGCCCGCCTCAACCGCCTGTTGACAGACATCTTCCTGGGCGAAGGTGTTCCGGTTGTCTCCATCCAGCCCTCGGCCTCGGCCCACTGCTGGGATGGAGAGCTCATCTTTATGGAAACGGAGCCCATCGAATTGATGCTGCACCACGGCTTGGTGCCCCTGGTCTACGGCGACGTAGCCCTGGACGAGGTGCGTGGCTGCACCATCATCTCCACCGAACAGATCTTCGCCTACCTGGCCGGGCACCTTGAGCCTGTGCGGATCCTCCTGGCTGGCGAGGTAGAGGGCGTCTTCACCGCCGATCCCCTCCGAGACGAGTCGGCTCAGTTGATCCCAGAGATTTCGCGTCAGAACTTTTACCAGGTGGAGCATAAGCTGGCGGGCTCTTATGGCGTTGATGTGACGGGCGGGATGCTGACCAAGGTCCGGATCATGTATGCCCTGGTACAGGAGCGACCTGAGCTCAAGGTGCAACTCATCTCAGGCCGACGACCGGGCATGATTCAACGAGCGCTGCTGGAGCCGGACCTCGAGGAAGGGACGACTATCCGCTTTTGAACTTTGACCTTTGAGCTTAGAAAGGGGAACAATGATTGCAGCTTTCTTTGATCTCGATGGCACCTTGTGCACTGAGCACATCTGGGGAGCTTTCAATAAGTATTTCACCGAGCACCGTCGCAGGCGGCTCCTCCTCAATGCTTTTCTGGCCACTCACTTCTCCCTGTGGCCACTGCACCGCCTGGGCTTACTGAGCCGTGAGCGATTCTTCCGCTTGTGGATCAAGAACATGCCCTGGCTCCTCGTGGGCCTGCGGCCTGAAGAGAGCCAGGAGATCTTCCGCTGGGTCACCGATCAGGCCCTCATCCCTTCCCTGCGCCCTGACGTAGCCGTGGTTTTACGTCAACATCAGGCCGAAGGCCACCTGGTGGTCCTGGTCTCCGGTGCTTTCGAGGAGCTGCTGGCTTGCCTCGGGGAGCGATTGGGGGTGCAGCACGTCGTGGGCACGAGACTGGAGCTAAGCCGTGGGAGGTACTCAGGTCGTGCCGTCAAGCCCTGCTTCGGCCATGATAAGGTGGCTCTCCTCACCGAACTCCTGAATAAGAGCGGCCTGGAGGTAGACCTAAGCCAAAGTTTCTCCTACGGGGACAGTTTCTTCGACATCCCCGTGCTCGAACTCGTGGGCAACCCCGTTGCCGTCCACCCTGACAGCGAATTGTGGGACTATGCCTCGCAGAGGGGGTGGCGAATCCTCGGAGAGCCAAAAGAGACATGAGCGCATTGACTCCGATGTCAAGAAGCACACAACAAAGAGCCACTTGCGCTATCCGTGCAGGTGGCTTTTTCTCTTGCCAAAAGGCCGAAATCTGGTATACTATCCGAGCCGCTGAGAGGGTCGTTACAGGAGAGAGACATGGATATCCAAAACCTGCGCTGGTGGGGCTGGGGTACGCTGAACCAGTCCTTTGATCTGGAAGGTCGCACTGCCTTCTGGCCCGGGCTGGAGCTGTCGTCGACCTGATGGCGGAGCGGCTGGGCTGGGACGAGGCGGAGAGAGACCGTGAGCTGGCCGAATATGAGCGCCAGGTAAAACTCACCCAGGCTTGGCGGGAGGAGTAGCAGCATGTTCAAGTCCTGAGGTTTTGATATGGGGCACGGTCATGCCTCGCTCAGGTCGGCAGATCCGCATAGATCTTTCGATAGCTGTGATAGCGCGTTGCCGACACCAATCCCTGCTGTACAGCCGCTTGCACGGCGCAGCCCGGCTCGTGGAGGTGTGAGCAGTCACTGAAGCGACAGCCCCCTTCCACAGCGGTCATTTCCGGATAGAACCGGGCCAATTCCGCTCGCCGCAGACCATTCAGGCCAAACTCGCGGATGCCCGGTGTGTCTACCACATAGCCACCGATGTCCAACCTGAACAAGTTCACCTGGGTCGTGATATGCTGGCCCTCACCACTGTGCTCACTGACCTCACCGGTGCGAAGCCGTAACCCCGGTTGTACGGCTGACAGCAGCGACGACTTGCCCACACCGGACAGGCCGGCAAGCACGGTCATGCGCCCACGCAGGACCTCCCGCAGTGCACTCACCCCTTCACCGGTAAGCGCGCTGGTAACGAGCACCCGATAGGCCAGGTCCAGATAGGGCTGAAGCGCCAACTGGCAGTCCGCCACGTCCTCGGCCAGGTCTATCTTGTTGACGCAGATGATCGGTGACAAGTTGTTCCGTTCGGCGGCGATGAGGTAGCGGTCGGTGAGCTCCGGCCAGAAGATCGGATCGCGCCAGGAGGCGACGATGAGCAATTGGTCGGCATTGGCGACGATGACCTGTTTCAGGTGATGGTAAAACACGTCGGGTCGAGCCAGGACGCTCCGGCGAGGCAGCACGGCTTCGACGACGCCCCGGTCCGACGAGTTTTCAGAAACGATCACCTCATCACCGACGGCGACGACGTTGGTAAAGCCGGTATCTTGTGCGGTGAGCGAACCGCGCAACCCACAGATCAGGCTGCGTCCGCCCAGATCCACGCAGCACAAGCTGCTGCTGACCTCGACGACGACGCCCTGCAGGCCAACCGTCTCTTCTGTTGTTGGTAGTTCTTCATTGGTGCTGGCCTGCTCTTCCAGTGTGGCCAACGCCGCGGCCACGATGGCCTGGCGGCGCTCTCGCTCTCCGCACGGCATAATTCGCTCGGTCTTGGGGAGATCGTCGTAGAGCGCATCCCGGTCATCTAAGCTGTCCGGCATCCAATCCTTACGACGCGGTCGCTTCGGTTCGCGGTTGCGCTTGATCTGGGTGCGAACCTGACGCATCGTTTTGGAAGCTTCTCGACGCCGACACTCTCTTTGGTTGCGATTAGACAAAGTATTGCTCCTCCACGAAAGGGTACTTGATTAGTGAAAAATAAATGAGGCCATGGATACTCTCATGGCCTCGTCACGGATGACACCAAGCAATCTGGCGGTCGCCAGATTGCAAAAAGCCATGAACTATGCGACAGTATCACTGCGATCTCGTCGCCAACTCATGGCCGGGTCGTTGGATTATGCTCGTACGCAGAACCCTGAGCTAGGCACCCCGCTCAAGCGAAGAATGGCGAGCAAGATCAACACAAATGGCAAGAGCTTGAACTGCTTTTGTCTGGTTCATATTGCCCACCTCCTTTGCTTGATTTGAGTGACCAACTTACTCCATAAAGCCGTGTAGGATATGACAATTATAGGCCAAATCCGGGATTTGTCAAATAACCACTGGAAATTGCTTTTTCATCGCCAGCTCTGGTTACATCATAAAGAGGTACACGTCCGATGTCTGTACTAAAAGCAGCCGCTACCGCTTGTGCTAACATCGCTTTCGTCAAGTACTGGGGCAAGCGGGACGCGGAACTGAATCTGCCAGCTAACTCCTCCCTCTCCATGAACCTGGACAGGCTCACCACGGTCACCACGGTCGAGTTCTCGCCCGATTACGACGATGACCTGGCTATCCTCGACAGGCGAGAGGAGCATGGTGAGACGAGGCAGAGAATCGTGGCCCACTTGGACCGGGTGAGAGCCATGGCCGGGGTGCGAGCCAGGGCCAGGGTGATTTCCGAGAACAGCTTTCCCGTAGGCGCGGGCCTGGCCTCCTCGGCCTCAGGCTTCGCCGCCCTGTCCCTGGCAGCTAGCAGAGCGGCAGGGCTTGAGTTGAGCCAGAAGGAGCTTTCGATCCTGGCCCGCTTTGGCTCCGGCTCGGCCTGTCGCTCCGTCCCTGGGGGATTCAGCGAGTGGACGGCTGGCAGTTCCAGCGAAGAATCCTTCGCCAGGCAGATAGCCCCTCCGGAACATTGGGACTTGCGAGACGTAATCGCCATCGTCAGCCGGGAGAAGAAGCTTGTCGGCTCTACCGAGGGACACTCCCTTGCCCCTACCAGCCACCTCTACCAGGCCCGAGTGGCCAGTGTAGCGGATTGCCTGCCCAAGGCGAGAGCAGCCTTGCTGGGTAAAGATCTTGCGACCCTGGGTCGTCTAATAGAAGAGGATGCAGTCTCCATGCATGCCGTGATGATGACCTCGCGACCGCCCATCTATTACTGGCTGCCCAGTACTGTGCAGTTGATTCGTGAGGTACAGGATTGGCGGGTCGAGGGGTTAGAGGTCTACTTCACCCTCGATGCTGGCCCCAACGTCCACCTCATCTGCCAGGACGCCGATCAGGCCGAGGTAGAAAAGCGGCTCACAGACATCGAGGGAGTGCTGGAAGTCATCGTAAGTGGGCCTGGCCCAGGAGCCCAAGTGATAGAACCATGAATTTTCATATTTGCCAGATCAGCCTCAAGGGACTATAATTAGATGCCCACGGGAGAGGATAGTCGGAAGGTAATGTAGCGAGATGTCCATACTTGACGACACGCTGGAACTGACACCAGCCGGCATCCCGGTTAGCTTGCGACCGTTCTTCCAAGAGTACGTGTTGGAGAACCTCGATCCAGAACGCAGCGCTTTCACGGTGATCGAGCGCACGCTGGCCTGGGGGCGTCTGCCGGAGCTCCGTTGGCTCTTCGCCCGCTACGAGCCAGAACGGCTGGCCGAATGGGTGCGTCAGACAGGCTGGTATTGCCTGCCCCGACAACGGCTGAAGTATTGGCTGTGCTTCTTTGAGATCACCGACTATCGTCGTGGGGAACGGATATGGCCACACTAGCCACGCCGCACTGGGAGGCTATCACTCCAAGCGCGCGAGATTTGCTCGCCGCCTTGGGTCAACTGCCCCTTCTGCGCCCGTTCTACCTTGGCGGCGGCACAGCGTTGGCCCTGCGGTTAGGTCACCGTATCTCGCAAGACCTGGACCTGTTTGCCAACATCGAGTCCCTGGATGACGATCTCCGCCACAGCATCATAGAGGAGCTGCGCAAGGGTCACGCGGTCAATGTGTTGCGGGATTCGGTGTTCAGCCTGGTTCTCGAAGCAAACGGGCAAGCCATCAGCTTCTTCTCGTACGGCTATCCAATGTTGGAACCTACCGACCTGGTAAGCGGCGTCCAGATCGCCGGCATACTTGACATCGGCCTCATGAAGATGGATGCCATCGCTGGTCGAGGCATGCGCAGGGATTTCTACGACCTGTACTTCATCGCTTCACGGGTCTCGCTGGATGAGTTGTTCGCTCAGAGCACCAAAAAGTACCCGACATCGCGCGGCTTCGAAATGCGCGCCCTGGTTGCGCTGGTAGATTTCGATATCGCTGACCAGCAGGACGAGCCAACGCTGCTGCTCCCCGCTGAATGGAGTGAGGTCAAGACCTTCTTTACTGCCGAAGCTCGCCGATTGGGACGAGAATGGTTCGGTTTGGCCGACTTGGAAAGCACCTGAAGGAAAGGATAACTAAATCGTCATGACCATAATCTCTTTTCTGCTTGTATTGAGTTTGCTAGTGTTTGTCCACGAGTTTGGCCACTTCATAGTGGCCAAGTTAACCGGTATCAAGGTTGAGGAATTCGGCTTCGGTTATCCACCGCGCATTCTCACCATCGCCAGACGCGGTGACACCGAGTACACACTAAATGCTATCCCTTTTGGCGGCTTTGTGCGCATGCTAGGTGAGGAAGACCCCAGCCACCCGGACAGCTTCGCCGCCAAAAGCAAGCTAACCCGCGCCGCTGCGCTCCTGGCCGGTCCACTGATGAACGTCGGCTTGGCCTTTCTCTTGTTCGTCGGTGTTGCTTTAGCTGGCTTCGACATCCCCATCGGGTCGGTAGCTATCGTCGAAGTCGCGCCTGGCTCCCCAGCAGCGGAGGCAAACTTACAGGAAGGCGACATCGTGCTAAGCATAGATAGCCTGACCGTTCGGAACACCTATGAACTCAGTCGCTACACCAGCGAGAGGCTGGGCGAGGAAGTCACTCTCAGCATCAAGCGCGATGAGAGAACCCTGTCCGTCAGTTTGACGCCACGGCCGGAGCCGCCAGTTGACGAAGGGCCCATGGGGGTGATTATTCAGACAGTTGATATTGTAGGAACAGACAAACTGCGCTATCCTTTCTGGGGAGCAGTTCCCCTGGGGGCCAGGGCGACCGGCAATACTTTCTTGGCCATCTTCTCCGGAGTGACAAGCATGATCCGAGGATCCATAGCCGCTGACGTCAGGGGACCAGTGGGGATAGCAGCCGCGACCGGTGAGATTGCCAAGTCCGGCCTGATAGCCCTGGCACAATTCACCGCTTACCTCAGCGTCCAACTGGCCATCTTCAACCTGATACCTTTCCCGGCTCTGGATGGTGGACGGCTGGCCTTCGTAGCCTTAGAAGCCCTGCGCCGTGGCAAGAGGGTAGCCCCGGAAAAGGAGGGGCTCATTCACTTGGTAGGACTAGCCATTCTTATCGGCCTGATGCTAGTCGTCTCTTACAATGACATCGTTCGTCTGCTGAGCGGTCAGCCGGTTCTGCCGCCATAATTCAGTGATCAGTGACCAGTGATCAGTCTACTGATTACTGATCACTGGATCGTTGAAAAGATGCTGTCAGATTTCGAGGAACTACTCCAGCAAATGGGCGACACCGAGAGTCGTCTCTCAATATCCAGCCTGTACAGCCTATCGGGAATGAATAGGGCCGAGGCACTGCTGTTCCAGAAGGCCTGGCCCTTGATCGCCGTGGAACGCCGCCGTCAGATCATTAACTTCTTGGTAGAAATAGCTGAGGCCAGCTTCGAGGTGGATCTCGGCCAGATCTTCCGCTTCTGCTTGGACGATGAAGACGAGAGGGTGCGGGAGGCAGCCATCGAAGGTCTGTGGGAAGACGATGACGCGGCTCTGATCAACCCGCTGATGACCCTGCTGCGAGATGATCCCTCGATCTCAGTACGGGCTGTGGCTGCCATCTCGTTGAGCCGTTATGTTCTCTTGGGTGAACTGGATAAGATAAAGGCCCGGCTTTTTGCGCTGGTGCGGGAGGCATTGCTAGAGACCATCCATTCTCCGTTTGAGGATTTGGAAGTGCGACGGAGGGCAATTGAGTCCATCGCTTACTCCAGCGAAGAGGGTGTGCGGAATATCATTGAGACTGCCTACTACGACGAGGATGAGAAAATGCGCATCAGTGCCATCTTCGCTATGGGACGCAGCGCCGATCCCTATTGGGCAGATTTGGTGATGAGCGAATTAGAAAGCTCCAGCCCGGAGATGCGTTATGAGGCAGCCATGGCCTGCGGTGAGCTGGAGCTCTCGGCCGCCACACCCCTCCTGGCCAACCTAGTAAATGATCCTGACCGCGAGGTACAAGAAGCAGCTACCTGCGCGCTGGGCCAGATCGGGGGAAATGAGGCTCGCCGCACCCTATACGCCTGCTACGAAGAGGGTGACCAGTTCCTGCAAGAGGCGGTGGAGGAAGCCTTGGAACAACTGGAGTTCCTGCACGGTTTCCTTGACATACAGTTGGATGACTTCTCCGACTCGTGCTGAGCTCCGCCGAAGTATTTGAGCAAATGGTAAAGGCCCTGCCAGCAATACTCTACAACAACATTTTACCCATTTTCATCGCCATCGGCTTGGGCTATGCCCTCGAACGCAGGCTGAAAATAGAGATCAGATCCGTCTCCAGGACCATCTTCTATGCCCTCAGCCCCTGCCTGGTCTTCTCCTCCCTGGTCCAATCCAATGTTAGTGGAGAGGAGTTCTGGCGCATCGCGTCCTTTGAGATACTGATCACCCTGGGCATGGCGTTGGTTGCCTGGGGCGTGGCCAGAGCACTGCACTTTGATAGGGCCATGGAGAGCGCCTTCTTGTTGGCCACCCTTTTTGTGAACGCCGGCAACTATGGCCTCTCGGTCAACCTGCTTGCCTTCGGTGAGATGGCCCTAGCTAGGGCCATCGTCTACTTTGTGGTGAGTAGCCTGCTCATAAATACCACAGGCGTTTATCTCGCCTCCCGAGGCAAAGCCAGGGCTTTCGGCACCTTCCTTAACGTTTTTAAAGTGCCCATTGTCTACGCCGTGTTTTTGGCCATTTTCGTGAAGCTGGTGAATCTGAACATAACGGGGTCGCCTATTTTCAAGGCAGTGGAGATGGTGGGCCAGGGGGCCGTGCCCCTCATGCTTTTGCTTCTGGGAATGCAATTGGCCAAGACCCCTTTGGCCCCAGGGATGAGGATCGCGAGCCTGGCCGCCTTCATCAAGCTGGCCGTTACCCCCGTCATCGCCTTGCTCCTGGCCGATTGGTTGAGCCTGACGGGTTCGACACTGCAAGCTTGCGTCGTCGAGGCCAGCATGCCGACCGCCGTGACGACAACCGTGCTGGCCATCGAGTTCGATGCCAAGCCGGAGTTCGTAACCAGCGTGGTTTTCCTTTCCACTCTGGCTAGCCCCTTTACTCTCGCTCCTATCATCGCTTTGGTGAGCTGACTCAAGGAGCAAAGGAGCAAGGAACAGGGGAACAGAGGGGATTGCCCTTGCTCCTTTGATCCCTTGCTCCCTTGAAGGAGAAATGGACACTGAAGTGAACGAAATTAGTGACACGAAATGGCATACCAAATCAGTCGAAGAAGTGGCCGAGGCTCTGGGAACCGACCTCAAACGAGGTCTGACTGAGCAAGAAGCCCAGTCCCGCCTGGAGAAATACGGTCCCAACGAGCTAAAGGAACAGCCTCGGCCAGGCTTCTGGAAGATGCTGCTGGACCAGTTCAACGAGTTCCTGATGCTGATCCTCATCGTCTCGGCGGTCATCTCGTTTTTCCTGGGCGAATACGTGGACTCAGGAGCCATCATGGCCATTGTGATCCTCAACGCCATCCTGGGGGTCGTCCAGGAGTCCAAGGCCGAGGAGGCTCTGGCCGCCTTGCAGAAGATGGCCGCCCCCAACGCCGAGGTGCTCCGCGATGGGCACCTGCTCACCATCCCCGCGCGCGAGGTGGTGCCTGGCGATGTGGTCATATTGGAGACGGGCAACTACATTCCGGCCGATGTGCGCCTCATCGAGAGCGCGAATTTGCGCATCGAAGAGGCATCGCTGACGGGTGAGTCGGTGCCGGTGGAGAAAGAGACCGGCCTGGTGCTCAAGGAGGACCTCCCGCTGGGCGACCGCCGCAACTCGGCCTACATGAGCACGCTGGTCAGCTACGGGCGGGGCAAGGGAACCGTGGTAGCCACAGGAATGCGCACTGAGATCGGCCTCATCGCCGAGATGATTCAGTCCTACGAGGAGGAGCCTACTCCCCTCCAGGTCAAGCTGGATCAACTGGGCAAGTGGCTGGGCATCGGCTGCCTGACCGTCTGCGGGATCGTGTTCGTCGTCGGTGTGCTGCGCGACACCGACGTGGGGATGATCCTCCAGGCAGGTGGTGGCCTGTTGA
>JBAWAP010000190.1:0-10494 GCA_049589355.1 Anaerolineae bacterium
GGTGCCCGTGGGCGTGCTCGTTGCCGTCGGCGTAGGCGTGGACGGCGTACGAGTGGCGGTGGGCGTGGCCGTCCCTCCATCCCCCTTCCAGCGATGGTAGAAGACGTTGAGCAACTGGACGAGCTCGGCGGTGGCTTTCTGGTGACCGGCCGTCGTGGGGTGGCTGTCACCGCTGGGATAAGCCGAGTAATTGTTGTTGATGGTCTGAATGTGCTGTACCGCGCCGTTCCGCCAGCGGTGATGGTTGCCGTCGGCCCAGCCGGCATCGTTGGGTTCCTCATTTGTACCGGGGTCATCCACGCGGGTGGCACTGCCGTTGGAGGTGAGGACGTTGTAATAGTCAAAGACGGCCACGTTGTTGTAGGGATACCCATCCAGCCAATCATTTCTCAGCCAGTTGTTGAAGGCGCGGGCGTTGGCGGCGCGCTCAGGTGCGGTCTCGCTCTCCATCAGTGGCGGCGCGGTGATGACAATGAACAGCTTGTCCTGCCGGGTGGCAAAATAGGTCAGTATGTTGTTGTAGACCGCTTTGGCGTTGCTCACCGAGTACTCCCAGTCGTTTGGCTCAGCGTATGGCGGGTCGTTGGGATTGCCGTACAGGTCGGAGTTTGGGAAGCACGATTTGAACATGATGATCTCGTTCTCACCGCCGGGATTGGTCGCTAGGCGAGACCAGGAGCCGAAATCACCGATGTTCTGGCCGTTCTCGTTATGCAAGGCGGCCAGAATCTCGTCGCTGTTGGGGCTGGTGAACCATTCAGGCCAGTTGGGGATGTCCGTCCGGTCGCCGATACCATAGGGCCCCCAGCCGTAGTTGGTGGCACTGACAAAATAGTTGTTGGTCATCAACGCCATGCCCAGGCCGCCATAAGGTTGATCCTGGTTGGGGTCGGCCAGCCAGTTTCCGCCAGTGGAGTGGTGGATGAAGATTAGCTTGACGGGGGAGGTGGGCGGGTTGGGGTTGTCGGTAGTCAGACGGCCCTGTGAGCCAGCTACGGTAGAAGTAGTGGCCAACACCAAGGTCAGCACGGCCACAACCGTCACTATCATCGCTATCCTTCTGGTTTGCATTTGAGTCCCTCCTTGTTAGTGACCACCTAGCGGTGGTCTTGAGACTTGTGCCTAGTCGGTCCGTCTGTGGTTTTGCTAGATCATCATCTCCTCCAGTTCAAACAGCCACAAGGATGTGTAATCACAATCTAAAGCAGTATCCTGTCCCCTTCACTGCAACCATTATACCCTAAGCCTTGTAAAAATACAACGAGCAAAGCCACCTGCATTAACCGCACAGGTGGCTTTGCTCTTGCTGTCCAAGACCTCTCTCAGGGTTCACGGGTAGCTTTTCAAGACAATGGGCAGGTAGACACGATAGCCAGGTGTGGGGGAGACTGTGCCAGTGGGCGTGACTGTTGGTGTAGATGTCGGCGGTGGGGAGCCAGTGGCCGTGGGCGTGACCGTAGGGCTTGCGGTTCGCGTCACCGTAGGCGTCGGCGCCACGCTGACAGGCGCCGAGAACTCCGAGGTGTTGCCCTGGCCATCGGTGGCTGTGGCCGTCACGTATGGACCGGTCAGCCCGCCGGGTTTGGTGAACGTCCAGTTGCCGGCCGCGTTCGCCGTGGTGGTCCCCTCGTAGATCGCGCCCTCATCGGCAGCGTCGGAGAAGACCTCGATGGTGCAGTTGGCGCAGGCGGTGCCGGAGACCTGGGTGGCGCTGGCGGCGGTGATCACTGGTGGTGCCAACCCATCATTGCCTCCGCCGTAGAGCCGAATACCCTTCCCTACATTGCTGTGAATGCAATTGCGGGTGATGGTGTTGCCCCGGGTGCCAGCGTCTGTGACCCACACTCCCTGACCGTTGAAGGCAATCAGGTTGTCCGGTCCGATGGTGTTGCCCTGGGCTCCGTCCTTGATCCACACAGCACCACAACTCGTGGGTGGGGTGCAGTTACCCCGAGGCTGCGTACCCGTGGCATCGGTGCCGATGAAGTTGCCTTCTACACGATTGCCCCTCGCTGCCATCCCCGAAATGTCAATGCCGGTGAAGGGGGTGAAGCGCTGGATCACCAGCCCCAGGATAACGTTGTTGGCGCTCCGGACAGCCAACCCCGAGAACGAACCGTTGTCGTAGCCATCCAGCACGATCTTGAGGACAGGGTTGCCGCCGGGGCTGGCTCCAAGCTGGGTGTAGCCATCAATGGTGGTGCCATCATTGGTCAGGAAGGGGAGCAGCGATGCTGGCTGGATAGTGCACACCCCGGAAGCATCGCAGCGCGGGTCGCCTGTGGGGATGTTGAAGGTAATGGCATCCAAACCAGCGTGGGTGTTGGCCGCGTTGATGGCCTCGCGCAGGGAGCAGTGGACCGCGTTGCACGTGCCGTCGTCCGTGTCGCTGGTGGTGTTGACCACCAGAGCCGGTGGCCCGGTCGGCGTGGGTGAGGGCGTGGCTGTTGGTGTTGCTGTCGGCGGTGGGGTACCCGTCACCGTGGGCGTGGGAGTAGATGTAGCCGTCGGCGTTGATGTGGGTGGCAGGGTACCTGTCGGCGTGGGTGTGGGGGTCTCTGCGCCAATGCCCGGCCAGAAGCCAACTCCCAGCCGGTAGTTGGCGCTGTTCAAGGTACCCGCAGCCGGCTGGCCGATGCTGCCGTTCACGGCGTAGCTGGCCGATGCCGACCGGCCGCCCCCGCCGGCGATGACGTGCCACCACAGGTCGAAGCCGCTTGCGGACTGCGCCAGGGCGATGGTCGCCAGGGAAATGGCTGCCAGCAAGGTACCAACAAGAGTGAACGTTCGTAGCTTCATCGTCACCCCCTATCACCCGAGAACCAGCACCCAGATGAGGCCAGTCCCCTTGGCCAATGGTTCCAGAGCGCGACCCAGCACGGGCGCTGCCGGCGTGACCGAGGTCAGTTTCTGCACCAGGCCACCCTCACCCCCAGCCCCTCTCCCAGAGGGCGAGGGGAGGGCAGCAGGGCCCACCAGGTCACCGACCTCGATGGCGCCTGAGGAGGCGTCGGCCCGCACCTGGACGAGCCCCTGTATCACGACGAACAGGTAATCACCAGGAGCCACGTTGCCCGGAGCGAGGCCGGGCATCTCGACAGTGACGGTTTGATCGGAATCACCGCCCAGAACGGGTGTCTCCGTGGCGGTGGCAGCAGCCCGGGCCTGGACGACGCCAAGGGCACCCCCGCTGGCTGCCGTGGCTCGCCGCACCCTCAAGATGGGCGTCTGCTGCCCCTTTAACGGCGGCGCGATGCCGCTGATGGACACCACGTCTCCCACCTCCAGCGGGTTAGCATCCCCGTTCAGGGCAACGAAGACGACGGTGCAGCCGGTGCAGGAGCCCCCGACGAAAAGGTTCTGGTTGGTGGCGAGCCCCCAGGTCGCGGCGGTCTGGCCGTATACGCCGATAGCCAGGGACCCGTTCGTGCCACTGGAATACCCGCCCACGCCGTGAGCATAGGCACTTGACCCCAGCACGCCTTCTGTGTACAGGCCGGTGCCCTCACCGAGGACCCCCTCGCCACCGTCGGCGCTGCCCTTGCCGTACACACCCTTCGGGCCCTCCCCCTTCACGGCTGCCTCGCCATAGCCAGTGTTGGCATAGACGCCCACGCCGGACACGCTGTTGCCTACGACGCCTTCGCTGGAGGTGCTGACGCCGAGGACGCCCGCGCCGCTCTCGCTGCGACCCTCCACGCCATTGCCGGCGGTACTGGTACCCTTCACGCCACCTAGACCCCCGTCGCCTTGCACTCCATAGCCAGTATAGCCAAAAAGGCTCTCGCCGTGAACACCGATAAAGCCGACACCGTGCACGCCGGGTGCAGAGCCCGAGGTAGCCTGACCGTGCACCCCCTCGTAGCCTTCGGCGAAGAGGCCCGGGCCGTTGGCGCTGGTGAAGTAGCCACCCCAGCCGTCGCCATTGGCTGCGCCTCGGATGGCAGCCGAGTCTGAGCCACCCTGGGACTCCGCGCTGACGCCATCGCCGGCCGAGCCGCGGGCCACCAGGCCAGTTGGGCCCTCGGCGACGATCCCTGCGTACACTGAACTGGTGCCCTTCACCCCTGTCTCGCCACTGCCGACCACACCGGTGCCGAACTGCGCGTCGCCCTCCACCCCCTTGCCGTCGTAGCCGGTGGCCGTGCCCAGGACCCCCGTGGCGTTATTGTTTGTTGTATAGCCAGACACCCCGGTCAGCCCGCCAGTGCCGAACACACCGTCGGCATACCTGCTAAAACCGTAGACTCCACTGCTGTCGGAACTGTGGCCAGCGACGCCATAGCCGTTGGCTGCCTCGCCCTGGACGCCAACCTCTTCATTGGGATAACCCCCTACCGTCGAGCCCGAAACGCCGTGAATCGCCCTGCGGCCGGCACTGGTATCGTAGTTCTTGACATTCAGCACGGCGTCATAGAAATACGTTCCTGTTGACTCGCCTTCAATTCGAGCCTGTGGCCGCAGACTG
Source organism: Anaerolineae bacterium (assembly GCA_049589355.1). Lineage (GTDB taxonomy): Bacteria > Chloroflexota > Anaerolineae > VGOG01 > VGOG01 > JBAWAP01. The sequence goes on from JBAWAP010000190.1 coordinate 4,469, forward strand.
AGGGCGTAGGGCACGGGCAGTAGCTCCTGGCGGGGCGAGAGCCACTGGCCGTTGACCTGTATCCGCAGCCACAGGGCCTGGCCGTTGAAGGCGTCCTGGAGCACGTCCAGATCAACGGTGAACAGGCCATTGCTCACGGGCACGTTGTTCCGCACGATGTCGCCCCCCACCTGGCTTCCTGTGGTGGCGTCGTCCCAGAGCTGGAAGACCAGGTTGTAGTTGCCGTTGAGCGGGTTACCTAAAGCGTCTGTCAGCCGGCCCTGGTAGCTGATCTTGCTGGCCACGGTGCCAGTAATTCGTACCTCTCCTTCGCCTGCCGGGCCTTCCTTTGGCGGGCCAGCCACTGTGCTGTCTACTGTCCAAAACAGCGCTAAAACAATTACTCCTACTAACACGATTACCACTACTCTGTTTTTCATCTTGAATCCTCCTTCCTTTGCTATCTGATTCTTCTCTATGCCTCAGTGGTTCTTAACCACCAGCGGCAAGAAGAGGCGGTTGCCCCACAACTGACCATAGATGTCCCGGTCGCCAAGCAGAGGCTGATCGTCGAAGGCCGCCAGGTAGTCGCCACCCCACCCGCTGGCCACGGCCGCATGATCCCCAAACAGCCCACCGAACACCGTGTCCTGGCTCATGGCGTTGCCTCCCATGGAGAATGCCATTCCATGAATCGTAGTATTAGCAAGCAGTTGAAAAGACTGGGTCCAGGCCACCAGGTATTGCTGGGCGCTTTCATTGCCAGCCACGGCCGGGTTGCTCTGATCCTCCGCAGCGGTAGAAATGGCGAAGTTAAGACCCAGACCTCCGTCGCCAGCCACCTGCCGCGCCATGATGTCTCTGTCGCTCGGGGTGTAGCGCTGTTCGAACACTACCAGATACTGACCCAAGCCGGCGGGGATGGGAATTGCTGCTACGGCAGGGGCTGTCTCCTCGTTGGACAACGTGGAGAGGGCGATAGGCCCGCCCAAAACGCCCACACCGCCGGCCATCTTCACCCGCCGACCGTAGATGTCCCAGTTGCCGACTATGGCGGCCGCTTGCTGCCAGACAACCAGGAATTCGTTGCGAGCGCGGTTGTAAGCCAGGTCGAGGTGCTCCAAGCGGTCCGCGGTGTACGGGACGACCTCGAAGGAGATGCCATCCAGCGAGCCGTCGCTCATCAGCGCCTGACCCAGGATGCTTTTTCCGCCCGAAAGGTTATTGAACCGAAAGACCACCAGGTATCTGTCTGCGGTGTAGGCATAGGCCACAGCAGGCTGGTCGTAATCTGAGGTGGGCACATTCGTCTGCATAATCCTGATCTGCCCACTTAAGGGGGTACCTGTCGCCGAGAGGATCACCCCGCGGATGCCCCATTCGTAGGGCCCGTTATGCTTCCAGACCGCCAGGTACTGGTTGTGCTGACTATTGTAGGCCACGGCGGGCTTGGTTCCGTCGCCTGGGCCGACAAAGACATTGAACGGCGGGCCAAAGCGCGGGCCGTTCTTCGCTACCCGCTGGCCGTAGATGCTCTTCGGCGTCCACTCGTTTTGATACACCACTAGGTACTCTTGCTGCTGGCTGTTGTAGGCCACAGCCGGGCGTACCTGGTCTCCACTCAGTTCGGAGATAGGAAAGTTGGAGCCAAACGGAGCACCGGCAGCATTAACGTCTGGAGCGGCCGGCCCGGCCTTGCCAGCCAGGGTGCTCCTACTTGAGCCCTTGCCTACCTCAACTGGCGGGCCAGCAGTGGTAGAGCTGGTGGCCAAGAGCAAGATCAAGGCGACCACAACCGTCACTATTGTCGCTATCTTTCTGGTTTGCATTTCTCCCCTCCTTGCGAAAGTGGTGTACTGTTCTCTTCACTGCACCCATTATACTCCAAGCCTTGTAAAAATACAACGAGAAAAGCCACCTGCATCAATCGCACAGGTGGCTTTGTTTCGCTACCCAAGACCTATCCCTTCTGGTTTCACGGATAGCGCCTAAAGACGATGGGCAGATAGACGCGCTGACTGGGTATGGGTGAGACCGTGCCAGTAGGCGTGGCCGTCGGTGTCGCCGTCGGCGGTGGAGCACCCGTCGGCGTGCGAGTAGGTGTCGCCGTCGGCGGCGGAGTGCCGGTCGGCGTGGGAGTGGATGTAGCTGTTGGTGTTGATGTAGGCGGTAGAGTACCTGTCGGCGTGGGGGTGGGGGTCTCTGCGCTGATGCCCGGCCAGAAGCCAGCTCCCAGCCGGTAGTTGGCGCTGCTCAGGGTACCCACAGCCGGCTGGCCGATGCTGCCGCTCACAACGTAGCTAGCCGATGTTGACCGGCCGCCCCCGCCGGCGATGACGTGCCACCAGAGGCTGAAGTCGGCCGAGGACGCAGCTAACACGCCTGCGGCCAGCAGCAGGAGGGCGCAGACCAAAGCAGCGACAGCGATAGTAAGGGTGTGCCTTTTCATCGCTCTTTGCCCTCCTCCGGCCAGGTGGCCTCCTCCAGGCGCACCTGCTCGTAGCCCAGCCGTTTGGCGACGATGCGGTAGTCGAAGGCGCAGCCGGTCGGCTGACCGTTCAGCGTCACGCCCCGCACAGTAAAACCTTTGGCGCTTTTAGCGGTGACGAACAGCAGCACCGGCTCCTGGCACAGCGGGGTCAGGAAGACGTGGTAGTCCATCTCCAGGTTGACCGTCTCGGCGAAGATGAGCTCGAAGGCCACCGTAGCCTCTCCCTTCACCAGCGACGCCTTGCCAAAGTCCTCGAACCAGACCCCTGAGCTCTCCACAGCGTATAGTAGGCGCCGGCTGTAATTGGCGGTCTGGACCATGGCCGACTTGGTGCCCGAGGCCCACAGATTGCCACCTTCGTCAACGGTCAGACGAAAGGCATTTGTACCGTCGAAGATTACGAACTTGGCATTAGCATCGTTGTTGTCGTCGTCGAGGTCAATGTAGGCATCGTGGTCGGTGTAGATGCCCAGGTGGCCGAAGGAGAAGATTTCGCCAATGTTTCCAGCCAGCACCAGGTCGCCAACTCTGTCGGAATTGGAGGTATCGTTCCCATCGGCTTCCATGCCCCAGCCACTGGCGCTGCGCCCGGCGACGCCATAGCCGGCACCGGTGTTAAAGCCATACACGCCGCTCTTGTTCGAGGCGCCAGCAATGCCGTGCACCCCGTCACCAGTGGCCTTGTTGAAGCCCTGCACGCCGTCGCCAGAACCTGCGGCCATGCCGTAAACTCCGATGCCGGTGCTCCCTTCGGCGGAGCCCAGGACCCCTTCGGCGTTGTCCCCTTTGCCCACACCGAAGACCCCCTGCCCGCCGTAACCGCTAGCCTCGCCATAGACACCATTCACTGTGCCATAGCCTTGTACCCCGTCGCCACTGGCGCTCAAACCGTACACCCCGATGGAGCCTTCTCCCCATACGCCTGGGCCTACGGAGCTGGTGCCCTTGACCCCCGTCTCGCCGGTGCCAATCACACCGGTGCCAAACTGCGCGGTCCCTTCCACACCTTTGCCGTCATAGCCGGTGGCGGTGCCCAGGACGCCCGTCGTGTCGTCGTTGGTAGTGTAACCAGACACGCCAACCAGCCCGCCCGAACCGAACACGCCGGTCACGCCGGAACCACCGACGCCAGCTCCAAATCCACCAGAGGACTGGCCATACACGCCAACGTCAAATTGGCTCTCGCCTATGACGCCACGACCATTGATGCTCTGACCGTAGACGCCAGCGGCGTAGGTGGCGGTCATGGGCGCACTCGTGGCGCCGACGACGCCGTAGCCCATCTCGCTTTCGCCATGAACGCCGGTCAAGCCCTCACCTCGCACGCCGATATCACCCTGGCCCCGGACACCAACCATCCCATAAGCATCTACACCCAACACCCAGCCTTGTGCGTAGACGCCAGTCTGTCCAAGGGCGTCAATGCCCAAACCATCGGCGTGGGCCTTAACAGCCGTGCCGAAGAGTCCTCCATTGGTCACTGTGACCGCCGGGTCGGTGCTGTTGCCCTCGATCCAGGCGCCGGGTCGCAGGCTAAGGGCGTAGGGCACGGGCAGCAGCTCCTGGCGGGGCAAGAGCCACTGGCCGTTGAAGGCGTCCTGGGGCACGTCCAGATCAACGGTGAACAGGCCGTTGCTCACGGACACGTTGTTGCGCACGATGTCGCCCCCCACCTGGCTGCCGGCTGTGGCGTCGTCCCAGAGCTGGAAAACCAGGTTGTAGTTGCCGCTGAACGGATTGCCGCCCGCGTCGGTCAGCCGGCCCTGGTAGCTGATCTTGCTGGCGACGGTGCCAGCTAGCATTATCTTACCTGAGCCCTCATTCCCCTCAACTGGCGGGCCGGCTACAGTGGAACTGGTGGCCAGGAGCAAGGCCAACACGACCACAGTCGTTACTATTGTTGCTATTCTTTTGGTTTGCATTTTGTTCTCTCCTTTTTGTTAGTGATCACCTAACGGTGGTCTTGAGGCTTGTGCTCGGTCAGTTCGTCTGCAGTCTTGCCAGGTCATCACCTCCTCTAGCTTAAGCAGCCAAAAGGATCAGGGCTAATCATGGCTCGACTGAGCGTTCACGCCGAAGGCTCGCCGAAGTCGGCAGCCGCTCGGGCCAGTCTGGCGGCAGGGCGATCATGAACATCTCTACCTCGCCCGTGTCAAAGCGACCCCAGTTGGTGGTAAACAGGACCCGCGTCAGATCAGGGTTGGCACTGGCGTGCGGCTCGGCCCAATAGTAGTACTCCACCGGCTGGCCTTCGTCCACCAGCGAGTGGGTATGCGCCAGCCGCACCACGCGCCCGCCCGGCTTGAGCTCAACGAGGAAAACCTGGTCGTCCATCCAGGTGTGAGAGGCCACATCATCGTCGTGGGTGGAGACCACAGCCCAGCCAGGCCGTTCGAAGGCCAGCCCCGAAAAATGCAGGCCAATCGCTGTGTAGCTGAAATCTATTTCCCAGAGCGGGGTCACCGCGCCGGTGGCCAGGTCGAGCATGGAGATATGGTCAGTGTCAAGGTCCTGGTAGACGATCACTTCGCGCCCCCCGGCGTCCAGCGCCGTATCGTAGTGGCCGATGATGCGCAAGAGGCTTCTCCCGTTGGTCAGATCGCGGTCGTAGACCATCAGGCCGCAGGGGTGCCCATCGTCGCCCAGCTCCCCGGGCTGGCAATAGCGGTCAAAGGAGGCGATGAAGTAGGTTCCCAACGGGGTCATGGTTACGTGGTCAACGTCGTCCTCCACCCCTGGCACGCCACGCATGTCGCGGATGGTCACCTGATCGGTTTGCCGGTCGTACACCAGGAAGGCAACGGGAATCCAGTTCTCATCCTCTGCCATCAAGCCCCAGTAGCGGCGATCGCGCGAGGGACTGCCCTCGTAGCGCGTCCACACGGCGGCCAGGTTCTGACCAGGGAAATCGTCGGCAAAGTCGCGGACCTCGATCTGCTCTGCGGTTTGTACGTTGTAGGACATCAACCGGGTCCCATCCGAGTAGTAGATCAAGTTTGGATTGTCCGCGTCCCAGCGCGGCTCCACCACGAGGGGCAGTTCACCCAGCGGCAGGAGCGTCTGTGCGTCGTACAGGTACCACGTGCCCGCAGTGCCGTGGGCCAGTAATCGGCTGCCATCGGCGTTGAAGGATTGCACGCGGGCGTATTCGTTCACCAGGCCAGTCGAATCATCGCCTGGGGAGAGGTCATTCGCCCGATCGGTGACGCGCACCAGGCAGGTGCCAAAGGTGGGGTCGGTGAACCACTGACGCGGGGGAGGCTCGGCCATGCTGGGCACGGGATAGACCTGCAAGTCGGTGATAAACGTAAAGCCAGACGGATAGGCTGGACAGCCGCTGGCAGTAGGTGTGGGAGAAGGCGTGGGGGTAGGGGTGACGACTGGGGCGTAGCCCTTCAGGATCAGCGGCAGGTAGACCCGCTTGGTTGACACAGGTGAGACCGTACCGGTGGGCGTGGCCGTTCTCGTTGCTGTCGGTGTGGACGGGGGCCAGGTGCCCGTGGGCGTGCTCGTTGCCGTCGGCGTAGGCGTGGACGGCGTACGAGTGGCGGTGGGC
>JBAWAP010000191.1:0-7719 GCA_049589355.1 Anaerolineae bacterium
GGAGGCCATCACCATGGCGCGGGAGAGAGCCTATGACATCATCTTCGTGGACATGAAGCTGCCGACCATCACCGGCCTGGAGACCTATTTAGCCATCAGAAAGATCAACCCGGAAGTGGTGGCCATCGTGATGACTGCCTACCGTCAGGAGATGTCCGGCTTGGTGGAAGAGGCACTGAAGAGTGATGTCTACACCTGCCTCTACAAGCCTTTTGAGATGGCAGAGCTGCTCAGGTTGGTGGACGAAATCCGGGAGAGGAAACAAAAGGCAGGGTGATTGATGGACTGGGGGGATTAGATGATGGAGCGATTGGAAGAGATGGACGAAAAAGAGCGCATCCTGATCGTTGACGACAATGAGAGCATGTGTAGAAGCCTGAGGCTCGTCTTGGAAAAGAAGGGCTATGAGACAGAGACGGCTAGTACGGGCCGAGAGGCCATAGAGAAAGTGCAGGGGAGATTCTTCAATCTGGCTCTCCTGGACATCAGGCTGCCCGACATGGAAGGGATAGAGCTACTAGCGCCTTTGAAGGAAACACATCCTGACATGGCTGTGATCCTAGTCACTGGCCATGCCTCTCTGAAAACCGCCATGCAGGCCCTGAACAACGGAGCATCGGGCTACATCACCAAGCCCTTGGATATGGACGAGGTGTTGTCTAAAACCAGGGATGTCCTCGAAAAGCAGTGCCTGGTGATGGAGAACAGGAGATTGTTCCAGGAGGCTCAGCGAGAACTGGCCGAGCGCAAGCGGGTGGAGGAAGCGCTGCGGGAGTCGGAGGAAAAGTACCGCAGTGTGTTTGAGGCTTCTCCAGTAGGGATTGGAATCGCGGACTTGGAGGGCAATGTGCTTACTGGCAACCAGAGTATGCTGGAGTCAACTGGCTACACTCTGGAAGAACTCCAGACTACCAAGCTTGGTATTACTTACGTTGATCCCGATGAACGCAAGCGGTTACTCAAAGCTCTGCAAAAATTGGGCAGGGTGCGTGACTGGGAAGCTAGACTGAAGCGGAAGGATGGCACAGTTTATTGTGCCCTGTTGAACATAGACCAACTGGAACTGCGCGGGCGGAAAATACTTCTCACCACTGCCCGCGACATCACCGAGCGCAAGCGGACGGAGGAACAACTTGCTTATATGGCCACCCACGACCCCCTGACTGGCCTGCCCAACCGGATGTTGTTCAATGACCGCCTCACCGTGGCACTGGCTCACGCACAGCGCAACTGGCAAAAGCTGGCTGTGATGTTGCTCGACCTGGATCACTTCAAGGACGTTAATGATACGTTGGGGCACAGCGTGGGAGACAAGTTGCTGCAAGCTGTTGGCGAGCGACTGACAAGCCTTCTGCGTAAGAGCGACACCATCGCCCGCATGGGAGGCGATGAATTCATGCTGATATTACCAAAAATCGCTCGGGTGGAAGACACAGCCAGGGTTGCTCAAAAGGTCCTGGAGTCCTTTCGGGGGCCCTTTGTGTTTGATGGTCACGAAGTTCACATCACCACCAGCATTGGGATTGCCATCTACCCCAACGACGGTGAAGATGCTGACACCCTGATGAGGGATGCCGACATGGCCATGTACCGTGCCAAGGCACAGGGCCGGAACAACTACCAACACTACTTCTGAGAAGAGATGGACGAGAAAATGAACCCTTCAGCAGCCCTTCACTTCGACTGGGCTCAGTACAAGCGACCGGGCTCAGGACACCGCATCCTGATCGTTGACGACGATGAGAACATCTGTAGAAGCCTGAGGCTCATCTTTAAAAAGAAGGGCTATGAGGTAGAGACGGCTGGGACGGGCCGAGAGGCCTTAGAGAAGGCGCAGGAGAGATTCTTCAACCTGGCGCTCCTGGACATCAGGCTGCCCGACACGGCAGGGATAGAGCTACTAGCACCTTTGAAGGAACTGCATCCTGACATGGCCGTGATCCTAGTTACCGGCTATGCCTCTCTGGAAACTGCGGTGCAGGCCCTGCACGAGGGGGCATTGGCCTACATCACCAAGCCCTTGAACATGGATGAGGTGCTGGCTACCGTCAGGGAGGCCCTTGAAAAGCAGCGCCTGGTGATAGAGAACAGGAGGTTATATCAGGAGGCTCAGCGAGAACTGGCCGAGCGCAAGCGGGCGGAGGAAGCGCTAAAGGAGTACTCAGAGCGGCTAGAAGAGATGGTAGGGCAGCGCACCAAAGAGCTCAGAGACGCCCAGGAGCAACTGATCCGCGCAGAGAGGCTGGCCGCCATAAGTCAGCTCGGGGCAAGTGTGTGCCACGAGTTGGGCAACCCCCTGGGCGTGATCAACAACTCGGTCTACTACCTCAGCACGATGCTGGGAGACGTGGACGGCAAGGCGAAGAAGCACTTAAAGATCATGAAAAGAGAAATAGCAAGGGCTAAGAAGATCACCAGCGACCTCCTGAGCCTCACGGAAGGCAAGAAGCTAACCCTACAGAAGATCCAAGTCAATACTATAGTGCAAGGTGCGCTCTCACACACCCCGGCGCCAGACACAGTGACGGTGATCACCGACTTAGGAGGAGATCTGCCGCCGGTAATGGCCGATCCCGATCAGATAGAGCAAGTGTTCACCAACCTGATCCTCAATGCGGTTCAAGCTATGACTTCATCTAGCCCTCGGCCTGAGAACTTCGGCGAGCCCTTCGGCTCAGCTCAGGACAGGCCCGGTCGAGCCGCTCGGCCCGAAGTCTCAGACGAGCCGCGCAGCCGAATGTCCTCAGTCGAACCGCTCAGTCAATCCGTCAAGACGCCCGACCTGTCTGCCGAACAGGCAGGTGGAGGGAGGTTGGAGATCGCCACCAGAGTGGAGGATGGGCTCATCGTCGCAGAATTCAAGGACAACGGTTATGGGATACCGGAGGAGAACCTGGAGAAGATCTTCGAGCCGCTCTTCACCACCAAAGCCAGGGGGATTGGGTTGGGGTTAGCACTCAGCAAGAAAATCATCGAGGCCCACGGCGGCAGCATCGAGGTGGAGAGAGAGGCGGAGAAGGGGACGACCTTTAGGGTCAAGTTCCCAAATGTTGCTCAGCCAGTCACCGAATATAGAGGAGAAGCATGGTTGATAAAGGTAGCATCTTAATAGTGGACGACGATGTGGGCATCTGCGAAACCCTATCCGATATCATGGAGGTTAAGGGTTATCACACTGCTATGGCCTTGGACGGCTATGAAGCCATCCAGAAGGTCAAAGACGTGGCCTTCGACGTCATCCTCATGGACATCAAGATGCCGGGGATAAACGGAGTGGAGACCTTCAAGGAGATCAAGAGGGTCCGCCCGGAAATAGCCGTGGTGATGATGACCGCCTACGCCGTCGAGGATCTCATCGGAGAGGCCCTGCGCGAGGGGGCTTATGGCGTGCTCTATAAGCCCTTCGACATGGAAAGGATGATCGGCCTCCTCGAAGGCATAAAGGGAGGGGGGTTCGTACTGGTGGTTGACGATGACCCCAATACCTGCACCACCTTCAAATACGTACTGGAGGCTAAAGGTTACCAAGTCGGCACCGCTTTGAGCGGCGAGGAAGCGATCGAGATGGCACGAGAGAGCGAATACGATATGATCTTTATAGATATGAAGCTTCCCACCATGAATGGTTTGCAAACCTATCTGGCTATCAGGGAGGTTAATCCCCAGGTGGTCGCTGTCATGATGACCGCCTACCGCCGGGAGATGGGCGACTTGGTAGAGGAAGCTCTAAACAAGGATGCCTATACCTGCCTCTACAAGCCCTTCGATGTAGACCAGATGATAAAACTTGTGGGCGAGATCTGCCGCAGAAAGCGCGAAAGAGGTGAGTAAGATGAAGGTCGCTCAAACGATTCCCCCTGAGATGTCACCCGCTATGGGACAGTTGATAAGAGCCGTGGGCCACGATCTTAGGAACAAGCTGGGGGTGATGAAGAACTCTGTCTACTACCTAAACCTGAGGCTGGGCCACGGCGATGGGAAGGTGGAAAAGCACCTCCATATCATGGGGAATGAGGTCGGCTACGCAAACAGGATCGTCGCCGACCTAATGGACTTCGCTGTGGCGAAGGAGCCTGCGCTTAAGAAAAGCGACGTCGAGGCAATCGTTGCAGAGGCGCTATCCCAGGCCTCCTTGCCAGCCCATTGGGAAGCAACCATCAACCTGGAGAATGGCTCCCCAGCCCTGATGGCCGACGTAGGCCAATTACAGAGGGCCTTCACAAACATAATTCTGAGGTTTATCGAAACGATACCAGAAGGTGGTAAGCTCCAAATCGCCGCCAGAGAGCAAAACGGCTTCGTGGAAATCGAGTTCGGGGCGGCCGGCCTTATCATACCCGAGGAGAACCTGGCGGAGATATTTGATCCCCTCTTGTCGGCAAGTGGCATCAATCTGGGAATGGCGGTGAGCAAGAGGCTTGTGGAGGGCCATGGGGGCACCATCGAGGCAAGAAACATGGCAGAGAAAGGGACAGCTTTCACGGTGAGATTGCCGCTGAGTTGAACCGGGGCAACCGTCGGTGATGCCCAACACAGAATTGTTAGCGCGAATAAGCCTTGGGGTGACTACTCAGGCTGTCATTGCGAGTCTTCCATGGCGCGGTGCGCCATCCGTAGGGGGCAGAAACTTGGGCGAGGTTCGTAGTAACAGCTTTAGCTGTCGTTTGGCAGCAAAGGCGACTAAAGTCGCCACTACGAACCGAGTTTCTGAGTAGCGAAGCGAATCAATCCCCAAGCCGCAAGGAGGAGATTGCTTCGTCGCAAAAAACGCTCCTCGCAATGACACGGGCTGAGCAGTTACGCCTTGGGTTAACTATCCGGTAGAGTCGAGGCTTTAATCGGATCCGCTCAGGGCTTATTCGCGCCAACCAAGGATTGGAATGACTGAAGTTTTGATATAAGGGGTAGCAGCCCAACCGCGTTGGGCGTCAAAGGCCGGTGACAGCTCAAGACGGCCAATATGATTGGCCTTCTACCCGCTATATCATAATTTCAGGGAATGAATACGGCCTTGACAAAGACGGAAGATTTGGTATAATATAGACGTACAAGGTAAAGGTTCCCTTTCAATTGCATAAGGTCCGATAAAGGCAAACTCATCGAAAGGTGGGGGCGCAAAGCCACGGGTCTACCTCAGTAGACAGTAATCAGTGGACAGTAATCAGTAAACAGTAGCCTGATTACTGATAACTGGTTACTGATCACTGAAATGATGGTCGGGCTGCCGAAGACAGGTTTTGAGAAGCGTGCTGTTAGGAAGCAGGTCGGCCGACAGCACGCTTTTTGTTCGGGAGAATGAGATTTGGTTCTAAAAGGCCTCCCTGCATCCTGAACCTGCGCGGATTTGGCTACACGTTTGAGAGGAGGGATAGCCCGCGAGGGGAAAGCATTAACCGAACCTGAACCTGATCTTAACCCTATCTTCCTGGATGTTTGATTGCAGATTAGCGAGATTTATGGTATAATTATGTTGAAGTAGTAATAAACGAGATGAAAAAGGGGTCGAACAAGTTGAGTGAGAAAGCGAGTATCCTGATAGTTGACGACGATGCCAACATGTGCGAAACGCTTTCGGACATCTTGGAGGAGAAGGGGTATCGCGCGGTGATCGCTCAGGATGGTCCGAGAGCCATCGCAGAGGTTAAAGGCCAACGCTTCGATCTGGCATTGATAGACATAGTGATGCCGGGCATGGATGGGATCGAGGCCCTGCGGGAGATTAAGGCTGCAGACTCCCAGATCACGACCATGCTCATGACCGGGCACAGTGCCCTCGGGGACTCGATCTCCGAGGCTATAGCGGCTGGGGTTGACGGCGTCCTGTACAAGCCCCTTGATATAGATACTATTGTGGAGATGATCGCCGGTCGGGCCGAGACGCCAGGCCTACCCCGCATTGACCTCAAGAGATACAAAGTCCGCCCGGAAGCCTTGCGCTTGATTCCTGAGGCGCTCGCCCGGAAGTGGGACCTCATGCCCCTCCACATGGAAGATGATTCCCTGGTGGTGGCCATGGTTGACCCCGATAATCTATACGCCATTGAGGACATCCGGGCTTGTACCAGGATGGAGGTCAAGGTCTTGCGCGCTGCGCTCATGGACATCCGTGGGGCCATCAACCTCCACTATCGGGCCATGGGTGAGATCGAGGAGCAGATCAGTTACATCATCCCTGTTGCGCCAGAACGGATGACAGCAGAGGAGAGGATAAGCCCTGATCTCATCGCCCAGGCTCCTATTGTTCGCGCTGTAAACCTCCTCGTCGCTCAGGCGGTAAAGGACCGGGCCTCGGACATCCACATCGAACCGCAGCAGGACCACTTGCGCGTCCGCTACCGCATTGACGGTATCTTGCACGATACCCTCTCCTTGCCCCTGAGCGTCCACGGGCCGCTGGTCTCCAGAGTGAAGGTCCTGGCCAATATGAACATCGCCGAGCGCAGGCGACCCCAGGATGGCCACTTGACTCTCTCAATAGATGGCACGGAGGTGGATATCCGCGTGGCCACGGCGGACACATCCTGGGGGGAGATGACTGTATTGCGCGTCCTGGACAAGTCCATATCGGTCATGGATCTCCCAGAGCTGGGGTTCCTCCCCGACTCTCTGAAGACCTATCAAAAACTAATCCGATGCCCCTTCGGCATGATCCTGGCCAGCGGGCCGACGGGCTCAGGCAAGACGACGACCCTCTATGCCTCCATCAACCAACTGGATTCCAAGGAGCGTAATATCATCACCATCGAGGACCCCATCGAGTACCGTTTCGCCAACATCAACCAGATGCAGGTCAACCCCCAGGCGAACATCACCTTTGCCGGTGGCCTGCGAGCCACCATGCGCCTGGACCCGGACGTCATCCTGGTAGGTGAGATTCGCGATAAGGAGACAGCCAGCATAGCCATCCAGGCAGCTCTGACAGGACACCTGGTTTTATCCACAGTACACGCCAACGATGCCGTGGGCGCCCTCTTTCGACTGATGGACCTGGGGGTCGAGCCTTTCCTCATCACGTCGGCGGTAGTGGGCATCGTCGCCCAGCGTCTAGTGCGCTGCGTCTGCCCGCATTGCCGCGTCCTCCGTGAGGCGCCCGAGGAAGAGCGATTGATCTACGAGAAAGAGATGGGGGAGAAGCGTACCAAGTTCTATTATGGGACGGGCTGCAACTTCTGCGCCCTTACTGGGTACCATGGCCGGATGGGCGTTTACGAGATTCTAGTGATGAGCGAGGAAATGAGACGTCTGGTGCTCAAGGGCGCCAGCGCCGACGTAATCAAGCACCAAGCTATTGAAGAGGGCATGGTGCCTATGTGGAGCGATGGGATGTTAAAGGTAAAGGAAGGCCTTACCACGCCCTACGAGGTGCTGCGCAACGTGTTTGTGATTGGCTGATGTCAAATGGCAGGTGGCAGATGGCTGATAGCAGATGGCGTGAGAGGTATACTCAGTAGATGGAAATTCTGAAGCAGCGTGGGTTCCCATGCCCAATGTCACTGGCATTTTGCGCTGCATCGCTTTGAGAAAACAACCGGGTAAAAGGACGGTGGTATGGTAGAGCGACACTACACCATGAATGGTGTAGTTTGGGCAGTAAGCGGCCTTTTTGGCGATATGAACTGGCACAAACTATAGCTTTCAAGCTGTAGTGTAGCAATAGAAATCACCCTGCGGTTACCCGAATGGATTCTCAGAATCCGTCATCCCTGTACAGCCTGAAAG
>JBAWAP010000192.1:0-23523 GCA_049589355.1 Anaerolineae bacterium
GCTGCCACCCCTTTAATCCCGGAGGATACGATCCCGTGCCGTAAAATAAGGCCGCCATCGGCCTCATGGCGGCACAATGGGTTCTCTACCAGAAGGTTTGGGCTCTTCGCGTTGAGTGAGTCTGAAGTTGGCGTATCTGATGTTACATGATGTTGCGAGTAAAAGGCGCTTTAAGAAAAAAACAGCTAGGAGGTGCGAAATGAAAATCGAATCTTTTACGATAAGAAACTATAGAAGCATTAGGAGATTCCAAATAGATAATCTGAGCCCGATTAATGTGTTTTTCGGTAAAAACAATGTAGGCAAGTCAAATATACTCCGTGGATTGCATCTGGCGTTTTACTCCCTTAAGGATGATAGAATTTTCTTGCCCGATACAATGTTTTACAACAGGAATATTTATAGACCTATTGAGATCACAATTGATCTAATCTTGGAAGAGGACTTTTGTGATGCAAAAGAAGTCATGAACGCCTTAGACGAAGGAATGCAGAGTATTCGTTCCACAGTCGCCGATGATGAAGAGTTGTTCAAGGATATCATAAGGGAAGTGGACGATTTCATCAGGTATTCAGAATCATTTAAGCCACTAAAGAAGTTGCGTCTAGGGACAAGTATGAACTATGATGAGGAAACAAGCAATATTAGAGTTTGGATTCGAGATTTGGGAGATGTTTACATGTTTGACTATGGGGAATACAGAATTTCATATCAGAAGCTACAAAGGGCTATCGAGCAAATAATAAATCGAGAGAAGCAAAGATCTATTGAATCCCTTACATCTGGATTAGCTCGTTTGGGAGTTGATCTAGACGACTTGTTTACTGTCCCCTTTAGATTTCTTGAGAGGCTTGATAGGGATGAATTGACAAGCTTGAGGAGTCGTATCGCTAGATATGCTAAAGATCCTGATAAAGTGCGTGAAGCTCAATGGATGATAGATCAATATATAGATCAATATATAGGGACACTTCAAGAACTAACAGGCAAACGCATAGAACCTTTTTCAAAAACTTTCGATATAGTGAAACAGTATTTCGATAAACTTTCTGATAGCTTCGTCCTAATTCCAAACAAAGAATATTTCTCGAAAGGCCCCTTCAATAAGAAGGGTGGACAACAAATCGAAATCTTTGCTACTGACAGATTCGAGGATAGATTGCTCTCGCTCATCGAATCACCCAGCAAGAAAGATCGAGAGTTCATTGAGAAGTTTAACAGCGTTTTTAGCACATCATATAAGGATTTGGGGGGGATTGAAATTAGCAAATTCAGGGATAGAGTGTTCGCAATTTTCGACACTGGCTTTACTGCACTTCCAATTGAAAATCAAGGTCTGGGTATTCAAGATCTGTTTCTTTATCTGGCACACACGATTCTATTCGATTCCGCCATAATCGCCATTGAAGAACCGGAGGGGGGCCTGTCCGCAGAAAACCAAAGAATCTTGCATAATATCATCGAAGATGTTTATTCAGGAAGCGATAAGCAAATTTTTATCTCCTCGCACTCTGAGGAGTTTGAAACACCGAACAGCTATATCATTGAGATGGGCGTTGAAGGAACAAAAGAAATCAGTAGAATAGAAAAACAAAAAGAATATGAAGAAAAGATAGACGGAATATTAATTAGAAGAAGACTGGCGGAGGAAACAGAGCACTATGAGGCTCTTCTCAAAGAAATTGCCGAAAGGCAAATAACCCTCGATATACTGAGTTATATCGGCAAAATCAGGGATGAAGAAGGAATTGATGCACAGAGAATATCCAATGATTTGGGCTATGAGAAGGAAAAGGTTGAAGCAATCCTGGAAGAAATCGCTGGGAGAAGGACATGAGTGAACCACTCCGGATAAGCGACATAAGGAATATCGCACAGGAAATGGCAGAAGATATATTACGAGAACAACGAAGAGCTTTGAGCGAGATTAGCGCGAAGATAAACAGAAACCATTCGAAGATCATTGCCGTGATATTCTCACAAAGTAGAAAAATCAGGCAAGAAATCGGATATCAAACTGTGATTCTGAAAGTATTGGAGGACAGTTTAAGCGATATTCAATTTGATGCAGACACAGGGGTTTCTTCCAAAATTGAGATTAGTGTTGGAAGTGAAGTTTTTGGAACTGGAGCGAAGTGGGTTGTGGATGTGGATATTGGCAATGCAAGTTATGGTGAGATTCTGGAAGCGATACAACGCGCGCCTGGCATTCCAAACAGAGTAAAAGACCTGGCAAAATCAAAACTAAGGGAGTTACGTAACTAGCCGTCCTGCTTGCCAGAACTCCCCTGAGAGTACTACGTTCACAGCCTTATCAGAAGGGCAAAGGATGGCGAAATGCCACTCACAGTACTGAAAGTTGAAATTGGGAACCCTGCTAATCCCGAAGTGACGGAGGAGGTGGAGTTGTTAGTCGACTCTGGGGCCATCTACTCCGTGGTTCCCACGCCGATTTTGGAGAAGCTCGGTATCAAGCCACTCGCTGAACAGGAATTCCGATTGGCAAATGGCTCGAAGGTGGTCCGCAAAAAGGGCATCGCACTCTTCAGATATGAAGAAAGGGTGGGCGGAGCAGATGTCGTTTTCGGCGAAGAGGGTGATAGTACGCTCCTGGGCGCCTTCACCCTCGAAGCACTGGGGCTAGTCCTCGATCCGTTGAAGCGAGAGCTGAGACCTTTGCCCATGCTTCTCGTTACTCTGCCAAAAGCAGACAGCAATCATAGAATCAGGAGGTCCGATTTTGAGAAAAATTATGACGGGGCCTAAGGTCGTCCTTTGGCTCTCTATAATCGCCGCCTTGCTAACAGGCTGTGGCGGCGCAGCACCACCCACCAGTTGGCCAGGGCTGACAGTAGCCGAGGACGCGGTGTACCTCGCCGCTGGCGCTAAGGTCCACGCCCTGGATGCGGAGACGGGCAACCAAAAGTGGGAATTCCCCACCGAGGAGAAGAAGGGCCCCTTCTACTCTACCCCAGCAGTGGAAGAGGGCCTGGTCTTCATCGGCTCCAGTGACCACAATCTTTACGCTCTGGATGCTGTCACGGGCAACCAGCGGTGGGCCTTCGCCGCCAAGAAGCCCATCATCGCCGGGCCCACGGTGGCCGGCGATACGCTTTACGTGGCCTCCGCCGACTTCAAGGTCTATGCCTTAGAGTCAGCCACGGGGGGCGGGCGGTGGGAGTTCACCACGGGTAACTGGATCTGGGCCACGCCGCTGGTAGCCGACGACAAGGTGTACGTTGGCTCCATGGACCACAAGATGTACTGCCTCGACGCCGAAAGCGGCCAGAAACTGTGGGAGTTCAAGGCCGGCGGCGCAGTGGCCGCTACCCCCACCCTGGCTGGGGATCTGCTCTACTTCGGCGCTTACGACGGTAAGGTCTATGCTCTGGACGCAGCCAGTGGTCAGAAGAAGTGGGAGTTCCAATCAGGCGGCTGGGTCTGGAGCCAGCCTCTGGTAATGAGCGATACCGTCTACGTTGGTTCCATGGACAAGATGGTCTATGCTTTAGATGCCACCAGCGGCCAGAAGAAGTGGGAGTTCGCTACCGGTGGCGCAGTCCTGGCCAGCCCGGCCTCTGCCGAGGGCCTGCTCTACGTGGCCTCGGAGGATAAACAGCTCTACGCCCTGGATGCCGCTACCGGGCAGAAACGGTGGTGGTTTACCGCTAAGGCAGGCCTTTTCACACCCCCGGTTTTGGCCAGTGGGGCAATCTACATCTGTTCCCAAGATGGGCGAGTATACGCCTTGGATGCCGATAGCGGCAACCAGCGCTGGGTCTTCCCGCGGGCAGAACAATAAAGGAGGTAGCTTACGTGTCACAACTGTGGAACCTTCTGCTTCAAGGCATGGTCAACAGCCTACTCTTCCTGTACAATGTGCTGGCCCATAATTTCGCTCTCAGCATAACCGTTTTCACTGTGCTGGTGCGGCTTATCACCCTGCCCTTGACTCTGCCCGCCCAACGCTCGGCGAAAGTCCAGCAGGAAATCCAACCCGAGATCGAGCAGATCCGCAAGAAATACGCCAAGGACAAAGAGAAGCAATCGCAGGAGATGATGAAGCTCTATCGTGAGAAAGGCATCAACCCGGCCATGGGCTGCCTGCCCATGCTTCTTCAGTTGCCTATCATGCTGGCTTTCTATCAAGCCATTATCAAAGCCCTGGCCAACACCCCTTTGCAGATGATCAGCCTGGGCAAATTCGCCTCGGCTAGCCTCTCGCACCTGGTGCCCCTGGGGAGCCGTTTCCTGTGGCTAGACCTGGGCTACCCCGACACCACGTTCGTCCTGCCGATCCTGGTGGTGGCCACGACCTGGATTCAACAGAAAATGGCCACGCCGCCCAGTACTGACTCCCAAGCGGCCTCGATGAGCCAGAGCATGCAAATCACCATGCCCCTGATGTTTGGCTTTATTACCATGTCTCTGGCCTCAGGTCTAGCAGTTTACTTCGTCATATCCAACCTGGTAGGTATCATCATCCAGTACTTCATCACTGGTTGGGGCGGCCTTTTGCCGCAGAGGGGCGAGAAGAAAGGCAAGAAAGGAAAGTAAGCAGCGATGGAAGGAGAAGCAAAGAGCATCGAAGTCAGCGCCTCCACAGTCGAAGAAGCCATCGCCAAGGGCCTAGCTGAGTTAGGGAAGGCCGAAGACGAGGTAGAGATCGAGGTTCTGAGCCCTGGAAGCCGGGGGGTGTTAGGAATCGGAGCCAAGGACGCTGTGGTCCGCCTCAGCTTTGTCGAGCCAGAGGAAGAGGCACTGCTCCTTGACGAGAGTGTGGAGCAGATAGCCAAGGAGACCCTACAGGAATTGTTAACTAAAATGGGAGTGAAGGCCCAAGTGACCATTAGACCCGAGGAGGAAATCCCTCAAGACGAGGATGCGCCGCCGTTTATCTTGGACGTAATGGGCGACGACCTGGGAGTCCTCATCGGACGGCAAGGCCAGACCTTGCTGGCTTTGCAATACGTCACTCGCCTCATCGTCAGCCGAGAGGTGCAGCGTTGGGTCAGCTTGGTCGTTGATGTTGAAAAATACAAGGCTCGTCGGGAGAAATCGCTCCAGCAACTGGCCCAAAGGATGGCCGAGCGAGTATCCTTTAACCACCAACCGATAGCTCTGGAGCCCATGCCCCCCCATGAGCGCCGTATCATCCACCTGGCCTTGCGCGACCACCCCATCGTGACCACGAAGAGCATAGGTAAGGACGATCAGCGAAAGGTGACTATTGTGCCCAAAGGCTCCAGCGGTTCGACACACTGATTTTGATAGGTGATTTCACGTTCTTCTACGGAAACCTTGCGTCAACTACCAAAAACGCTGTGGCTCACCACTAGCTCAGGCTAGCTTGGTGTGGCGGTGTCCTGAGCCTTCGGCGTGAGCTCAGTTGAACGCTTGTCGAAGGGCCTGTCCTGAGCTTATCGAAGGGTTGGCCCACCTCCTGGTGGGTTTCCTTTTAGGACTTCGATGCTATGAGCAAGATCTACGTCCTGGCCAACCAAAAGGGCGGCGTCGGCAAGACGACTACCGCCGTCAACCTGGGTGCCTATCTTGCACTTATTGGCATGAGGGTCCTGGTGATTGACATTGACCCCCAAGCCAACACTACCAGCAGCCTGGGCTTCGACAAAAACAACCTACCCCTCTCTATCTACGACGCTATCATCAACAAGGTTCCCATTACCGAAACCATACTCCTAACCAATCGCCTCTGCCTGGACCTGGCCCCCTCATCGCCAGCCCTAGCTGGAGCCGAGGTGGAGATGGTTGGCCTCCTGGCTCGCGAGTATCTCCTGCGCAAAGCCATCGTGCCGGTGATTGAACGTTACGACTATGTCCTGATTGACTGTCCGCCCAGCTTGGGCCTCCTCACTATCAACGCCCTCTCTGCAGCCGCAGATGGTGTCATTATCCCCATCCAATGCGAATATCTGGCTTTGGAGGGTTTGACCCTGCTCATCCACACCATAAACCTGGTGCGGGACAATCTGAACCCTCGCCTGAAAATAAGAGGGCTGCTGATGACCATGTACGACAGTCGCACCAATCTCTCTCAACAGGTAGTGGAGGAGGTGCGCACGCATTTTGCAGATAAGGTCTTCGACACCATCATCCCACGAAATGTCCGCTTGAGTGAGGCCCCAAGTCATGGGGAAACCATCCTGAGCTATGATCCTCAGAGCACAGGCGGCTTGGCTTATCGAGCCTTGGCCCAGGAATTGATAATGGGAGACGAGGGGAGTTGATCGCCCGCCCTGAGCTTGTCGAAGGGCTCGTCCTGAGCTTGCCGAAGGGCTCGTTCTGACTCTTATCCATCGGAGGGACTATCATGGCCAAAAAGAGAGGCCTAGGAAAAGGTTTGGGTGCCCTTATCCCTGTCAGCGAAACAGGCCCCACCGAAGTGCCCATTGATGCCATAGTGCCCAACCCCATGCAACCTCGTCAAGGCCTTGATCTGGAAGCGCTTGAAGAGCTGGCCGCTTCGATTCGTGAGCACGGCCTCATCCAGCCCCTCATCGTCAGTCAGGTGTCGGATGTGGAGGCCCAACGCTATCAACTCATCGCTGGGGAGAGGCGCCTGGAAGCTGCCAAATTGGCCGACTTGACCAAGGTGCCCGTCATCATCAGAGAGGCAACTCCCCAAGAGATGTTGGAGTTGGCCCTGGTAGAGAACATCCAGCGGGCCGATCTGAATCCTTTGGAGCAGGCGACGGCCTACCGACACCTGATGGACGACTTCGGCCTCACCCAGGAGCAGGTCGCGGAGAGGGTGGGCAAGAGCCGGGTAGCGGTGGCCAACTCTGTGCGTTTGCTTCGCCTGCCCGATGAGGTAAAGGGCAGCTTGGCCCAAGGCCAGATCACCGAGGGCCACGCTAGGGCCATGCTAGCCTTGGATGAGCCGGATGGCCAACGAAATGTTTGGAAAGCGGTCCTTGGGCGAGGCCTAAACGTGCGGCAGACAGAGGAGATGGTTCGCCGCCTGACCGCCGGGCCGAGGCCCAAGCGTCTGGAGCAGCCGCCTTCGTCGGAGACCAAGGCGTTGGAGGATCGGTTTCGGGCAGCCCTGGGCACCAAGGTACAGCTCTTCCGCTCCAAGCGCGGAGGCAGGCTAGTCATCCACTTCTACTCCGAGGAGGATTTGCAAGCCCTCTACGAGCTCATGGTGAGAGACGTTTCACCATAGCGGGTAGCAACCCAACCGCGTTGGGCGTCAAAGGCCGATGACAGCTTAAGACGGCCACTACGATTGGCCTTCTACCCGCTTATATCGTAATTTCAGCAGGAGTATAAGGACGCAGTCGAGACACTGTATGCCGTGGCCTATAAACTCAAGTTCATGAGCAAGAAGGAAAAAGGCTTTGATTGCGTCGTACTGCCTCTGGAGGGGCTATATGTTCATCTTCATTGACGCGACGGGCGCCACCGGCCATGGCATCTTCCGCTACATGTTCAGCCGCTTCCTGCGCGAGGCAGGTGATGTGGTTTGATGCAACCCATCGTTCTGTCTTACATTCAGGCCAGAAGCATACTGCAAGCCCGTAAAGCGGGCCAGGAGGCAGTGGCGGTATCACTGGATTTGGGGCTGACGACGGCCGAGGTCGCTATAGAGCCGACAGGCGTTCGCTTCCTCGATAGCCAGTTGTTGGCCTGGGAGGACGTGGAGGCGATCAGCGAGACCCCGCGCAGTTGTTTCGTGATCAAAGAGAACAGGCCCCACAAGATCCAGGTCTTCTCCGAGGCGACGAACCGGCTTTACAGCCTGATGCCCACCGTAGGAGCGCCGACGATGCTAGTCTCCGGGATTGCGATGCACCGCATCAAGGGGACTGACCCGCACCGTGACACCCTGCAGAAAGTTAGAACCATCGCCCCGATAGTGGGGCGTGTTCTGGACACGGCCACCGGATTGGGATACACGGCCATCGAGGCAGCCAAGACGGCCGACCACATCGTCACGATCGAACTCGATCCAGCCGCTTTAGAGGTGGCGCGGTCTAATCCCTGGTCGCAAGCGCTCTTTGAGAATCCTAAGATCACGCAACTCGTCGGCGACAGCTTTGAGGAAGTGCAGAAATTCGAGGACGAGACGTTTGCGCGCATCATCCACGATCCCCCGGCGTTTAGCCTCGCGGGCGACCTCTATTCCGGCGAGTTTTACCGCCAGCTTTTCCGGGTGCTGCGTCCCAGTGGTCGCCTATTTCACTACATCGGCGATCTAAACAGCAAATCGGGCCGCACAGTTGCCAAAGGTGCAGCCCGAAGGTTGCAGGAAACTGGTTTCTCGCGGGTCGTGCGTCGTCCCAGGGCATTCGGCCTGGTGGCCTACAAGTAGCCTCACTTTCCATAGCACGCCAAGGCGCGAGGTGCTGAGCCCCTGGCCTGAGACTTCGGCGAGCTCAGTCAAGCCATCGAGACACTGGAGGCCAAGGCTCGCAGCCGAAGCCCACCCTACTCAGGAGCTCGGGGATCAAGTCAAGCCACGGGCCCAAACTTGACATTAGAGCCTGCTAGGGCTATAATTGCTGTACTACAGCGACAGTTAATGCGTAGTGCTTTCAAAATTGACTAACAAGAAGGGGGGGAAACATGTGTCGCAGATAGTAATCGAGGAAGGCGAGTCCTTCGAGAACGCTATGAAACGCTTTAAGAGGAAGGTCCAGACTGATCGAGTGTTATCCGAGGTTCGCCGTCGCCGCTTCTTCGAGAAGCCCAGCGTGCTCAGGAAGAGGAAGAAAGCGACCAAATTGCGCAAGAGCCGAAGGCAAACCCGTAAGAGCCAACAAGAGAGATTTTAAGGTTTTCGGATAAGCATAGCATGAGCCTAAAAGACAAGCTAATGGAAGACCTGAAACAAGCGGTCCGGCAAGGGGATGAACGCCGCAGGTCTACGCTCCGCTTAGTTATAGCCGCTATCAAAAACGCCGAGATCGAGAAGAGGCATGAGCTGGATGAAGGGGAGCTGCTGGCCGTCATCGCCAAGGAGGCCAAGCAGCGCCATGAGTCCATTGCTGAGTTCGAAAGGGGCGGCCGGCAAGATCTGGTAGATCGGGAGAAAGCAGAGCTACAGGTCCTTCTAGCCTATCTGCCGGAGCAACTGAGCCGGGAGGAGATCGAAGCTAAGGCCCGCCAAATTATTGAAGATGTCGGGGCCACTGGCCCGGCTCAGATGGGCGAAGTTATGCATCGGCTGATGCCTCTGATGAAGGGCAAGGCGGATGGTAAGCTCGTCAGCCAGGTGGTGAAGGAGCTCTTGACTGGCAAGACATGAGAGTTCTCTTATCTTGAAGAGGTATCCTTGTGTGGTTTTTCGCTAATCCAGTGGATTCGCCTCAAAACCTATGTCAGCAAAGAGGGAGCGCCTGAGGTGCTCCCTTTGCGCTATTGGCGGTATTAGCTTCCTGAAAGGGGGCTTGGTGGGTGTCAGTAGTTGTTACGAGCAACGCTGACCAGCGAAGGTCAGTGACTGACAAACAAGGTGTCACTTGGTGGATAGTGCTACGAGCCATCCTCTCCGGTTTGCTCTTCGTCCTGGTAGTAAGTGGTATCCTGGTCTTCCAGTTTCTGCCTATGGGTCAAGTTGTCCTGGACGAGGGTGATGTCAGCGACTCGGATATCCGCGCGCCTCACGAGATTACTTATGTAAGCCAGATCTTGACCGAGGACGCTAGAGACAGTGCTGAGGCAGCAGTGAGGGACATATATGATCCCTCCGATGCCCGGGTGGCTCGCCAACAGGTGACCAAGGCCCGCCAGATTCTGGGTTACATAGACTCGGTGCGCCAAGATTCCTATGCCAGGCCAGAGCAGCAAAGGCAGTGGATTGCAGCTATCCCCGACCCCAGTCTCTCGGCAGCGGTCATTGACCAGATACTAAGCCTCTCCGAGGAAGACTGGCAAGAAGTGCAAACTGAGACCATATCCGTTGTTGACCAGGCCATGAGGGAGGAGATCCGAGAGAGCCAACTGGACCAGGCCAGGCGAAGGGTCTCTGCCTTGGTGGGTCTTGAGCTCTCCGAAGTCCAGGCCGGGATTGTCAGCGAGCTGGTGAGAGATCTCATCAAGTCCAACAGCTTCTACAACGCCCAGAAGACAGACGAGGCCAAGCGGCTGGCCCGCGAAAGCGTGCAGCCTCTCAGCCAAACTATCGCCGAGGGAGAGATCATCCTGCGGGAGGGAGATATTGTCACCTCTCTAGATGTGGAAGCCCTCAGTGCATTGGGACTGCGCCAAGTTGAGATCGAATGGCAGGAATTAGCCGGTACTGTCATCTTCGTGCTGCTGATCGCCATCGTTCTGGGGCTCTACCTTTTCCGCTTTCGGCAGGAATACTGGGTCAGATGGCCTCGTATGCTCCTGTTGCTTCTCTTGCTAGTCTTGTTCATTCTGGCAGCCAAGCTAATGGTGTCAGACCAGGCTGTCCTGTCATATCTTCTCCCCACCGCTGCTCTGTCAATGTTGTTGACAGTGCTCCTGGGCCCTCAGTTGGCCATAACGGTGACAGTCCTGTTCAGTACGGTCGTAGGCTTCATGGCCGGTGGTTCCCTGGAACTGACAGTTTACGCCCTGGCAGGAGGTTTGATTGCATCTCTCAGCCTAAGCAAGGTCGAGAGGTTAAATGCCTTCCTTTGGGCAGGAGTTTACGTTGCCCTGGCCAACCTGGCCGTAATCCTCGCCTTCCACTTGCCCAGCCAAGACTACGACGCTGTGCAGTTTTTGACCCTGGCCGGCTTCAGCCTTGTGAACGGAGGCCTATCGGCCAGCTTAACCTTGGCTGGCTTCTATCTGCTGGGCACTTTGTTCGACATCACCACCTCTTTGCAGCTCATGGAATTAGCCCGTCCTACCCATCCCCTGCTGCGTGAGCTGTTGCTAAAAGCGCCGGGAACCTACCACCATAGCATCCTGGTCAGCAACCTGGCAGAGGAGGCAGCGGGTCGCATCGGGGCCGACCCACTGCTCGTCCGAGTAGGGGCTTATTACCATGACGTAGGCAAGATCGTCCGGCCATATTTCTTCGTTGACAACCAGGTGGAAGGGGTAAACGTTCACGAACGCCTCGACCCGCGAACCAGTGCCCAAATCGTCATCAGCCACGTCAAGGACGGCCTTGATCTGGCTAAGAAGTATCGCCTGCCCAGCAAAGTGCGTGATTTCATCCCCCAGCATCAAGGGACCAGCCTGGCTACCTACTTCTATCAGCAAGCTCGGGAAAGCGAGGCAGACGAAGTCAACGAGGAGGATTTCCGCTATCCGGGCCCCAAGCCTCAGACCAAAGAGACAGCCATCGTCCTGCTCGCCGATAGCTGTGAGGCTGTGGTGCGGGCTGAGCGTCCCGCTTCTCTCGAGGAAATCGAGGAGCTAGTGCGCAAGGTCATCGGTAACAAGGTGTCGGCCGGGCAGTTAGATGAGTGCGACCTCACCCTGCACGATTTGGATGAGATCAGGGATGCTTTCGTTAGTATATTGCAGGGCGTATTCCATCCTCGCATCAAGTACCCTGAAGAGGCTGAGAGGGAGGGATGAGGGAAGTTCAAAGTTCAAAGCTCAAAGCTCAAAGCCCAAAGGAACCCGGGGAGGCCCATGACGAGATTCCGGCTTCTGGCTACCAGATAGCTATCCAGGTTGCCCCTCGTTTCAGAGCCAACGTTGACGAAGGAAGCCTTTGTCGCGTGGCCGCAGAGGTTCTGGGCCAGGAAGGGGTAGAAGAGGAAACAGAGCTAAGCCTGATCATAACCGATGATGAGGCCGTTCGCGAACTGAATCGCCGATTTCGTGGTGTGGATGCTCCTACCGATGTCCTCGCCTTTGGCGCGGGGGCTGAGGAGCACTTTGTGATCGCTCCAGAAAACCCTCCATACTTGGGTGACGTTGTGATTTCCTGTCAGCGGGCCCTGGCTCAGGCCGAGGAGTTGGGCCATACCGTTGGGGAGGAAATGAAGCTGTTGGTCATTCATGGCATCTTGCACCTCTTGGGCTACGACCACCAAGAGGAAGCCGCTGCTCGGAAGATGAGGGAGAGAGAAGAACACATTTTGTCGGGTAGTCAGATGGTCGGATGGTCAGATAGTCGAATCACCTGACCAAGGACCACCTGACCAGAGAAGCACCATGAAGCTGTTGCTCGATGGGATGCTGGGTCGCTTGGCTAAGTGGTTACGACTCCTGGGCTACGATACGGCCTACTTTCCCGACTTAGATGACAACGAGTTGGTGCGCTTGGCTCGCGCCCAAGGGCGCATCCTGCTAACCCGCGATAGGGAGTTAACGCGCCGGCGCGGGCTGAGCTGCCTCCTCGTTGAGAGCGATGAGCTGAAAGAGCAGGTCCAACAAGTCATCTCCGAACTGCATTTGGAGACTGAACGGCCCTTCTCCCGCTGCCCAGTCTGCAACACGCCCCTCCAAGAGGTCGAGAAATCGTGGGTGAAAGGACGTGTTCCACCCTACGTATTCCGAACCAAGGAGCACTTCAGCCTCTGTCCTGAGTGCGACCGGATCTATTGGCGGGGCACCCACTGGGTCAAAATGCGCGAAGAAATGGCCCGAATGGCCAGTAAACAGTAATCAGTGATCGGTGATCAATGATCAGTGACCAAGGACCACCTGACCAAGTACCACCAGACCAAAGAGGAGGAAGCAAGCTGCAATCCATAGAGCTGGCCAGGAAGATAGTTAACGCCATCGCCGACAAGAAGGGTTCTGACATTATGTTATTAGACATACGTCCCATTTCCTTGCTGGCCGATTACTTCGTCATCTGCAGCGGGGAGAGCGAGCGTCAGATCAGCGCCATTGTAGATGAGGTCACCGAGAGGGCAAAAGAAGACAGAGTCAGACCTTTGCACATTGAGGGAGACCCACCCTCAGGGTGGGTGCTTGTGGATTACGGCGGTGTTATCGTCCATGTTTTTGCCCCCGCTGTGCGTGGCTATTATCAACTGGAGAAGCTCTGGAGCGACGCCTCAATTGTGGTAAGAATACAATAGACCATGACCAGCAACTTCATGAGACCAGAACTGCCGATGAAAAAGTCACTTCGTGAACCGTGAAAACGTGATCCGTGAAAAGCATTCACGCTTCACGGATCACGGGTTACGGCAGCAAGCGGAAATTGGTTACTACCCTGCCAGGAGATCAAATTCTGGCTTGATGAACCTGATTATAGTTGAAACCGGCCGGTATCGGGCACCACTTTGTATTCGAAGTTGGTTATATAGGTAAGGAGCTTACTTTGCAGTTCGTGCCATTCCTCGCCATCCAGGATACTGGTTATCGTTTCCAAATCCTCGGCTACCCCTCCGGTCAGAATCTGGGGACCAGCGCCGTACACAGTGTACCACGCCTCCGTCGGCTGAAGGCCCAACCTAAGTAGGCCGGGCAAAAACTCATTAACAATAAAATCGAAATAAGATGCCTCTAGGCCAGGCTTGATGTCCCAACTCATCAACAGTTTTATCATAACTCAAGCAACTCTCTGAACCCCTGCTCATCTTCAAAGGGCCCTACCACAGCCAGGTTAAGCCCTTCTCCCAGGAAGAGCCCTTGAGCCACCCGCTGAATGTCGGCGGCAGCTACGGCATCTATAGCCTCTATCGCTTCGTCAACTGTCAGAACCTCGGGCGAAAGCACCTCCTGATGGCCAACCCAGGCAACTACGCTGAAACTGTCCTCCATCTGAAGCAACAGCCGTCCCTTGACGAACTCCTTGGCTTTGGCCAGTTCATCAGCCGGCACACTTTCCTGCCTCAGCCTGTCCCATTCCACCAGAATAGCCTTGATTGCGTCTTCGATCCGCCTTGGATCGACGCCAGCGTAAACCCCCACCGCTCCAGTATCGTGCACTGCACCGGTGTAGGAGTAGATACTGTAGGCCAAGCCACGCTTCTCCCTGATCTCAGTGAAAAGGCGAGAGCTCATCCCCTCCCCTAACACAGCATTTAACAGACGCAGTTTGAAGCGATCTGGATGGTCCCGAGGAATCCCAGGCACGCTAAGGCAAAGATGGGCCTGCTCCGTCTCTTTGTAGTGAATTCTTAGACGGGGCTCGGCCTGATTGTCCTCGGCCGGCCGATAGGAGGAAGCCGCCTCGCCCATGGCCCAGTCCCCCAAAAAGGCGGCTATTTCCCCCACCACCGCCTCGTGCTCGACGTTGCCAGCCACGCTGACCACAGTGTTGTTCGGCAGGTAGTGGCGTTTTAGGTAAGTCAGCAAGTCCTCTCGATCCAGGGTGCTAAGGCTCTCTTTGGTGCCAGCGACGTCACGCCCCAAGGGGTGATTTGGCCAGACCAACTCGTTGATGAGGAGATGAACCAGACTATCGGGCGTGTCTAGGGTCAGGTTGATCTCCTCGATGATCACGCGGCGCTCCCTATTGATCTCCTCTGGCTCAAACTTAGCATGGCGGAGCATGTCCACCAACACATCTATAGCGATATCCAAATGGGGCTGGGCAACTTTGGCCCAATAAGTGCTTGCTTCTAGGCCGGTGGATGCGTTAAAGAGCCCCCCGATCCCTTCGATAGCCACCGCGATGTCCCTGGCCGTAGGCCGCTTCGCCGTGCCTTTGAAGACCACGTGCTCGATGAAGTGAGAGACACCGCTCTGTTCATCCGATTCGTAACGTGAGCCTACGCCGATGAAGAAGCCGATGCTCACCGAACGAGTGTGGGGCATCGCCGAAGTCAAGATCCGTAAGCCGTTGTCAAGGATAGTTTTTCGATACATTCAAGCTCCTGTTCATTGCCCTTTGAGTTCCTTGAGCTGGCGCTCGGCTTCAACCTGGGCCTGCTGGTCCTGGCCAGGGCCCAGCTCCAGAAAACGTTCGAAGGCTTTGATGGCTTCCTCTACGTTACCCTGGAGTTTGTGGACTGTTCCCAAACCGAAATATGCCTCTGGGAGCTCAGGACTGTATTCCAGAGCTGTGTTGAACTCCTTCACCGCTTCGTCCATCCTCCCCATCTGGACGTAGGCCGCCCCCAGGAGATAATGCGCCTCGGCGTCCTCAGGATTGATACCTAAAGCCGCCTGGAACTCGCTCACTGCCTCGGTCAGTTGCCCCTTTTGATAATAGACCACTCCCAGGTTGGAGTGGGCGTCGGCGTCATTGGCGTTCAAGCCTAGGACTGCTTTGAACTCTTCGGCGGCCTTGTCCAACTGGCCTCGCTCTGCATAGGCGTTGCCCAGCCGAAAGTGAGCTTCGGTCAAGGTCGGGTCAATCTGGATACCCGCCTCGAACTCAGCGATAGCTTTATCCAAATCGCCTGCTTGCAGGTGGGCACGCCCTGCCTGTAGATGCGCAGTGGGATCCCCCGGTGTAGGCGTACCGCCCCCACAGCCGACAAGGGCAAAAATCGCACTTAGAATCGAAAGCCCAATGAAGACCCTTATCAAAGAGATTCTCATGATCGTTCCTCCGCCTAATGTTTGTGATCCAGTAACTGCTCAGCCCGTGTCATTGCGAGGAGCGTTTTTTGCGACGAAGCAATCTCTTCCTTGCGGCTTGGGGATTGCTTCGCTTCGCTCGCAATGACAGCCTGAGTAGTCACGTGATCCAGCAGCAAGACTTGCGTTTCGTCCAGGCAGCACCTCCAGTTTTATTATACTCGATTTGGTCTAAAAGGGAAAAGTGCGGTTCACCAAAAAACCCGCCCTGGTTAGGGCGGGGAAGGGTAACGTGCACTTATTTATCTATCATGCACACATCACAAGCCACAAAGCGAAATTAGCGATATGTAGCAAAGCTGGTTAGGCTTTGGCAGTCGCCCGGGAGCGAATAAGGTAAGCGATCGCCCCAGCCACGGAAACAGCCGAGCCCAGAGCCGCTGCCCCGATGAGAATCTGCTTTCTGTGGCTTCTAGCCAGTTGAGGTACTTCTCCGGCCAGCTTCCGGCGACCAGCAGCAAGCAAATCCTGGTGTAAGCTCTGGCAGAATGTTGGCGCAGGCTCCACCGGCTCCAGCACCTCCTTGATTCTCTCCGCCGTTGCTAGCAGGGGCTTGAGCTTATCCTGGTAGCTGGGAAACATGACAAGATAATCGTTTCCCTTCATCTGGTTTTTCCGCAGTTGATTGGCATGAGCTGCCAGTATCTCAGCTAACACTTTGTCTTCCATAGTCTTCTCCCCTGAAAGCGGAGTCTTGAGGTGCCCGGCACTTGCCAATGTCACATGGAGCGAGCCGCTCAAATGCCTTCCAGACCTTGTAGTCTTTGAAATTATGGCCAAAAGTGCCGGGCACCTATTCTGCCTACGGCGCGGCTTCAGACTCTATAGGAGATGAGGCCAATGACGCCTGGCCCACCATGCACGGTCAGCGAGCAGGCGAGGTCCACGACGTGCATCTCGTCGCAGTTGAAGGTCCTCTCCAGGCGCTCCCTCAATTCTTCTGCATCGGTAGGGGCTTCAGCGTGAGGGATGCCAATCTTAACAGGCTCGGTCGTGCCCACCGCCTCCGCCGTCAGCTCCACCATCCGATCTATGGCCTTGCTCCTAGTTCGTACATTCTGGAAAGCCTCGAGCACGCCGTCCTCTACCTTAATGACAGGCTTGACATTCAGAAGCGATGCCAGCGCTCCGGCCAATTTGCCCACCCGCCCGCTCTTCTGGAGGTACTTCAAGGTGGCTGGGGTGAGATAGAGGTACATCCTCGACCGTATCCCCTCCAAGATCTGGATGATCTCCCCCATGCTCTTACCCGCCTCAGCGGCCCTGGCGGCGGCCAGCACCTGGTAGCCGGTGCCTATCGAGATCGAGAGCGTATCGAAGACCTCGATCTCAGCCTCAGGCAGCATAGACTTGGCCAGCAGCCCCGACTGATAGGTCCCGCTGTGCTTGGAGGTAACGTGAAGGGAGATGATGGAGTGGCCTTGCTCCGCCAGTTCCTTGTAAACCTCGACGAACTGTCCCGGCGAGGGCTGTGACGACGTGGGCATGACCTCCTCGAGCTTCTTGAAGAAGGTAGGCCGGTCAATGTCAATGCCTTCTTGATAGGTCTCCGTGCCGAACTGAATGTTGATGGGCACCTCCCGGATGTCGTACCTATCCAGTAACTCCTTAGGTATGTCGGCAGTGCTGTCAGTGACTATTTTGATCATCTTTCCTCCTCCCTTATCTTGGATTTACTACTGGAGAAACCCGTTTTCTCGCGCCAAATTGCCGTCAGCGTTGAGTTGAAATAGGCTGATCTAGCTAGATTTCACTGGCAGAGTCGTCAGAAAACGGGTTTCTGTTGGACACCGCTGAGGTAGGCCTGCGGGTTGGTTAGATCAACGAGCAGGTTCTTAACCCGCTTCAACGCAGGGACCTGGATGCGCCCCGCCCTCACCCGCTCCTTGAGCTCTGAAAGGCTCATCGTCGTGCTGGCGTAGAGTTGCGCCATATTCTCGTAGAACTCCCTTGTGGAAAGCCTCGTGGGCAGAACGCTGTGCAGGAAGTCGAATAACTCATAGTTTCGAGTGGTCAGCTCGTTAATCTTTTCCCTGAAGAACTCCGTTCCGGGCAGTGGGGTTAAGACAGTGAATTGGGGAAAGCTGATTTTGAGCTTTCGCACGTAACCAATCAGGGCGTCGAAGTCGGGCTTTGTCCACCGTGGGTCAACAATGAAGGCTCCCCAGATGTCAACTCCGTTGGCATGCATGATGTGCGCTGCCTCCTCGTTGGTGCGGACGGTGTTTCTCTTGTTAAGGTCGGTCAACTCCTCTTCTCGAAACTTCTCAAAGCCCACCAGCACGGTCGAGAGGCCAATCCTTGCCCACTTCTCGATGAGGTCAGGGCGCCTGACAATGCTATCGCTACGGGCCTGCATCCAGAACCTTGTCCTGATGCCCGCCGCCTTGATCAGCTCGTAGATCTTTTCTGCCCGTGACAAGCTCTGCAGGAAGTTGTCATCAACGAAGGCGATCACATCACCCAGTCGGCCTTCCAGTTCTTCCAGTACCCGCTCCGGCGACTTGACCCGACACTTGCCACGGTGAAAGGCCCACACCGAGCAGAACTTGCAGCGGTAAGGACAACCTCTAGCTGTCTCTACGAGATACGGCGATGTCCAGAACTGGAAGTGGTATTTCTCTCGATAGTCGTCCACGAGATGTCGGGCGGGAAGGGGAGAATTGTCTAGAACTAGGGGATCCCTAGTCGGAGTGCGTACCTGTCTACCATCCTGACGATAGATGATCCCCGCCACACGGTGGTAAGCAGAGCCCTCGGCCACTGCTTCAATCAACTCGGGAAAGGTCACCTCACCTTCGCCGACCACGATAACATCTACCTCATCGCAGTCGAAGTCCTCGGGGCAGAGGCTGGCGTGATGGCCGCCGACCACGGTGCAAATGGTCGGATCTGTTTCCTTGACCTCCCGACAGATGGATAGCATACGGGGCACATTGGTAGTGTAGCCCGTCACCCCTACCAGGTCAGGGGCGAAGCTATCTAAGGTTTCCCTTAGGCTGGGATCTACCCGCAGGTCCAGGATTTTGACCTCGTGGTCTGGGATGGTAGCTGCCAGGAGTTCTAACGCTAAGGGCTCGGCGCGAGCCAGCCTAGTGAACCCCACCAGGCTTGGGGGATCCTCCGGTTGAACAAGTAACACTTTCATTCTTTCCCCTCCGCATACGAGACCACACCGATCAGGCCGGGTCCGCCGAGGGCAGCAAGGGCGGGCGTGACCTCGACCACGAAGATCTCCTTGCACTTGAGGATGGCCCCGACCCTCTCCCTCAGCCACTCGGCATCTTCGGGAACGTAGGCGTGGGCGATGGCGACGCTCGTCGCCTCGGCATCGCGCACCGCCTCCTGAGTAAACTTCAGGAGCTGCTCCAGGGACTTGGCTCGGCTCCTGACCTTGCCGACGGCCTCGATCAGGCCATCCCGTATGACGAGTATGGGCTTGACATCGAGCAGTGAGGCGAACAGACCCTGTAGCGATCCCACCCGCCCACTCAGTTGGAGGTATTTCAGGGTGTCAACAGTGGCGAAGACGTTCATCCGGGCCTTGATATCCTCGATGATGGCCAAGATCTCCGGCACTGTCCTGCCCACTTCACTGGCCCCGGCAGCGGCCAGGGCCAGAAATCCTGCACCCATGGAGGCAGATAGTGAATCAATCACCCTGACGTCAATCTCAGGCACCATCGAGCGGGCCAGCACGGCCGTTTGGTAGACGGCGCTGAGTTTAGAGGTGATATGGATCGAGAGGATCGTTCTGGCCCTCCCCGCTAACCCTCGGTAAGCCTCGATGAATTTCCCCGGCGCCGGCGCCGAGGTAGTGGGGATGATGCCCTCCTCCATCTTGCGGTAGAGGTCTTCTCGTGTCATATCAACCCCATCCTCGTACGAGCGCTTCCCGATGTTGATGTTGGCCGGCACCACCTTTATGTCAAACTTCTCCAGAATAGCTTTGGGCAAATCACAGCAGCTATCTACGACGATTCCGATTCCCCTCACTCGTTTCTCCTCCTCAAAACCCCCTCTTTTCCAGGTCTTCTCTCAGCGCGATCAGGATCCGGTAGTACAGGGACTTGATAGCTCCCTCGCTACGGTCCATGACTTGACCGATCTCAACGTTGGACATCCCCTCCATGAGCTTGAGGATGAGCAGTTGTTGGCGGTCAGAAGGGAGCCGCTTGATGGCTTCGAGCAGGGCCTCTCGTTCCTCGTTGGCCTCGGTCTGATACTCAAGAGCACTTCCGTCACGCTGGCTAGTCAGAATCAACCCATCCAGGGAGACAACCTTGTGCCGGCTGCCGTCACGAAGCCAGTTAGCCATCAAGTTGTGGGCAATTCGATAAAGCCAAGCCGAGAAAGGCAAGCCCCTGCTCTCGTAGCGGTCTATGTTGGCAAGAGCCCGGTAAAAGGTCCTGGCGGTGAGGTCTTCGGCGTCGTGGTGGTTGCCGGTGCGATAATAGATGTAGCTGTAAATCTTCCTCACGTATCTTTTGTATAAGATACCGAAGGCCGCCGGGTCCTCTTTGGCCCTCTCCACCAAAGTTCCTTCGCTTTCCGTTTCCGCCACAGGAGAGCCCTTTCCTAACGGCCCTTCGGACATGGTTTTGTTATTACAACACCGAAGGGCAGCAATGGTTACGGATGACAAGGCAACGAGTAACAAGTCAATAAGGAATCGAGGATTGTACTGATCTCAGGTCTAAGTATAGCTTCACTACCGGATACTTTTTACCAAGCAAGGCATTTGGAACTTCACGGGAATGGGTAGATGCTCATTCAGGAAGTGCTCGAGCAGGTTCAAGCCGAGTTGGAAGAGACTTAAGTCACAACGGTCGGTGCGATGAATGATCTTGACCCAGTCGTCCCGCTTGGCGATCACGCCCAAATAGATGATCCAAATGTAGGCCAGGCAAGCCGCGATCATCAGGCGGGCCAGAGGCGCCGGATCCGATATGTGGCTTTTGTGCAGGTTGAACCCCCGGCTCTTCTGATCGGAGAAGAAGGTTTCAATCTGGGAGCGCCTGGTGTACCAATAACACGCTTCTTCGACCAGTTCCATATTCGTAACCAAGTAGATTGCCTCTTCATATTCGGCCTCCCACCAAGCGATGGCCAGCACTGGTCCATAGTCCTGAAGGGTGAAGGTCACACCGGGCAGATCAATGCATTCTCCCGGTTGCACCCCCACTTCGTGGAAGGCGAACCTTTCGCCTTCTGCCCCCACCTGGGTGTTCTTGGCTGTACGGCAGACGTACTCCCATCCATAGCCATCAATGGTAGCCTGGAGAGTGATCCCATCGAACTCCCCGTCACCAACGAAGATGACGCCAGCTCCTTCCGGAACTATCTGGTAGACTTGCTCCACCAACTGCACATGGGTCTCCTCCGGAAGATGGCCTTTGTTTCCCTTCACCACAATCCAGGCGATAGGCAGAGCCCGTTTCTTGAAGATCACGCTGACCATCAATGCCAGGCATTTCCGTCCTACTTCACTGGCGTCCATAGCCAGCAGCAGCGTGCGGTGGGCAGCGAGGCTCGTCAATAATGCGTCAGCATAAGGCAGGTAGTAGATCTCGACATCTATCCGCTCGTTCTTTATCCAACGGGAGAACTTCTTGACTCGGCTCTCCCTCTTGGCCCCATCGGGCACCTTTGCAGCAATCGCGGGCAGATTCGTGCTCTTGCTGCCCACGATGCCGCTGACGAGCGAGGCCAGCGTATTTAAGTGCCGAGACAAATTGCCCTTGGGCTCTGTCGGATAGAGTTGTTTAAGTGCGTTTCTTACGGCCCGATACCTGCGTCGGTTGTCACTCATGATACACTCCTTGCTCTGTGGTGAGAGCTAGAGTATACCATGAATCAACCGCTTGAAAAAGTGTCCGGTAGTGAAAGTATAGCAGGGTTTCTGAATGTGGTCAATAATCAGTAAGCAGTGATCAGTCATCAGTGTTTACTCAATGTCAGTAAGTTAAGCGTCAAGTAGGCCAGGTGCAACGCACTTTTTGCTCCGATAAGGCGGAAAACTCATATCAAACTGCTTGAAATCATAGCTCTTTGAAAGTCAGCCGAAGTGCGTTGCACCTTAACGTAGTGATTGCGCACGCAGCGCAGCAATCGTCCTGAACCTTGAAAAACTGACACTTTTCAGGTCGGCTGTGGTGCCCTATACTTGCGGTAACTGCATGAAAGCGAGGGCACCATGGAATGATCGAACAAAGCCAGCCAACCATCCAGCGAACGGAACACGCCATGATGGTCGCTTGGGGTGAGTTCTCTCGTCTACATCATCTGGCCGAGCGATTGCGTCAGAAGGTTTCCATCCCCAGGCACCACGAGAACTTCCCAGCGGGTGACTTGATCCTGGAGTTTGGGCTGTTACTCCTCTCCGGCAGCACCCAATTGCAGGATCTCAATCTTGGGCCACGACCTTTGGTCAAAGATGAGGCCGTGAAGGAAGCCTGGGACGTACAGTTCGGACATTACACTACCGTCAGCCGGGCACTGAAAGCCGCCACCGCCGAGACGGTAGGGCAAGTCATCGCCGTGTTGGAGGAGATCAGTCGTCCCTTCCTTGACCAGGAAGTGCAAGCATTGGTCGCCAGCGGACAGGGCTTGGTGCTACACGCCGACTTGAGTGGGCGACCTGTGAGCAGCTATAGCCAGACCTACCCCGAAGCCCGCTGGGGGCACATGGGTGACACTCTAGCGCTAGGGCATCAACATGCTCTCATCACCCTGCAAGGTCGGGCCTATCGCTTGCATCTGGCTGGATTTCTTCACCCCGGTGACACCGTCTCCCAGGCTTGCCTACGAGAACTGATCCAGACTGCCGAAAAGCAACAACGTTGCCGACCTCGGCGGCGCGTGGAGCTGGTAATGGCTCGCATCAAGAACCTGAGCCAACGGATCGAGCAGTATGGCACCTACCTGGCTCAGCAGCAACAGGCTTTGCTGGATGAGCAAGAACGCCAGCGGCGGTTAGAAAACCGGTTGGATGCTCAATGGCTGCTTCTGGCTACCCTGGAAGCAAAACACGGAAACAAGCCGATCAAGCCCTATTCGCTGTTGGCTAAAGCCCGTCAGCAGCAGGAGACCTGGCAACGGCAGTTGGACAATGCCCGGCAACGTCAAGCGGCCATTGAGCACAAGATTGCCTACCATCAACGGATGATTGCCCAACTGAGTCAACAAAGGGATGATCTGATCCGTTGGTGCACCGAGTTGCAGGCTGACAATGCGACCAATCCCAATCCGGTGCGTATCCGCATCAATCTGGACGGTGGCTTCAGCGGTGGAGACAATCTCACCCATTTGATTGAGATGGGCTACGACCTGTTAACCGTGGGCAATGGTCAAAGTGCCGAGGCGCTGCTTCGGGAGCAACCTGCTGACGCTATCTGGACAACGGTCACACCCCACGTGAGTCTCTGGGAAGGGAACCCCGCGCCGGTGGGAGAGTGTCCGTACCCTCTACGCCGCATTCTGCAGCGTTGGCAGGCCGAAGACCGGACTCGGTGCAGAGCCTATTCCTTCAGTATCAAGATGATGCCGAGTTGCCCTTGGTTGAGGTATTCCCAACTTATCATCAACGCCAGCATGCTGAAGCAGGCGTCAAACAGGGCAAAAGCGCTTTCGGTGGACGGGGCATGCGCATCCGTTCCGCCGCTGGGTTGGAACTGCTCAACCAGTTTGCCTTTGTTTTCTGGCCCAACTTCGTCCATTGGGCCACCGAGTGGCTGCGCCCCAGGGTGCAAAACGGGAACAAGCAGCTTGAGGCAACGCTGCAAACCGTCAAAACCCAGGTACGAGTAGCAGCTCAAACCCCGGCGACCGTGTTCACCACCTTGGGCAGCCGAGTGCTGGTCTTCAGTGACGAAGGACCCTATCCCGAGGTGCGCTTGCAACTGGCCGGCATCTATGCTTTCCAGCTTCCACTGCTTCTATATTGGTGCGAGACTCCAACTCGCTATCTTTCGCCTGCGCCTCGCCAGTTGTTAAGTCCCCCGGACGGTTGAGACCATTCGGAAAAGTGTCGAAAAAGTACGCTTGGAGGCGATTTGCCTCGCGCGTGCGCAACGGCTACGT
>JBAWAP010000193.1:0-94557 GCA_049589355.1 Anaerolineae bacterium
ATCCTGTTCCTCCCCCTGCTGGTCTGGCTGTCGAAGCGGATGGAGAAAAAGTACGCTTTCATCATCGCCACGGCGTCCTGGGTGGTGGTCCAGCTCAGTGTCCTGTTGATACCTCGCGGCGCGCAGACGCTGGCCTACGTCGTGGCCTTCGCTGCCGGACTGGGGGTCTCCAGCGCCCACGTCCTGCCCAACGCCATGAACCCCGACGTCCTGGAGGTGGACGAATTGATGAGCGGGCGTCGGCAGGAAGGGATCTACTCCGGCTTCAACGTCTTCGTCCGCAAACTCTCCACCGGGCTGGTGCTCTCGATCATCGGCCCCGTCCTGGCCTGGTCCGGCTACTTGGAAGGGGCGGCCCAGCAGAGTGCCAGCGCCCTATGGGCCATCCGCCTGCTGATCGCTGCGTTACCGGCGATCTTGCTGATCAGCTCGATCCTCGTCGCCTGGTTCTACCCCCTCACCCGCGCCCGGCACGCCGAGATTCAGGCAGAGTTGGCCCGGCGACGAGTCAGTGCCTAATCAATCTTATTGAAGGGAGAAATTGATGGACACCTTGACAGAATGGATTCAATTGATACCGCCTTATGATCCGCGCCGGGTGGATGGGGCAACCGTGACCGAGGACGAACACGGGCGCCTGGTAGAAATTGCCGACTGCGGCACGCGCTGCCCCGGCTGTGGTCTCTGCTGCGCCGGCTACCGCGACAGCGTCACCGGGGACTACTTCGGCGAGGAGGAGTTTGAGGGCAATCTCAAAATGGGACGTGGTGGGTTGACGAAGCTAGAGGGTGGTATGTGGTATCGCATCTCCACCTGCGGTGAGTCCTGCCCCGGTTACAGACAGTGCTGCCCGCCGTTTGACCTGCGCCAGCGGCCGGCGACCGTTGCCGACGCTCACCGTGTCCTGTTAGAACGTGATGACGGCCAGCGCTGGGAGATGCAAGAAGCCCTGCTGGTCCTGGCCCACGAGGGCACGGCCGAAGCGGTTGACACCCTGGAGACATTCCTGCCGCACGCCCACACGCGGCTGGCTGGATTTGCCGAGTGCGCATTGGACGAAGGACGCTATTTCGCCACCATTCCACGAAATGCAGAGGAGGAGCGAACGATGATGAAACGAGAGGTGCTCGAGGCGTGGGAAGATCGAGCCATCTGTGCCCAGGACAAAATCGAAGAGATTGAATCCCAACTGGAGCGCTCGCGCTACGAGCTGGAGATTGCCCAACGGTTGCTGGGAAAAGCGCAGGATGAGGCGGCGCAGCAGACCTGGCAGACCCAGGTGGACGTGCTGGAAATGGTGATCGGGATGGCCGAAGGGGATCTGGCCGAGCAACAAGAGGAGTTGTTTCTGTGCAAGGCCATGATCGCCGAAATCGAGGCCGACCTGGCCGCGGATCAGCCAGAATGAACAGCGTGGCTCATCGCCAAACAAGGAGGTGTTGTCATGGACCTCACAGGCACCTGGGACGTGGTATCCAGCCCCGACTTTGACGACGATTATCTGCACATGGAAGTGGAACCCTACGTCAAGCTCTACCGGGTAGGCAACCGAACCAAGGGTGAGTACCACCTGGGCTTGCAGTACGGAGACTTGGACGGCCAGATGAAAGGAGATGACCGCGCCGTGTTCCGTTTTGAGGGGATGGACGAGATGGACCCGGTGGATGGCACCGCGACGGCGATGTTGGAGGGTGACCGGCTCATTTTCGTGCTGAGCTATGGGCCGGGCGACGAGTACACCTTTGAGTGTGAGCGACGATGATGAGCTCGTCTATTCTACCAAGAAGGAGTGCCTACGACATCCCAGCGCCCTAGCTTCGCCGAAGGACTGGCGGAGGGATGAACGATGGCAGGGTGTGGTTTTGAAGCCCGGCGGCCTTTATCGCCGGGCTTTTGACAACCACGACAAATCGTGGTACGATGATGATGCGCTTGACCTGTTACTCTTGTGATGCGAGGTAGCCGATCAGTTCATGGCACTGGTAGACGTGCGCCCTGACATCAAGCTGGATGAAGCAGTGGCCTGCTATCGGGCTGACGCCGCGATCTGGGAGGAGATCGGTGACATCTACGGCCTGGTGGCCGCGCTCCTCAATTGTGCCTTGATCCACGCCTACCGGGGTTACTGGCAGGCAGGTCGGCAGGGTGGTGGTCGCGTCTGGCAACTGGCTTGGCCGAAGGCTACGATGACCTGTGGGCCCGG
Source organism: Anaerolineae bacterium (assembly GCA_049589355.1). Classification (GTDB taxonomy): domain Bacteria; phylum Chloroflexota; class Anaerolineae; order VGOG01; family VGOG01; genus JBAWAP01. The sequence goes on from JBAWAP010000193.1 coordinate 2,204, forward strand.
CTCGGCGTGCTCTGGGGTCGCAAAGCCCTGGCCCAGGGCGATGACGAAGCTGCTGCTGACTACTGGCGCGAAGCCCTTGAGATGGGCAGCCAGGTAAACGAGATGGAGCGCTTGCGGGTGAAGGCAGAGTTGAAGTGGTTGTCGCTGAAGAGAGGTTTGAAAGGATAACGACGGAATGAAGTATCACGTGGAGATCAACCAGGCACAAGGAATTGTGATCGGTGACCACGCTCACGTCGAGCAGCACCTTTATACAGCTCCGCCGCCGTCAATCCCAGCCTCACGTGATGAGTTATTGGCCGCTATCTGCCAAACTGGCGCTGAGTTGCGCTCCTACCCTAACGACATCGCCGGTATCCACATCGAGCGATCCGAGGTAGCGCAAATCGTCGACTGGGCGCTGAAGGCTGAACCCAATGAGCGGCTGGGAATGCTGCTCGACCAACCTGGTGGTGGCAAAACTGTCGTGATGCGCGATGTGCTGGAGCACCTAGAGGCCGCCGATGTGCCCGTTTTGGCCATCAAAGCCGATACCCTCTCCGGTATCAAAACCAGGGCTGACCTGGCAGACCGCCTGGGGCTGCCAGCCCTGGTGGAAGAGTGTGCGCGCCATCTGGCGACCGAAGGACCATTTGTTGTCGTGCTAGACCAGCTTGATGCCCTGTCGCTGGCCCTCTCGCGCGACCAGACGACCCTCGATATGATGTTGAGCACCCTGGCTCGGCTACGCGACATCAATGGCGTGCGTATCGTTGCTTCCTGCCGCACCTTCGACCTGAACAACGACCCCCGTTTGTCCACGATCAAGGTGGACCGCAAGTTTCAGTTACAACCCCTTGACGATTCCCAGGTTAACCAGGTTTTGCAAGCCATTGGCATAGACCCCGCCCGCCTGCTGCCCGCGCATCGGGTGTTGCTCCGCGTACCGCTCCACCTCAGCGTTTACGCGCAGGTTGTTGCCGGCGACACACCAAAACACTCCTCTGAAAGCTTTCGCACCCTGCAAGAGCTTTACGAAGCCCTGTGGCGGAAGCGAATTGATACGGCCCCGCCGGATACACCAGCCCCAGCGGAGCGTATCGCTGCCATTTACCGGCTGGTAGAAGCCATGCAGGGCAGCCGACAACTGACTGTGCCCGTGGGGGTACTCGATGAACATCCTGAAGTTGCTAACTATCTGGAGCGTGTTGGGTTCATTCGTCGAGAACGAGGGAACTGGCTTTTCTTTCACCAGACGCTGTTTGACTACTGCTATGCCCGGCGTTTTGTCGCTCAAGGGAAATCCCTGAGCCAGGAGATCCTAGGCGGGCCTCAGGGCCTCTTTGAGCGCTCGCAGATGGTGCAGGTACTAGCTTACCTGCGCGGTGTGAATGAAGCGGAATATCGTCGAGGATTGACCAATTTGCTCTTCGCCGATGGGCTGCGCGTTCATCTCCGCTTATTGCTCATCGGTTGGTTTGGCTCCCTTCCCAGTGTCACTGCTGATGAACTGCGTATCGCCCGCCGACTGATGAGGGATGCCGATGATCGAGCGCGCTTCTTGCAGGCTGCCGGTGGTAACGAAGACTGGTTCGAAATGCTCAACAACGAAGTGCTCCCACCACTGCTCCATGCCGATGACAGGGAACTTGATCGGGTGGTTATCCCTTACCTGAGCACGCTGATCCAGCGTCGCACCGACGCCGTTTTGACTCATCTGTGTCCTTACCTGGGCCAGAGTGAAGCCCGGGATGCTCACATCGCCTTTTGTCTATCTCGTATGGACAACTGGCAGAGCGACCAAGCGCTGGACGTGCTGTGCGATCTGCTCCACCGCGGCCGCGCGGCGGGGTGGGAGCGGTCTTGCCTGCACAATCTTGCAAAATCAAACCCGGCCGCCGGCTGCCGGGCGCTGCGGGCCTACCTAGACTACCGCCTCGACGACCTGCTGGCACAGTCCGAACGTTCTGATCGTTTCTCATGGAATCAGAAGTTACTCGGCGAACATGCCATCGGCAGAGTGATGGAGCCGGCTGTCCAGGGCTGCCCCGATGAGGTCATCGCGCACCTGCTGCCCTGGTTCGTGCGCGCAGTTGTGGTCCTGACCGAGCCGCATGATAGAGATGACTACTATCCCTCAGATCCGATCTTCGCCTGGAGCTGGTACGGTGAACACATTTCAGAAGGCGCAGTTTTTGCCATACGAATAGCGGAAGCCTTGCAGCACTCGGCTCATACGCAGCCAGCGAACTTTCGGGCTATCGCCACCGAATTAGCAGCCATCGAATCGCTGGCCGTCCAGCGCGTCTTGGCTCAGGCTTATCTGGCCGATCCTGAGACGTACGCTGACGATATCTTTGAGTACTTGGTGGCTGACAGACGCAGGTTGAACCTCGGTGATCTTGAAGATTCACATTATGATTCGTATCGCCTTTACGATGCAGCTTTCCGACACGTGGATGTGGAGCACCGAGCGTTTCTGGAGCAGCTAATTCTAGGTTGGCAACCAACCTGGGAGCAACGCAGCCTTCGGCATCGTGGCCTCACCCAACTACGCTTCCTCAAGAGCGTTACACCAGACCTGTTGAGTGAGACTGCGCGCCGCAGGTTGCAAGAGTTAGAGCGGAAGTTTCCTAACCTTGAATTACACCCTCCTCAGGGCATCCAGTTTGGTGGAGTAGGGCCACCTATTGAACAAGCTGCCCAAGCGAAAATGTCCGACGAAGCCTGGCTGGGGGCAATGCGTAAGTACGACGACTCGACCGCCTGGGATGCTCCACGCGAAGATCCCCTCAAGGGAGGCGTTGTCGAACTCTCCCGTTCCTTCGCCGAGCAGGTCAAGCAGGACCCAGAGCGCTTCTGTCGTCTGGCCCAATGTTTTGACGAGACCATCTCGCTCTATTATGTGGCGGCAGCCATCTCTGGCCTGGCCGACTCCGACGCACCCGCTGAGTGGGTCTTTAACCTCGCACGCCAGTTTGCACTGCGCATCGAGGGTGAATTCCGACGAGGCGTCTGCCGGGCGTTGGAGAAGCGGGGTGAAGCTGGCGTGTCGGACGACCTTCTCGATGTGATGACCGATTGGGGACTGCACGACCCGGATCCTACTGAAGAAGCCTGGCGTATCCTCGCCGATAGTGGGGAGCCGTACTATGGTGGTGATCCGCACTCCCACGGGATCAACACCAACAGAGGCGCTGCAGTCCGAGCCATATGTCGCTGTGCATTAGCTCGAAGGCCACCCCAGGTCGAAAGAGTCTTTTGCCTCTTGGAACAGGCTGCCGAAGATCCCTCAACCGCTGTCCGTGCCTGTGTTGTCGAAAGCCTGGGGCCATTGCTGAACGAAGACGCCAATCGGGCCCTCACCGTTTTTGAGTCGACACTGGACGGTCACCCTCGGCTGTTGCAAAGCCCGCTGCTTCATCGCTTCCTGCATTGCACTTATTATCATCATTTCACTCGCATTCGCCCCTTCATCGAATCCTTGCTGACCGATATCAATGATGCCACTCGTCAAGCTGGGGCAAGCCTGACCTGCCTTGCTGCCTTCCGTTATCTGGAAGCAAATGAATTGGCCGAACGAGCTGTGCACGGCGATGTAGCAATGCGCCGGGGTGCTGCACGGGTCTATGCTCGCAACCTTGAATACCCCCACTTAGAAGCTGTCTGCAAGCAACATCTAGTGCAACTGATGCACGATCCCGATGAGCAGGTGCGTGCCCACGTAGGTGAGTGCTTCAGATACCTGCATCCTGAACACCTGGACCACCTACGGTCTTTCATCGAAGAATTTCTGGCTTCACCAGCGCTGATGAATGGAGGTGAACACCTGGTAGAGTATCTCGCTCCTCTGGCTCTTGACGTGCCTGATCTGGCTCTGGTGGTGACGGAGTGCATCTTGGATGCGGCGGGCAGTGATGTAACAGATATGCGCACAACATGGTCTATTCTGGAGCGCGATCTTGTGCGATTGCCTCTGACAGTGTACACCCACGCCTTCGACCCTGTTGAAAAATCCCGAGCGATGGATCTGTTTGAACGTCTGCTGCTATTGGGAAGCCGGGCGGCACATCAGGCACTGACGGATTGGGATCGGCGGTGAACCCTACAGAGGAGTCAATCACAACCGTGGGCTGTAATGAACACTGACCAATGACCACGACTTGAGCAGAATTAGAGGGACCAGAAAGTGAGCGGTAATATGGACGAAAGAACCCTTTTTGTCGGCCACAGAGCCGAGATGGAGCTGTTTACTGAACTCCTGGATTCTACCGATTCTCAAGTGCTATGGATACAAGGTACAGGAGGTATGGGGAAAACCCGGCTCTTACACAATATGGCCAGACAAGCGGCTTTGAGACCAGGCGTGATAAGTACTGTGATCGACTTCTACCCTACATCGCACCGGCGTATCAGCGGTCTACGTGATTCGATGATTGTACAACTCGGTGCACAGTCGTTTGACCATTTTCTGGAAGTCAGCGACGAATTCGAGCGACTACGACGGAGTGGCTTTAGTGCTGAGCTCATTCAGCTTCAGCAAGAGAGGACAGATACAGCGTTCTTTGAGTGCTATAACCAATTAGCTGCAGCAGTCAAGATAGTTCTGCTGTTTGACAGCTTCGAAATCGTCCAGTCACAGTACTCCGATGTGGCTCGGTGGATCCTAACGCGCCTCTTATCGGTGGCGCAAAACACCTTGACAGTAATCGCAAGCCGTCTTTCACCTGATCCACGCCTTTGGGAAAGGGCAAATCTCACTACCCTTATGATGAAGGGGTTCTCCCTTGCAGAGACACGTGCGTTCTTCGAGTACAGCGGTCTAAACGTAGATACACTTGAACCTGATGCTATCAGAGCACTGTGGGAAAAGACGGAAGGACGACCGTTACTTATTGCACTATTGTCGGACTACTTGCATTATGGGGATCTGTCACCACTCGAGCTCGCGAGCATTGACAAGGCGGAGTTCGAAAAGGCTCTTGTCCAAAGATTAGCCAATCTAACGTCGCATGCAGATAAAGTCATGTTGTTAATGACGCAGGCTAACCAAGGCATCAATGCCGACCTACTTAGATACCTGACATCGCGAGGAATCCTTGATCTGGAAGAAGCAGAGATCTCCCAGATTCTGGATAGACTGAGTGACTTTACTTTCGTCAAGGTCAGACCTTCAGAAGGTAAAAGGTTATTCCTTCATGACGAGATGTACAGGCTGATAGAGGAGTATGTATGGCCACAGTTGGACCCCACCCATGCTGTTAGGACCGAATGGACTGACGCAGTATTAGCCTACCAAGACCAACTTCTGGCTCCAGTCACTCCAGAGGAGTACAAGAATCTGCGTACGACACTGGAGCAGCATCTCTTTCGCACTGGACAGATCAACAGAACGTTCCTTGAGCAGCACACCCGAGCCGTACGGGCCGTTCTCCAGCGGTACGTCAAAGAGAACACAGACCTTGCCACTACATATGACGCTAAGTCCGAAGTCCTATCTCTCGAAAGGTGGCCCCTGGCTAGAAACCTTTTAGCAGAGTGCGAAGAACTCGCTGACGCTTCCCTAACGGTCTCAACATTCAGGCAAGTTGGCACCAATCTGCTGGGCCGTATTGCTAGTGCTTTGGAAGCTCGTGTCATTCCCATAGCCGGTGGACTTCGCAATGGCAAAACTCTACTGTTCCATCTTGATTTGAGCTCGGTTTTTGCAGGCACCAAGCTTCCATCTCGATTGCCTGTCATCATTTGGCAATGTAGCTTCTTTGGTGAGAATGAGGTAGACGTATTATACCGCCTTCTATCCAGTCATCGACTCGGTTGCCGGATTGCCTTGCTAGTGGCCTTCGTTGCTGATGACGAACTAGAGGTAACACTAAAGCTGCTGGACCAGAGAATCCGGCAGGTCTATGCCTATGATATCATCCCTATGAGTCGTTGGGACCTAGTACGTCTGGTTGCCTCTAGAGACCCACAGCGTTCCTTACGACGTTTGGTGCTTTCTAGAGCAGACCTGATAGCGGTGTCACCCTTTGTCATCACTGGTTACGCTCCCGACGACATGTTTTTCGGTCGTGAGCACGAGTTCCGCGAGATCACTGAGCACGCCGCTACAGCTAGTTACGCCCTCATTGGCGGCCGGCGCATCGGCAAGACGTCCATCCTCAAGCGCTTAGAACGTGTCCACCTGCCAGCAACCGGCTTCTGTGCCCTCTATCACGACTGCTCCTTCACCCCTACCCAGGCTGAGCTGGTGCAGGCCGTGGCCCCTGACAAGACCTGGTTTCCTGAACCACCTGCCAACCTACCAGCATCTTTTGCTGGGATCATCCAAGCCTTGCCAAATGACAAACCCTTGGTCATTTTGCTCGATGAGGCTGATAAACTCATTGAACCCGACAGACGAGCTAGCTATCCCGTTTTCGACACTTTGCGTGCACTGGCTAATGCTGGCCGCTGTCGCTTCGTCCTCTCTGGTGAACAGGCCCTGCGCACTGAACTAACGAATCCCAACTCGCCGCTGTACAACTTCGCCAACGAGATACTCATCGGCCGCCTGGACTTCCAGTCCGTCGAGGAACTGGTCACCCGACCAATGAAGCAACTGGAAATTGTTCTTGAGGATGAGGCGGAGATGGTGCAGTGCATCTGGGATTTCACCTCAGGCCATCCCAACGTCATCCAGCGCCTTTGTCAGCGCCTCATCGTCCTCCTCAACCAGCGTGGCGACCGGCGCCTCACGCTGGACGATGTCGAAGCCGTGGTCGTTGATCCGGACTTCCTGCGCAAAGACTTCCTGAACATCTATTGGGAGCGGGCCACCGCCTTAGAGCGGCTCTGCTCCCTGGTGATGGCTACCGATGACAGTGTCCGCACACTGACGGCAGTTCACGAGGCTCTCCACAAGCGTGGTGTTGAAGCTACCCTAAACGAGGTAGACGATGCCCTGGAGCGGTTGGCGGACCTGCGCAATATCTTACAGCGCACGGCTGAGGGCTATGAGTTCGCTGTAACTGCCTTCCCAGAAATCATCGCCAAGACCGCCCGGCTGGAGGATCTCATCGCCCTCAATCGCGAAACCTATCAGCACTATGGCGATGTTGAACCACGATCAAAGCGAGGCAGCCCATGAGTGTCATCTTTCAAGCCGGCGGCGCACTCCCCGCTGATCATCCAACCTACGTGGAACGCCAGGTGGATGGTGATGCGCTGCGAGCAGCCTTGAACGGCGATTACCTGCACATCATCGCCCCACGCCAGGTGGGCAAGACCTCACTGCTCAAGCGCCTGACTGCCCGGCTGAATGAGATGGGCTGGCGTTGCGCCTATGTGGATCTGGCCACGCTGATGGACTTCCCTAAGCCAATCTGGTACGCTGAGCTGGGCAAAGCGCTGGCTGAAAGCCTCACACCAGGCCAAACCCCGACCATTGCCAACCAGGTTGACCTGCGCCGCTATCTGCTTCATCAGGCCTTGCCTTGGCCTGATAGCCAGCCCCGGCTCGCCCTATTCCTGGATGAAGTAGAAGGCGCCGGCAAGGCTCGGGACGCCGATGGCGCTTCCTTCTCCGATACCTTCTTCTCGATGTTCCGCGCGCTTTACAACGAGCGGGACAAGCTCCCTGGCACTCTGGTCGTATCCCTGGCTGGCGCTGTGAACCCTGGCGACTTGGTAAAAGACCCCGCAATCTCCCCCTTCAACGTCGGGCAGGAGATTGACCTGGATGATTTCACAGCGGCCGAGACACGGACACTGACCGAGCATCTTGCCAATCTGGGCCTATCGGTAGACGAGACCGTACACCAGGCCATCTACGAGTGGACGAATGGTCACCCCTACCTCACCCAATGCATCTGCGCCGAACTCGAGACATCCACCCGCAGTGGTGACCTGACCGCTATCACACTGGACAACGTGAGGCATATCGTTGAGCAGGTCATCCTCAACCCGGCCAACCCATTCCAGCGAGACAAGAATCTCAGACACGTGGCCAAAATGCTCAACGGCCTCTCGACGCAGGCGGCCCAACTCTGGTCACGACTGCAGGCTGGTGAATCCGTCTACATCAAAGAAGCCACCGACGACCTCTACCTGGAACTCTACCTTACTGGCGCTGTTAAGCCGCAGGTTGGCCGGCTCGTGATCCGCAACCATATCTATGCCCTCGCGTTCGGAGACCGGGAGAAGACTGAGCTGGGGCCGCTATACGAGAAATATGCAGAGCATATCTTGATTGCATTCTATCAAGTTCACCAGGATCCTCGATCTGCTGGTGTCAGGGCTCATGGATTCCCCGGGGTACTCTTGGCAGTAGAAGCTGGCATTTTCTCTATGGATGACTTTCGTGACAGAAAATATCGGACCAGTCAAAAACGCTGGGAGATCGTTGCTGCGCTGCGTGAGCTCATAGACAAGGGCTACATCAAGCGGACAGAAGATGAGCCAGAAGACCACAGACATCCGGATGAGTGGAATTTCCGTTTGACTCCGCGCGGGAAGGATTATGCCTACCGGCTTCTGACCAAGGGTTGTGAAGAGCGTGGCGCAGCCACAAGGGAAGCGGGTCTAGTGAAGCCAACTCGTATCTTCATCAGTTCAACGTGGGAAGACCTGCAGCCAGAGCGCGAAGCGGTGGAGAAGGCTCTGCACCGTATGCGGGACACCGCCTTCGCCGGCATGGAGTACTTTGGCAGCCGACCTGAGACCCCGAAGGAGGTCAGCTTGGCCGAAGTAGACCGCAGCCACATCTACATCGGTATCTTCGCCCATCGTTACGGCTCTGGTATCACCGAGGCCGAGTACCGCCGGGCGCGTGGACGGAGCATCCCCTGCCTGATTTACTTCAAGGACGATAGTGTGCCTGTTCCCCCGGCCTACATAGAGCGTGATCCAGAGAAAATCACCAAACTGGAAGATCTCAAGCGTGAACTCAAAGCCAGCCACACAGTCTCACCCTTCAGCAGTCCCGATCATCTCGCCACCCAGGTTGTGACCGATCTGCACAATCTCCTGGGCAGCGCACCGACGGTGAGAGAAAAGGAACCACCACAATGCGGACCCAAGTATCAGATCACTATCACTGATAGCCAGGGTGTGGTCATCGGCGACCAGGCACAAGTCGTCCAACAGTTTGGTACGCCGGCACCGTCCCAGTGGAGTGAGCCTGACTTACTTCGCCTTCAGCACCTGGCCGGCAACATCCGCCAGGACCTGGCCCTGCTCGAGGATTACGAGGACGCCCTGCGCTATGAAGACGATCCTCGCCGTCGGGTGAAATACCGCCGGGAGATCGAACAACTGCGCGAGTCAGCAGCCCGCTATCAGTGGGAGTACGACGAACTACGGGCACAAGTGACCGGAGAGCCGTCGGTGGCGATGCAGGACATCGCCGCTCAGTTGCAGCACATGGACACCAAACTGGATGTGCTCCTGAATGGCCAGACAACCCTACGGGATGACCTGACCGGCCTGCGTCAGGCCATTCTTGCCTGTTTCGACGCTGGCGAGCAGAAGGTTATTGCTACCGTGGTAGAGCAACTTGATCAGAGCCAACTGGCCACAGTGCAGGCTATGCTGGACGGCGTCGAAGCCGGGCACGTCCCGGAGAGTCAGTTGCAAGAGACTCTGACCGCAGTGCAGGAGACATTAGCCGAGATTAAGCAACGAGGCGCTGCCTTTCCCGATCCGGCTTTGATTGACGGAGCTACGCACTTGTCGGAAGTGGTTGACGCGCCGAAGCTGGACGTTAAACATAAGTTGAAGGTCACTCTGCCGATTGTCCCGTCGATTCTCTCGTATGAGGGGGAAGTGGAACTGAAGAGCGGGCTGAATTTGGAAGCGACCTGGCAACGGTTGATGGCCAAAGTGCGGGGTGATCGATGAGTGAGCGAGACCTCCTGCCAGCCCTTCATCGGTGGCGTGTGGACGGCCAAGGGGAAGGACAGGGTGGGGATGGGTGAGGTATGAAGGAGACGCTGCCTACGTCCTCTGCCTATGCTCGTTATGAAGGCGAAGTTCTGATCATCGGCAATGTCTACCTCGAACGACGCCTGGCCGCGCGAGCCGGCGCGCCGTGCGTGACCATCTCCTTCGTGAATAAGGAGACCGGTCGGGACTACCTCCGTCCCGGCAGCCGCGAATTTTCCCTGTCGGCCAATAGCCGGGCGATGACCACCCGTGACTTTGTGTATGAGCGCGCCGAAGTCCACGAAGGCGATCCGACCGAGACTATCGTCTACCTCCGCACTACGAGCGCCCCAATACTTGCCCTCGAAGTGCATTACCAGGCCTATTCTAACCATCCCGTCCTGCGCAAGTGGCTGGTGGTGCGAAATCATAGCCCGGAGATGGTCACTCTCTCCGACCTGGACTGGGAAGACCTGAACCTCCTGGTGGATACGCCGGCCAGCGCCGAGGTGTGGACGGATTACTTCACCCGCCGCGAAAAGGCAGCGGCGGTGACGATGGACGACTGCGCCCTCCTGGTGAACGACGCCGAGCACGGCGAGGGCTTCATCCTGGCCACCGAGGCCCCCGGCCCCCTGAAGCGCCTGGAGGCTTATGCCCAACCCGGACGCATCGCCGCCGGCTTCAACCGCGACGACGAAACGATCTTCGAGCGCATCCTCGCCCCCGGCGAAGAGTTTCAGACCCCGGCCAGTTTCATCCTCACTTTTGCCGACCCGGTTCCCCAAGATGTCGTGGATGGCGAGTACGCCCGCTTCGTCGAGGAGCGGTTGACCATCTGCGACGTGGCCCAGGTGCCGAGCATCACCGTGAACACCTGGGTGCCGCACCTGTCCGAGTTGAGTCGCGCCCTCTTGCTGGAACAGCTCGCGCTCGCGGCGGAATTGGGGGTGGACGCGTACCAGGTGGACGACGGCTGGTACGACCGCATGGGGGACTGGAACGCCAATCTCGCCAGGTTTCCCAACGGGCTGGAGGAAATCGCCGCATACGCCCACGGGCACGGCATGAGGTTTGGGCTGTGGATGGCGGTTGCCACCGTGGACGAACGGAGCCAGGTCTTTCGAGAGCACCCGGAATGGATTGCCCGCGATCGGCATGGGCAGCCAAATCGGCACCCCATACCCGGCACAGTGACGATGTGTCTGGATAGCGGCTTTTACGACTTCATCCTGAACAAGATTGACGCGGCGATCAGCCGCTACGGGGTTGAACTGCTCAAGCTCGATCTGAGCGCGGTGCGCAACCTCTACGCGCCGGGCAGGTATCCAGGCTGTTTCGCCGCCAACCACGCCCATCGTTCGCCGCGCGAGAGCTGCGTGCGCATCATGGCCCGGCTCTTCGACCTGGTTCGCACCCTTAAAAGCTGCCACCCACGTTGCCTGATTGATGTGAGCTACGAGCTGTACGGGGTGATGGACGGCACCGATCTGGCGTTGACGCAGGTAGCGGACCAGAACTGGTTCACCAACATCACCAGTCCTCACGAGGTCAACCTGCGGCGCGAGATCTATCAGCGTGGGCGGGTGACGCGGCCGTGGACGCTGAACTACGGCGGTGCGGTACTAAATCACCCCACCGCGCCACACTACGGGCTGTTTTCGGCCCTAACCGGGCATGGGGTCTTCTGGGGCGACTTGGCCGACCTGGACGCGGAGACGCGGGTATATTACCGGCACTGGTTCGAGTGGGTCAAGGAGCAGCGCGCCTACAGCGATTTCTATCGCTATTACCAGGTCTCCGACGTGTTCCCGGTGCCCGACGGTGTATCGAGCCGCGACTATCGCCACGCCATCCCCACGGCGCGCTACGGCGTTCGACCGCTGGGGATCCACCCACCGGCCTTTGAGCCCCTTTCGGAGCATCCCGGCGAATTCTGGGACGGTGTGGCCCGCCTCGATCCGCGGGGCGAAGGGCCGGTCTTCCTCTTCCGGCCGGCGGCGTGCCTGTCTCCGTTCTTCCAGTTGCGCATCCCCTGGGTCGAACCTACGGCGCGCTATAGGCTGACCGACGTCACGGAGCAGCGCGAACTGGGCATGTTCACCGGCGCGGAGCTGATCGAACCGGGGGTGGAGGTCAACATCGCCGAGCCATCGCACGCCAAGGTGCTGGTGTTGTGGCGAACCTGTGAACAATGCTGCTCTCAGGAGAGACTGACATGAAACGCATGCGTTGGTACGATTACATCACCGTCAACCTGTTCTGGTTGGGCCTCAACGTCCGCAACACGGCCGTGGGCAGCGTTTTCATGCCCTACCTGGTGGATACCTTCGTGCGGCCGGAGGTGAAGAACACGGCTCTGGGGATGCTGCGCACCGCCGGGTTGATCATCGCCATGCTGGTTCAGCCAGCCATGGGCATACTTAGCGATCGCAGCACCTCGCGCTTTGGCCGGCGGCGGCCCTTCATCTTCGTCGGCGTCCTATTGGACCTGGTCTTCCTGGCCGCCATTGGCCTCTCCGGCAGTTATTGGGCGCTCTTGGTGGCCATCCTGTTGCAGCAATTCTCGGCCAACGTATCCCACGGGCCATTGCAGGGCCTGATCCCGGACCTGGTGCCAGAGGATCAGCGCGGACGCGCCTCGGCGGTAAAGGCCTTCTTTGAACTGTTGCCCCTCATCCTGGTGGGCATCACCATTGCCAAGTTGGTGGGGGCCGGGCAGCTCGGCTGGGGCATTGTGGCCACCGGCGGTGCACTACTGGTCATCATGCTGCTGACTGTGCGGCTGGTGCACGAGGAACCGCTGCAGGAAAAGCCAACCGCCTCGCTCAGGGAGCCGATGCTGCGTGTATTGGGCATCCTAGCCGGGATCGGGGTGGGCGCGGTGGCAGGCGTGGCCGGCGGCGGCCTGGTCGGCGGGCTGGCCGCATTCATCGTTTGGCCGCTGGCGGGTGCAGCAACTGCACAGATGGTTGGCGTGGGGCTGGGCGGAATGGTGGCCATGGTGGTGGCCGTGGTGGTCGGCGTTTGGGCCGGTGCTCTGACCACGCTTGGCTCCGATGCGCGCCGGGAAGCTTCGTTCACCTGGTGGGTGATCAACCGATTACTGTTCCTGGCCGCGGCTACCTCCATCCAAGGGGTTGCCCCCTTTTTCCTCATGCATGCCTTTGGCGTGAGTCGGGAAGTAGCAATCAGCATGAATGGCAGCCTGATGTTTGTGGTGGGCATCTTCACCCTGGTCGCTGCGTTGCTCAGCGGCTGGCTTGCTGATAGACTGGGGCGCAAGGGGCTGGTGGGTGTGGGTGGACTGGTGGCTGCGGGCGGCACGTTGGTGCTCCTGGGCACCATGGCCGTGCCTACCTTGCCACTCATCTACGTTGCTGGAACCATCATTGGCTTGGCGGCTGGCCTCTTCATGACCGCCAACTGGGCCATGGGCACAGACCTGGTGCCTCCGGCGGAGGCGGGCCGCTACCTGGGTGTCTCTAACTTGGCCGGCGCGGGGGCTGGGATGGTTGGCGCTGGCATAGGGGGAGTGTTGGCCGACATCCTCAACCGCTACCAGCCGGGCCTGGGTTATTTTGTCATCTTCGCCTGCTACGCTGTGCTGTTTGTTCTGAGCACCGTCAGCCTGCTGGGAGTGCGCAGTGGAAGATCGGTAGATTGGTACATTGGTAGATTGGTAAGTTGGTAAGTAAACTGGTCGAGTCTTCCCAATCTACCAATTTACCAGTTTCCCAATCTACCAACAGCCAGCGATAGAGTCGGCGACCGGAATCTCCAGCAGGCCAACTTCCTTGGTGTTGACAGCGATGAGGATATCGTGGCAGCCTGAGGTCAGCGGCTCTCCCACGACCTGGATGGTGGCCGTGGAGTTGAGCGGAAAGGCCACTGGCGATTGAGTGGTGATGGCTGAGGCCGCTACGTCGGTGCCGCTGCCTGACCGCACCCGGATATTCTCCAGGGCCACCTCGTAACCGTCCACCTTGAGGGAATCCAGGCCGATGATGGTGCCCGGCGCGAGGATATTCTTGAGGGTCAGCTTGAAGCCAGTGGCGGTGTTTTTGAGGCTGCCGCGCACGTAAAGCTTCTTGAGCATGAAAGAGGGAACAGCGGGCATGGGCCTTGTACCTCCTAGTATGCTATGCCTGTCCTGAGCGAAGTCGAAGGATTCGTAGTCGGGCAAAGTATAACATGTAACCGTCTCGCTGACAAAATGCTCTGGCCGTGATTTGACAGCGGGGAAGGAATCAAGGATAATAAGGATGATCAGAATTGGATGTATCCGCAGTCCGCTTGACACTTTCGGGCAGTCGGGGCAGGATAAGTGAAGCGAAAGGGATGGTGGATTCCCGACACAAAAGTTGCGGGAATCCACCGAATGTATGCATGCCTCACGCAACGATCGTGTCGTGAAACGTAAGTTTGCCGTCACCCACCTGCAATCGAAGGTAAGTATAATTCTCTGGGGCTTTGTCAGCCGTTTTGGTTATCCCGCTATCGCATTTGACTTCTACAGGAAAGCACATGTCTGTACCTCACGATACGTGGCTTCCAATAGTAGCCAAACTTCTTCAAGCATTTGGAATAGTATTATCCGTTGCTGGAATAGTTGGTGCTGCACGATTAGAGGAATGGGAGTTACGCATACGAACAACGATATCCCACTATCCCCACTTCAAATGGGTTTGGAATACTTATGCATCATTTGCTAGGCGACAGATAGCCCATTACCATGAGTTTTTGCGAGAGAATTTAGCAAAGGTAATTGTATCTGCAATAATTGTCATGGGATTCGTCTCTGTCATTGGAGCCTGGTTAGAATTGGAATCGTTACCCAAACCAGAACCGCGATTAGACCCCAATACAGCCAACTTCGTGGGGACCATATGCATGACGAGCATATACGGTGTCTTCTTGATCGTCCTCATCATAGCTATTTGGCAATACAGGAGTGAAACAAATAGTCTCATAGAAGCAGTATTTGGATTGGTTGGAGCCCTGGTAGTACAGCTGTTACTTCTTCTACTTCTTACGGCGAACTTAGTCCTCTTTGTAGCAGTTACAGGCGCGTTGATCATGGGTATATTGGTTGCCAGCCTAGTCACCCTCATTCTTATGCCGTTACTACTCATTACGAAAATTGGACTCTTGCCTTATCAATTCTTGGATCTGGTGTCAAGCCGATTGAAATTGCAGTCGACAGTACTACTACTTGGCATTCTTTGCGAGCTTATAGGAGTCCTCCTTTCTTAGAAATACTTCTGCACGGAAAGAACACTAGAAGGACGAACTAGGGCGAACGGCAAACACCCGCACGCCGACCACGCCACGTACACGGCTTTCTGGCGCAGGTGGTTGGCATAGTTGGACGTTGGCTTCATTCCGCGCGCGGCTTCGGGCGTGGTCGGCGTGCTACGGCGTTTGCTGAAACCTCTTTCAAAAATCGTGGCGCGTTCTCGTGCAAGTGATGGTATGACAAGATTGACGCTTGGGAGACCCAATGGCATTCATCTTTCAATGGGACAAGAAGAAAGCCCGACGGAATCTCAGAGACCACAAGGTCTCGTTTGAAGAGGCATCCACCGTTTTTGGTGACACGCTCTCTCGAACGATTGATGACCCGCTTCACTCTGAAGAGGAAGACCGCTATGTTATCATCGGACAATCGGCTCGTGGACGACTGTTAGTTGTGGTTCACACGATACGCGGAGATGACATTCGGATTATCAGTGCGCGTGTCGCGACACCAACAGAAAGGAAGGATTATGAAGAAGGTAGTTAAAACTCGACGTGACCCAGATATGCTGGACGAATACGATTTCAGCAAGGGCGTGCGCGGCAAGTATGCGAAACGCTATGCCGAAGGCACAAACATTGTTGTTCTCTCGCCCGATGTCGCCGCAGTCTTTCCCGATTCAGAATCGGTCAATGAGGCACTGCGCGTCTTGGTCAAAGTCGCTCGTCAAAAAGTCAAAAACGTCCCTGCGTAAAGCAAAGAACGAATGGGGCAGAACGGCTTCAGCAAACACCCACACGCCGACCACGCCACGTACGCGGCTTTCTGGCGGTGGTGGTTGGCATAGTTGGAAGGTGGTTGCATTTCGCGGGGCGCGTCGGGCGTGGTCGGCGTGCTATGGCGTTTGCGGCCATGCCATTGCCAGGGTGATTTTTCACAAATAAGACAGGAACTTCACAAATGGCCAACATTCGCAGCAACGACGTGAGCTTTGGGAGCCCGCAATTCCAGTTGCTCTCCCCGCAGCAGTGCGAAAAACTGCACAACGCCAGCCTGGAAATACTGGAACGCACCGGCGTCCGGCTCTTCGAACCAGAAGCGGTGGAACTGCTGAGGAAAGCCGGGGCCTTCGTCTCCGAGGGCAACCGGGTGCGCATCCCCGCGGGCCTGGTGGAAAGGGCCTTCAGCACTGTGCCCAAACGGGTCGTCCTCTGCAACCGCCACGGCGAGCGGGTCATCTTCCTGGAAGATCACCGCTGCTTCTACGGTCCGGGGTCCGATTGTCTCCACATCATAGACCACCGAACCTGGGAACGCCGCCGGCCGGTGCTCCAGGACGTCGTCGAGGGCGTCACCGTGTGCGATGCCCTGCCTCACATTGACTTCGCCATGTCCATGTTCCTGCCCAGCGATGTCAACCAGGTGATCGCCGACCGCTACCAAATGGAAGCCATGCTCTCCTATACCATCAAGCCCATCGTGTTCGTGACCTATGACTTTTCGGGCTGCGTGGATGCCATCGAGATGGCCGAGGCGGTGGTCGGCGGCTCCGAAGCGCTGCGGCAGAACCCCCTGGTGGCCTGCTACATCAATGTGACCACGGGGCTCCTGCACAACCAGGAGGCGTTACAGAAACTGCTCTACCTGGCCGGGAAGGGCCTGCCCCTCCTCTACGTCCCGGTGGCCTCCGGCGGCATGACGGGCCCGGTTACGCCGGCCGGAAGCATGGCCCTGGTCAACGCCGGTGTTCTGGCCGGGCTCGTGCTTTCGCAACTGAAGCGAGAGGGGGCGCCGTTCATCGTGCCCGGTTGGGGCGGCGAGGGATTGGACATGAGAACGATGGTCGGGCCCTACTGCCATCCCGATGCGCGGGGAATGGCGCAAGAGCTGGCTCACTATTACAACCTCCCATTCTTTGGACTGGCCGGCGCCAGCGAAGCGAAACTGGTGGACGGACAGGCTGGCGCCGAAGCAGCGCTGACCATGATGGTGGATACCCTGGCCGGGGCGAACCTGATCCACGATCTGGGCTACCTGGAGTCGGGCCTCACCTTCTCCCTGGCGCAACTGGTCATTTGTGACGAGATCGTGAGCTGGCTCAAGCATTTCATGGCCGGTGTGGAGATCAACGACGAGACCCTGGCCCTCGATCTGATTGACCAGGTCGGCCCTGACGGTCAGTACCTGGATGCTGAACACACCCGGGACCACTTTCGCCAGCGGTGGTATCCACGGGTGTTCGAGCGAAATAGCTACAGCAACTGGCGGGCCAAGGGGGGCAAGTCCCTGGCCGAACGGGCGGCCGAGCGTGTGGAGGAGATCCTGGCCGAGCACCAGCCCGAACCCCTGCCCGATGATGTGGCCCAGACGATCAAGGCCATCGTCCGGCGGGCAGAAGAGCGTGTGGAAGTGCGAAGAGCGTAGGAGCTTGTACCATGACCAATATGATGCAAGGAGGATACCAAATGGCAAATGAAAGGCTATTCGAAGAAATGACCACCGTGGTCATCGCTGGCTTGCCAGACAAGGCGCGCGAGCTGGCCAACGAGGCGCTGCGGGCCGGAATTGATCCGCTGGCAGCTATCGAGCAGGGCTTCAAGCCAGGCATGGATGTTGTCGGCGAAGGCTTCGCCAAAGGGGAGTTGTTCATCCCCGACCTGATGATGAGCAGCAGGGCGATGCAAGAGGCCATCGCCGTCCTGGAGCCAGAACTGGTGAAGCGCAAACAGCAGCTCCAGACCTTGGGCAAGGTGATCATCGGCACTGTGCAGGGGGACATTCACGAGATTGGCAAGACGCTGGTGGCCACCATGCTGAGTGCCAACGGCTTCGAGGTGCACGACCTGGGCGTGGACGTTTCGCCCCAGCGATTCGTTGATGCCGTGCGCCAGGTGAATGCCGACGTGGTGGGCCTTTCGGCGCTGCTGACGACGACCATGCTCAACCAGGAAGCCGTGATCCTGACCCTCAAGGAAGCTGGCCTGCGCGATCAGGTCAAGGTCATCATCGGCGGCGTGCCCACCAGCCCGGAGTGGGCCGAGGAGATCGGAGCCGATGCTTATGCTGAAAATGCAACTGAGGCGGTGGAAGTGGTTAAGGGGTTAGTGCAGGCGAAAACGTGATGCGTAATTCGTGATGCGTGAGCCCCGAGTCACGGATCACGAATCATGGATCACGTATCTCTGGTCCATGAGGAGCAAACAATGCGTATACCCATTTTAGAACGATTAACCTCAGGCGAAGTCCTGATCGCCGACGGGGCGACGGGCACTCTGCTGCAGGCTGCCGGGCTGCCCACGGGGACGCCGGGTGAGGCATGGGTGCTGGATCAGCCCGAGGAGATCATGGGGCTGCACCGCGCCTATGTGGAGGCGGGCTCCCAGATCATCCTCACCACCACCTTCGGGGGCACGCGGGCACGACTGAAGGCAGCCGGACTTGCCGTCCAGGTGGCGGAGATCAATCGCCGCGCTGCCGAATTGGCTCGCCAAGTGGCGGGCGATGAGTTTTACGTCGCGGGGGACATCGGCCCCACGGGCGAGTTGATGGTTCCCCTCGGCCCGCTGACCTACGAGGCCGCCGTTGAGCTCTTCGCCGAGCAGGCCCAGGCGCTGGTGACGGGGGGCGTGGATGTTATTTACATCGAGACCATGAGCGACCTGAACGAAGCGAAGGCCGCCGTCGAGGGGGCGCGGCAGGGGTGCGACCTGCCTGTATTCTGCACCTTCAGCTTCGACACCCATGGCCGCACCAGCATGGGGGTCAGCCCGGCGCAGGCAGCCCAGGCGATGGCAGCATTGGAGGTGCCAGCTATTGGCGCTAACTGTGGCCATGCGCCCGAGGAGCTATTGGACATCCTACCCCAGATGCGCGAGGCCGCGCCCGACGCCTACCTGATCGCCAAACCCAACGCCGGCGTGCCACGCATGGTCCAGCGCCAGGTAGTCTACGATGCCACACCTGAGAGGATGGCCGAATTGGCCCTTCGCTACGTGGAGTTGGGCGCCCGCATCGTCGGCGCCTGTTGTGGGTCGTCCCCCGCTCACATCGCGGCCATCGCTGCGGCCATGCAAACAAGGTAGGAGGACAATCGCATGAGAGCAAATTACCAGGTGAACGCCACCCCCCAGTTTCGCGTGCTGTCCGATGATCAAATCGAGGAGGTCTTCCACTCGGCTCTTGATGTTCTAGAGCGGGTGGGGACACGGGTTTACGGAGAGGAAGGGCTGGTCCTGCTGCGCGATGCCGGTTGTCTGATCAGCGATGATGATCTAGTGCGCATCCCATCCTGGCTGGTCAAGGATGCACTGAACACCACGCCGGAGCGGATCGTCGTCGCCGGGCGGGACCGCAGTAAGCGCATCTTCTTGGAGAAGGACAAAATCTACTTCGGCACCGGCTCTGATTGCCCTTCCCTCATAGACCCTTACACCGACGAGGTGCGCAAGTACACCTATGAGGACATCTACAACGCGGCCAGGATCAGCGATGCCCTACCCCACATTGACTTCCACATGTCGCTGGGCCTGACCTCTGGCGTGCCCGTGCACACCTACGACCGCCACCAGTTCCTGGCCATGTTGCAGGGCACGTCCAAGCCGCTGGTCATCACCACTGTGGACAAGGATGGGCTGGCCGACCAGTACCGGATGGCCTGCGAGGTACTGGGCGGGCCAGATGAGTTTGCGAAAGTGCCCCTCTTCGTAGTCTACATTGAGCCCAGCTCCCCTCTGAGCAACTCCGTCGAGGCGGTGGAGAAGATCCTGTACGCAGCGGAGACGGGCATCCCCGCCATCTACACGCCCTGCATCATGTGCGGAGCCACGGGGCCGGTGACGCTAGCTGGTGGCATGGTGCAGTGCCTGGCCGAATGCCTGGTGGGCGTGGTGCTGGCCCAACTGAAGCGCAGGGGCGCGGCGATCATCATCGGCGGGGTGCAGTCCACCATAGACATGGCCACGTCCATCCTTTCCTACGGTGCGCCGGAGATGACTCTGCTCAGCGCGGCCATGACCGATGTTGCCAAGTGGCTGCGGCTGCCCATGTTCTCCACCGCGGGCTGCTCTGACGCCAAAGTCCTCGATCAGCAGGCGGCTATCGAATCGGCCATGTCCGTGACTATAGCCGTGCTATCGGGCGCCAATCTGATCCACGACGTCGGCTACCTGGAATCGGGCCTGCTGGGTTCCTTCGACATGCTGGTCATGTCCGACGAGGTCATCGGCATGGCCAAGCGTATTCTGGCGGGCATCACGGTTACTCCTGAGACCCTGGCCGTGGATGTTATCGAGCAAGTGGGGCCCGGGGGCCACTACCTGACCCAGGAGCACACGCGCCAGCACTTCAGGGAAGAGATATGGTTCCCGACCCTGGTGGATCGGCAGATGCGGCGAGGTTGGGAGGCCAGCGGCAGGAAGACGATGGCCGAGCGGGTGAGGGCCAAGGTAAAGGACATCCTGGAGCATCACCAGCCGCTGCCCATTCCTGCAGAGGTGGAGGCCAGGCTGAAGGAAATCGTCGCCCAGGCCGACGAGCGACGCAAAAGTAAGGAAAGGGCGAGCGTGTAAGGGTAGTATGCCCATTTTGCGAGACGTAGCCATCAGTTTGACCGTCGAGGAACTGCTCGCGGCGCAGGGTCGGAACGAGCACCAGCCAGGGTTGGTGGCTGCGGCGAAAGAGGCCATTGCTCTCGGCCAGACCCTCTTCGCGCCCGCCGCTGTCTATGACGAGTTTGAGGTTCACGTCGTGACAAGGGAGCGAGTGGCCCTTTGTGCAAGGGAGCAGGGGAACAGAGGTGCTGAGGAGCAAAGGAGAATCTCCCATGCTCCCATGCTCCCTTGTTCCTTTGCTCCCTTCGGTCTCACCGTCGGGCCCAAGGCAGACCTGCTGGCCCCGGCACAGCGGTTGCTGGTGGCAGTCTACACCATCGGCTCGGCGCTGGAGGCGCGCGTGAGCGAGCTATACAGGATGGGCGAGCCGTTGCTCTCCTACATGCTCGACTGCGTGGGGGTGATGGCGTTGGGCATGGTCGGCGAGAGGCTGCGCCGCGTGGCTGAGGAGCAGGCCGCCGGGCGCGGCTGGGGCGTGAGCCCCGCGCTCAGCCCAGGGGGACTGGTCGGCTGGCCGGTGCAGGGGCAGCGAGAACTGTGCGCCCTCTTGCCCCTGGCCGACATCGGCGTACGGTTGAACGAGTACTGCGTGCTAGAGCCGCATAAGTCGGTCTCCATGATCATCGGCCTGGGGCCTGGCTACGAGTCGCACGAAGTTGGATCGGTCTGCCACTACTGTGTCCTGCGGGACACCTGCTGGCGGCGACGAGAGAGTGAATAAATCAACAAATCAGCAAATCAACAAATCGGCAATCGAAAATCGAAAATTGAAATGGGGATTGATACGGGCGGGACGTATACCGACGCCGTACTGGTGGATCACGCCACGGGCGAGGTGCTGGCGACAGCCAAGGCGCTGACCACGCGGCACGACCTGTCCATCGGCATTGGGGAGGCTATGGCGGCCGTGTTTGAAGCAGCGCGAAGACCTCCGAAGTCTGCCAGACTTCGGAGGTCTTTGTCACCGAAGGACGTGGATCTGGTAGCCCTCTCGACCACATTGGCGACCAATGCCATCGCCGAGGGGCAGGGCAGTCCCGTCTGCCTGCTGCTCATCGGTTACGATCGGGGGCTGATGGAACAGTACGGCTTCCAGCGGGAGCTGGTCACCGACGACGTCGTCTACCTGCGCGGCGGGCACGATGTGCTGGGTAATGAGGTCGCCCCATTAGACGAGGACACAGCTCGGGAGACCATTCTGGCCCATCGTGATAAGGTTGAGGCCTTTGCAGTGTCAGGCTACTTCGGCGTGCGCAACCCTACACACGAGCTGCGAGTACGAGCACTGGTAGAGGAGTTGACTGGGCCACCCGTCACCTGCGGCCACGAGTTGACCACTCGTCTCAACGCCGTGCGGCGGGCGACGACGGTGGCCCTTAACGCCCGCCTGATCCCGCTGCTGCGGGAGTTGATCGCCACCGTGCGCCGGACGCTGGACGAGCAAGCCATCGCCGCTCCGCTGATGGTCGTCAAGGGGGACGGCTCGTTGGTGCGGGCCGAGTGGGCCATGCAACGGCCCATTGAGACCGTCCTCTCCGGGCCAGCGGCCAGCGCCGTGGGTGCCTGGCATCTGGCCGGACAGCGTGACGTGTGGGTAGTGGACGTGGGCGGCACGACCACCGACATCGCCGCGCTGCGCGACGGCCAGCCCCGCCTCAATCCGGAGGGAGCGCGGGTCGGTGGCTGGCGTACGATGGTCGAGGCGGTAGACGTGCACACGGCAGGTCTGGGCGGCGATAGCCATGTGCGCTTCGATCGCGAGGGGCGACTGCTCATCGGCCCTCGGCGCGTCGTGCCCCTCTGCTTGCTGGCGAGCGAGCATCCTGAGGTGGTAGAGGAGCTTCGGCGCCAGGTCGCAACGCAACAGAGAGAAGATGGGGCTGCCCAGTTTGTGATGTCGTGGCGACGGCCCGTTAATTGGCTCTCGGACGAGGACCTGGCATTGTTGCGTCGCCTGGAGGCAGGGCCACAGTCGCTGGCCTTGCTGACCCGTGAGACGCGCTATGGATGGCTGGTCAGGCGGCGGATCGAGGGACTGGAGGCCCGGCGCGTGGTCCAGCGGGCCGGCTTCACGCCGACGGACGCGTTGCACGTGTTGGGCCGCTTCCAGCGCTGGAATGGGGAGGCGTCGCGACTGGGCGCGGAGTTGCTGGCTGCGCAGGTGGGTTGGCCGGTGGAGACTGTCTGCGAGCAGGTGGTGCGGGGGGTGTCGGACCGGGTGGCGACGGAATTGGTGAGCAAGGTACTGGAGGACGAGGTCGGCCCGCCCGATTGGGAAAGGGAGCCTTCGGCGGCGGCGTTGCTGGAGCGGGCGCTCAGCGGCCCGCAGGATGGCGACCTGAACTGTGAATTGAGTCTGCGGCGACCGCTGGTGGCCATCGGTGCGCCGGTGCAGGCCTATATGCCCTGCGTGGCCGAGCAACTGCACACGGAGCTAATCATCCCGCCCCACGCGGAGGTGGCGAACGCAGTGGGGGCCGTGGCGGGTGGCGTCATCCAGCGGTTGCGGGTGCTGATCAGCCCGCTGGACGGGGGTGAGCGATTCCGCCTGCACCTGCCCAACGGCGTGCACGATTTCGTGGGCCTTGAGCAGGCCGTGAGCTATGCGCAGCAGGTGATGTCCCCCCATGCCGAAGCGTTGGCTCGCAAAGCGGGCGCTGCGCAAGTAGAGGTGCAGATGGACCGCGCGGACCGCCAAGTGAAGGTAGCCACGGGCTGGGGACAGGAGGTTTATCTAGGGACGGAGATGATCTTCACGGCAGTGGGGCGGCCCAGCCCGGCGCTAAAGCTCTCTGCCGGCAGCTCCTCCCGCTTGAGGAAAGGGAGATAGCATAACTGGACATTGGCGTTTTTGGCTCGTAGTGACGACTTTAGTCGTCAGTGCAGGGGAAAAGGCGACTGAAGTCGCAACTACGAACCCACATCTTGGGGGCAACAAAGCAAACTCCCCAATGCACTGCCCTGCGGCACTTGACATCAACTCTGCTTTGTGCTATAATGTTATCGTTAACGGGAACGATAACATGATTGGTAGATCGGACTTGTGTGAGCATGCCTGTCAAGAAAAGGGTAACTATCAAACGAGTAGCAAAAGAGGCGGGGGTTTCAACTCAGACCGTTTCTCGCGTGATCAACAATCGTCCAGACGTTGCTCCTGAAACCCGCTGTCGGGTGTGGCAGGTGATAGAGGAATTAAGGTATCAACCCAGCGCCATCGCGCGCAGCCTGATCCAACAACGCAGTTTTACATTGGGAGTCGTCATTGCAGGCCTGAAATACCTTGGTCCTTCCCGTACCCTCAACGGTATCACGGAGCAGGCCGAAGGGATGGGTTATACGCTCCTGCTGAAGGAATTGCCCAGATTTGACACAAATGACATTCAACCACTTCTCAACTCGCTACGCGCGAGGCAAGTGGATGGGATTATATGGGCAGTACCAGAAATCGGCAGCAATCGAGATTGGCTCCAGAGTCAGCCTCCTGAATTCCCCATACCAATGATTTTCCTCACCATGCAAACGCGGCCGGATTTGTCCATTGTCTCGGTTGACAACTACCTGGGCGGCCGCATCGCCACGGAGCATTTGATTGGACAAGGCTATCAGCATATTGGCCATATCTCTGGGCCGTTGGATTGGTGGGAAGCCCGCCAGCGAAAGGCTGGTTGGCAAGATGCTCTCTCTGAGGTAAGTATTCAAGTTGCAGACCACCATTGGGAATCGGGTAATTGGTCGTCCGCAAGCGGAGAGCAGGCTATACGCAAATTGCTTGATAGATACCCGGAGATGGAAGCAGTGTTTGTCGCCAACGACCAAATGGCACTGAGTGTTTTACAGGTTGCTTGCGAGAAAGGTCTTCAGGTGCCACGGGATTTAGCGGTTGTTGGTTTCGATGGTATACCCGAAGCAGCCTATTACTGGCCCCCGCTCACAACGGTGTACCAGGATCAGCAAAAACTGGGATGCACCGCTGTGCGAGAACTAGTCCAAATTATTGAGGCAAGCCAGCAAAGTGGAGCAGTTATCGAACCCAAAACCATCTCGCTTCAACCAGACTTGATTGTCCGAGAAAGCTCTGTTGCCCCAAAGCCATAGACCAAAAAGAGAAGGCCGGCCTACCGGCCGACAATACAATCAATTGAAAGGAATAGACCATGCAAAAAACAACCTTGGGCGTGATTATCGGCAACCGGGGATTCTTCCCCGACCATCTCTGCGAGAGCGGTCGGGCGGAGGTTTTGCAAGTACTGGAAGAAGAGGGGATCACAGCGGTCATCCTGAGCCCTGAGGACACCAAGTTTGGCTCGGTGGAGACGTTACAGGACGCTGAGAAATGCGCGGCGCTGTTCAAGCAGCACCGCGAAGAAATTGACGGCGTGCTGGTAACGCTGCCTAACTTCGGCGACGAGCGGGGGGTGGCTAATGCAATACGTATGTCCGCGCTGGATGTGCCGGTGCTCATCCATGCCTTCCCGGATGAACCCGGCAAGATGACCGTTGTTGATCGGCGAGACAGCTTCTGCGGCAAGATGTCCGCCTGCAACAATCTGGTGCAGTACGGCATCCCTTTCAGCCTCACCAGGCTGCATACCGTCGCCCCTGACGCCGAGGACTTCCGCCGGGACCTGCGCCAGTTTGCCGGCACCTGCCGGGTGGTGCGCGGCCTGCGGGGGGCTCGCATCGGGGCCCTGGGTGCACGCCCGGCGGCCTTCATCACCGTGCGCTACAGCGAGAAACTGCTGGAGGAGGCCGGCATCAGCGTGGAGGTCTTGGATCTATCAGAAGCCTTTGGCCGGGCCAATCGCCTGAGGGACGATGACGCGGAGGTGCGCCGCAAGCTGGACGAGATCAGGGCCTACGTGTCCACCAAGGGCATCCCGGCCGAGGCATTGACCAAGATGGCTAAGTTCGCCTTGGTGACGCAGCGCTGGATGGAGGAGAACGAACTGGTGGCCACGGCAGTTCAGTGCTGGACCTCTATGGAGGAGTTCTTCGGCATCGCGCCCTGCACGGTGATGAGCATGATGAGCAACGCGCTCATGCCCAGCGCCTGCGAGACGGACATCACCGGCGCAGTCGGCATGTATGCCATGACACTGGCCTCTGGCAAACCAAGCGCCCTGGTGGACTGGAACAACAACTACGGCGACGATCCCGACAAGGGGGTGATCTTCCACTGCAGCAACTTGCCCAAGGCCTTCTTTACCGAGGCGAAGATGGACTATCAGGACATCATCGCCGGCACGGTGGGTAAAGAGAATACCTATGGCACAGTGGTAGGTCGCTTGAAGAGCAGCCCGTTCACTTACTGCCGGGTGTCCACCGACGACTCGTGGGGCGTCATTCGTGTCTACGTGGGCGAGGGCGAGCTGACCGACGACCCACTGGAGACCTTCGGCGGCTACGGGGTGGTGCGCATCCCGGACTTTCAGGGATTGTTACATCACATCTGCGAGAACGGGTTCGAGCACCACGTGGCCGTCAACCTATCTCAGTGCGCCGCGGCCGTGAACGAGGCGCTGACCAAGTACATGGACTGGGACGTGTACTATCACCAATAGAAGACGTTCTCGTCCAAGCCCAACGACAGAAAGGAGGCTCTCTCGGAAATCAGTGTAAGTATCAACTCGTTCCCAACAAAAATCTTGTTGACATCCACTCGATCGTTTGGTAAGTAACCCTTTTTTGGGGGGAGGTTGGCATTTCATCCCGGAGAAATGCATATAGTCCAAATCTCGAGAGTCAAATCTAAAGTAAGGAGGATTGAAATGAAGTCACGAGTTCTGTACGCAGTTTTGGCAGTGAGTCTGGTCTTGGGATTGGCAGCCGGTTGTGCGAAAGCCGCGCCGACTCCCACACCCAAGAAAACCTACACCTACAAGGACATGACTGTCGGCTTTATCCAGACTGGTTCTGAAGGTGGCTGGCGCACCGCCAACACAGGTTCCTTCAAGGAAACGGCGACTCAACTGGGAATCAACCTGAAGTTCTACGATGCGCAGAACCATCTGGAGAACCAGGTCTCGGCTTTCCACCAGTTCAACCAGGATAAGGATGTGAACGTCATCATCCTTGCCGCGCTCGAGACGACGGGTTGGGACGATGTGTTGAAGGAAGCCCAGGCGAACGGCAAAACGGTCGTTTTGGAAGACCGCCGCATAGATGCGTCGGAAGACCTGTATGTTACCTACATCGGCTCCGACTTTGCCGAGGAAGGGCGCAAGTCCGCTGTTGAAATGTGCAAGCTGCTCGAGGGCAGCGCGAAGAAGACTGTCTGGGAGCTGGTCGGCAACGTAGGCTCCTCCGCGGCCAAAGACCGCGGCCAGGGCTTCCGCGAGAAAATGGGCGAGTGCGGAATCCAGGTCACCAAGAGCCAGACCGGCAACTGGAGTGCCACGGAGGGCAAGGCGGTCACGGAAGCCTGGTTGAAGGAGACCAAGGACGTTCAGGGCATCTTCGCTCAGAATGACGAAATGGGTTTGGGCGCTATCGAAGCGCTCAAAGAAGCCGGCCTCAAGCCTGGGGTAGACGTCAAGATCCTCTCGGTTGATGCCACCGCTGGCGCCTTCAAGGCCATGATCGCCGGTGACCTCAACACGGTCGTGGAGTGCAACCCGCTTCTCGCCCCGCAGGTGTACGAAGCCGCCCTGAAGGCCCTCAACGGCGAACCGCTGCCCAAGTGGGTTCCTTCGCAGGAAGGCGTGTTCTACGCTAAAGACGCGGCGACGATTTTGCCGACCCGCAAGTACTAGAGCCTATAGCACGATTTCTACAGTCCGGGAGACCATGCTTAGTATGGTCCTGTAGAACCGAGGAGCGGCGCCCGCTCGGCGCCGCTCCTCACATAGAACGTTTTTGTCCAAATTCTGTAAAACAACAGCCGGAGGTGGCATTATGTCAGATTCTGACTATATTGTAGAAATGAAAGGGATAAACAAGGCATTCCCTGGTGTGCAAGCCCTTTTAGATGTGGATTTCTACTTGAAGCGCGGCGAGATCCATGCCATCGTGGGGGAAAATGGCGCGGGTAAGTCCACGCTCATCAAAATACTGACCGGCGTCGAGAAACAGGACGCAGGCACGGTCATACTCGAAGGAGAAGAAGCCCTGGTAAAATCACCCCAACATGCTCAGGAACTGGGCATCAGCACGGTGTACCAGGAAATAAACTTATGCCCTAATCTGACGGTAGCAGAAAACATCCTGATTGGCCGGGAACCCAAGAGAGCAGGGAGCATCGATTGGAGAGCAATGAATGCCCAGGCCAAGGAGTTCCTCCTCCAGCGGTTGGATATCGACATCGACGTGGCCCAGACGCTGGGCTCGTATTCGGTGGCCATTCAGCAGATGGCTGCAATCGCGCGGGCACTCGAGATTTCACATGCCAGAATTCTGATCCTGGACGAGCCTACTTCCAGCCTCGATGCCCGTGAAACCGAGAAGCTCTTCCAGGTGATGGGCAGGTTAAGAAGCGAAGGCGTGTCCATCATTTTCATCACCCATTTCATTGACCAGGTCTACGAAGTCGCCGACAGAATTACGGTCCTCAGAAACGGGGAGCTAGTTGGGACTTATGAAACAGAGCTTATGCCGATCCTGGAATTGGTCGCCAAGATGATCGGCAGAAGCCTGACCGAGTTCGATGAAATGTCAAGAATCAAACTCGAAAGCAGCAAGCACATTAAAGGTGAGGCATTGCTTGAGGCTAAAGGACTTGGCCTCATGGGCTCTATCGAACCACTTGACCTGGAGCTGCACGCCGGTGAAGTGCTTGGTTTTGCCGGGCTGCTGGGATCAGGGCGTACGGAAACAGCTAAACTGCTGTTTGGGGTTGACAAGCCTGATAGCGGTACGTTGACGTTCGCCGGAAAAGTGATTAAAGCATTTTCGCCCCTTGCTTCGATTGTCAGAGGCATTAGCCTCTCTCCTGAAGATAGAAAAGCAGATGGCATTGTGGATGACTTGACGGTTAGGGAAAACATCATCCTGGCCATGCAGGCCAGCCGGGGCTGGTTCAAGTATCTGAGCATGCAACAACAGTACGAAATTGCAGACAAGTACATCCAATTGCTGAACATTGTTACCCCCTCGGCAGACCAGCCGGTCAAAAATCTGAGCGGCGGCAATCAGCAAAAGGTGATCCTCGCTCGGTGGCTCGCCACGAATCCGCAGGTTCTGATCTTGGATGAACCCACTAAAGGTATTGATGTAGGAGCAAAAGCCGAAATTCAGAAACTGGTGCTTTCGCTGGCTGAAGAAGGCAAGGCGTGTATCTTTATTTCTTCGGAATTAGAGGAAGTGCTGCGCACCAGCCACCGCATCGTTGTGTTGCGGGACCGGAAGAAGGTAACCGAGTTCACCGGTGAAGTGGACGAGCATACCATCATGCAGTCGATCGCAGGGGGTGGATCATGAGACAGTCTAAATCCTCTTTCACGTGGAGAAAGGTCACGGAGAGCCGGCTCTTCTGGCCATTCATCGCCTTGGCGCTCATTCTGCTCTTTGACCTTATCTTTGTTCGCGGGTTTTTTAGAATTGAGGCAAAAGAAGGCAATCTGTATGGAAGCCTGATCGACATCCTGCGAAACGCTTCGACCGTCATGTTGCTGGCCATTGGCATGACGTTGGTCATTGCCACCGGTGGGGTGGACCTCTCAGTGGGTGCCGTCATGGCCATTGCGGCCTCGGTGGCAGCCCTTATGATGAATCCGTACGTTTTGGCCAAAGAACTGCCGCCGAATCTCATGAAACTCATCTACGATCCCAATTTCACCTATGCGCCACTCTGGGCGGTGATTCTGGTGACGCTGATTGTGTGCACAATCTGTGGTTTATGGAATGGGTTCCTTGTTGCCTATGGCAGAATTCAGGCCATGGTCGCCACACTGATCCTGATGATTGCCGGCCGTGGGATTGCCCAGCTCATCACGAATGGGGTGAGAATTCAGATCTTCTATGAGCCGTACGCCTTCATCGGAAAGGGCTGGATTATCCTACCTTTTTCATTATATATCGCGGCCTTTGTGTTCGCGATCGCCTGGCTCTTGACTCGCAAAACGGCAATCGGGATGTTCATCGAATCGGTAGGTATAAACTCTCGCTCCAGTTTTTTTAGCGGCATTGAGGAAAAGAAGGTGAAATTGCTGGCCTACACGTTTTGCGGCTTTTGCGCGGGGGTAGCGGGTTTGATCGCCAGTTCGAACATCAAAACATCGGATGCCAATAACATCGGCCTGACCCTTGAACTAGACGCCATCCTGGCGGTCGTCATCGGCGGCACCTTAATGGCGGGCGGCCGCTTCTCCCTGCTGGCCAGTATGGTCGGTGCTTTGGTCATGCAGGCTATAACCACCTCCATGTATGCGATCGGCGTTCCGGCGTTTGCTCTTCAGGCGATCAAGGGGCTGGTAGTCGTCTTTGTGATCCTGCTGTATTCGGAACAAGTCAGAGGCTTTGCCCGAAGAATCACCGCGCAGAAAGAGGCTTGACCATTATGCGAAAGATAGGCACTCTTATTTCCAATAGCCGGAGGTTCATTCCGCTTACAGCGACGGCGGCGCTGACTTTCGTCGCCTATGGGGTCGGAGCAGCACTTTATCCAGGCATGCGGGATGCGCAAGTGTTTCTTAATTTGTTCCGAACCAGTCCTTTTCTGCTGATCAGCGCGATAGGGATGACGTTCGTCATTCTGTCGAAGGGCATTGATCTTTCGGTGGGTGGTGTGGTGGCGCTGACGACGGTAGCCGCCGCCGCGTTACTTCGGGAAGGGTGGAACGCTTGGGCTGTTATGCTGCTCATGCTGGCCATGGGGATGGCTTTGGGCGCCATTATGGGAGCCATCATCACCTACCTGAAGGTGCAGCCGTTTATCGCCACCCTGGCGGGCATGTGGTTTGCCCGCGGCATGTGCTTCTTCATCAGCGATGATGCGATAGCCATCGACAACCGGACCTACACCATTCTTGCGCGAACAAAAATCTTGATCCCGGGATTAAGCAATCCTGTTACGCAACAGGGGGATTTTATCTCCATCCTCGTCGTTGTTATGATGCTCGTCTTGGCGGTGGCGATATACGTTGCCCACTATACGCGGTTTGGCCGTACAGTGTACGCCATGGGAGGCAACGAACAATCTGCTCGCTTGATGGGGCTACCGGTGAACAGGACCAAAGTGCTGGTGTACACGTTAAATGGGTTTTGCTCGGCGCTGGCAGGCATCACGCTGAGCATCTATGTGTCTTCCGGGCATGGCTTGTATGCGGGGGGCTTTGAGTTGCAGGTAATCGCTGCGGTGGTAATCGGCGGTACGATGCTGACTGGCGGCGAAGGGTATGTGTTCGGCACACTGTTTGGCGTACTCGTTATGGGCATCACTCAAACCCTGATCCAGTTCAACGGAAAACTTAGCTCCTGGTGGACAAATATCGTAGTCGGTGCGCTTACGCTGGTTTTCATCGGCGTACAGAGTCTCTTGGCTGCTCGGAAAGGCGGCCGCCGTCGGGCGAAGGAGGCCGGTGCGCCGGTATCGCCAGCCGCCCTGCGCAACCGGCGAATGCTGTTATTTGGCGGCAGCGCGGTCATCGTGATCGTCCTGGCCGTGCTTGCGATCAACGTTATCTCAAAACCGGGTGGAGGGTCGGTCACCAACACTACTCCCACAGCAAGATCTGCTGCTGCTTGCCAAGACAAGCCCTTTAGGCAGGACCAGGCCGCGAGTCTTAGGGAAGCTGGGGCGGTGCTCACCTATGAGCGCAACGGCGGACCTGACTGTATTGACGAGCTGTATGCTGTTTATCCAGACGGGCGAATCGTGGGCGACGATGGCACGAAAGAAATCGAAAAACAGGTGACCCCTGCCGAGGTGGATAAATTGCTCTCGGACATTAGCGATAGGGGATGGTTTACGGATGAGTTTTATGATACCTGGCATACCCGCTGCGGGCAATGCTATGGATATTATCTCACTGTTTCTTATATGGGTCAGGAAAAGACCGTGAAGGCTGTGGACGGTGGAACAGATGCTCCCGCTGAGTATTGGCAGGTTGTCTCAATAATCAATGGGGTTATTCCACACTTTACTGCTCCATAGTAGGTCCGAAGCACGGAGGGCCAATCTAACCGTCGGTTTTTCTCCGAATTTCTGGTATCCCTATTTTCGCGGAAAGCTTACTCTTTATCCGAGAAATGGGTGGCAGTGGTATCGGCCACCGGCAAGATTCATGATACAAGGAAAAGGAAAGATGAGCATTAAGAAGGCACTAATTCCAGTCCTGGCATGCGCTCTGCTTCTCTGTGCCTGCGGCTACATTGTTCTACCTGAGGAAGAGGAGGGTGCTTCGACGTCAGCAGGATCAAAAGGTTGGAGCGCTGTGGCGACGAATATCGGCAAATCCGCCGCCGGGGATTTGCACATTGACCTCACCATACGGAACGAGACGGGCGATTGGAGTGCCATGCAAGCCACGGCGGGTAAGCCGGCTGTGTTCACGGCTGGCGGCAAGACCACAAACTGCGATACGGTTTTTGTCAGCACGGGCGGCCACCGTCTGGCTCCGGGCTTTCAGATGCGGGGTTACATTGCAGGGACAAAAGCCGAACCCAAGACCCAGCTTATCTATGTGGAATGCAAGGGCGCAGAAGCCGCTCCCGGATCCAAACTCTCCGTCAATTATAGCTACGTTACCGGCCAGTATAACTATTATGAACCGGAAGCGAACAAAGCCGACGGAAGGCTGGAAATAAATCTCGACCAGGTTGCCACGGATCTGAAGTATCCGATCGCTTCACCGGTAGAGGGTTTGATCCAGAAGCCCGATACCCAAATTACCGCACTCAATGATTGCGTTCTCACCCTCACCGGTGTTACGCGTACCGATAAGGGCATGCAGTTCAAATGGCTGAATTCTAACCCCGGCGAGTACCCCACCTATGTTCATATTGGCAACCCGCCTGTCATCGGTGCAGATGGCATCATCTATGGTCGTTACGAGACCCCGGATCTCGCGTCCGTACCAATAACCCCTGCAGGCGGTACGGCGGAATGGACGACCGAGGTTGCGGTTCCGAAAGATGTCAAAGGCTTGTACATATTGCTGAGCGTGGAGTCGGGAAAGCAGCGGCTCTATGCGAACTACGCCGTTGATGTCACCGATAAATAGCTTCTTTTTCCAGAGGAATGGTGCATGAGTCTCATGAACGAGTTCAGTCAAAAACAGAACCGTATTCAAGACCTGTTGGAGGAGCGCAAACTTGATGCGCTCCTCCTTCAGCGTGTGAGTAGTTTCGCCTGGGCCACGTGCGGCGCAGCATCGTACGTGAACACGGCGACTACGAACGGCGAGGCCGCGCTGCTGATCACGTCCTCCGGCCGCTATCTCATCACCAACAACATTGAGGCCGCGCGGTTGGAGCAGGAGGAGAAACTCGCGGAGCAAGGTTGGGAATTTCGGGTCGCGCCCTGGCACGAAGCTCAGGACGCGGTGGCTGAGCTGACGCGAGGGCTGAGGGTCGGCGCCGATGGGCCTTACCCAGGGGCCGCCGACCTCTCCGGCAACCTGGCCCGCCTCCGCGCCAATCTGACCCCTGAAGAGGGCGAACGCTTTCGGGTGCTGGGCCGCCTGTGCGCTGAGGCGATGGACAGCGCTGTGCGGGCTGTCCGTCCCGGCCAGACCGAGTATCAAATCGCCGGGCTCCTGGCCCACGAGGCGGAGCGTCGTGGCGTGCAGGCCATCGTGAACCTGATCGCTACCGACGAGCGTGTCTTTGCCTTCCGACACCCGCTGCCTACCGACAAGGAACTCGAACGCTACGCCATGCTCGTATTGTGTGGGCGGCGGTGGGGATTAGTGTGCTCGGTGACGCGGTTCGTCCACTTTGGCCGGCTGCTGGACGACCTGCGCCACAAAGCCGAAGCGGTGGCGCGGATTGATGCGGCGTTCATCGCCGCCACCCGCCCCGGCCAGTCGCTCAGCCAGATCTTCCGGCGCGCGACTGAGACCTACGCCGACGCCGGCTTCCCTGACGAGTGGCATCTGCACCATCAGGGCGGCCCGGCCGGCTACGAACCGCGCGAGTACCTTGCCACGCCCCACTCGACCGACGTCGTTTCAGTCGGGCAGGTCTACGCCTGGAATCCATCCATCACCGGAACAAAGTCGGAGGACACCATCCTCGTGGGCGAGGTGGAAAACGAGGTGCTCACCGCCATCGAGAACTGGCTTACGCTGCCCGTCACCGTAGATGACCAGGAAATTGCACGCCCCGCCATTCTGGAGATCCTGTGAAGACCCGCTAGCGGGTGTTTGTCAGGCTGGCGAAGCAGGCGGCAACTTGCATATTCGTGCCACTTGTGATAGAATTCTAAACAGGCGTACCGCAAGAGGTGCTGTGAATCTTTTCCATTTTTGTGAAAGGGGGTGATAGTTGGGGACATTTTATATCGTTTCACAAACAGATCTAACAGGCAAAGAATCCGCATCAGTTTTCCAAAGGAGGGAAAAATGAACAAGAAACTCAGTTGGTTAATCTGTAGCCTAGTGGTGCTGTTGGTGCTGGTTACCGCTTGTGGGCCAAAAGCGGCGCCCGGCGGGAAGTGGTGCAGCGGCATGAAGATTGTGTTCTTCCCTGGTGGACCCGAGGGAGGCGTCTTTGCGGTCAACGTCTACAACGGCGCCAAGCAGGCGGAAGCAGATCTGGGCCCCTCGGTGCAATACATCTGGTCCGCCTGGGATCCCCAGAAGATGATCCAGCAGTTCCGGGAGGCTGCTGCGACGAAACCGGACGGCATCGCCGTGATGGGGCATCCGGGTGACGAAGCCTTCGATCCGTTGATTGACGATGCTGAGAGCAAGGGCATCATCGTCACCAGCCAGAACACCGAGCTGCCCAAGATGCAAGCCAAGTATGCCGCCAATGGCTTTGGCTATGTTGGCGCTTCGAATTACCCGGCGGGCTATGCCCTGGGCGCTGAAGCTGTCAAGCGCTTTGGGCTCAAGAGTGGAGATCGCGCCATGGTCTGGGGTCTGCTCTCACAACCGACCCGTGGCGAAAGGACCAAGGGCGTGATTGATGCTCTGAAAGAAGCCGGCTTGACGGTCGACTATCTCGAAATTGACTCAGCGACCAATGCAGACCCACCGGCGGGCACCCCCACCTTCGCGGCTTATGTCTCCTCGCACCCCGATGTCAAGCTGGTGGTCACGGATCACGGTGGCCTGACCGCTACGGCGGAGACCTATGTGAAGGCCGCCGGCAAGAATGCGGGCGACATCAAGGTCGCAGGCTTTGACCTCTCGCCCGCGACCATCGCGGCGATCAGGGGCGGCTGGACCGGCCTCGTGATTGATCAGCAGGAATGGTTGCAGGGTTATCTCCCCATCCTGCAAATCTGCTTGACCAAGCTCTACGGCTACTCCGGCCTGGCCATCAATACCGGCGCGGGCTTTGTGGACAAGAGCAACGTAGAGTTCGTCGCGCCGCTTGCGGAGAAGAACATTCGGTAGCAGCATCGGGACCTGACAGGTCTCCGAGACCTGTCAGGTCTCCTTCTTTCAGTTTCGGGAGGTGGCGTGATGGACTATGTAGTCCAGCTAAAGAATGTCTCCAAGACCTTCGGTGAGGTAGCGGCCCTTCGCAACGTGAACTTCGAAGTTGGAGCCAACGAGATTGTCGGCTTGCTCGGCGACAACGGCGCGGGCAAGTCCACGCTGGTCAAGATCATCACCGGCTACCATCAACCGGACCCCGGCGGCGAGATCTACTGGAAGGATGAAAGGATCGATCGCTTGTCCGTTGCCAAGGCGCGCGATCTGGGCATTGAGGTCGTCTATCAGGAACGCGCATTGGCAGACCTGCAATCATTGTGGCGCAATATCTTTATGGGTCGAGAGCTCTGCAATGGATGGGGCTTGCTCGATTTAGATGCGATGAGAAACGAGACCCAAAGGCTGATGAACACGGTAATGGGTTTCACCTCCGCGGCAGTCACGCCGGAATCAGTTGTCGGGGCTTTTTCCGGTGGCGAGCGCCAGGGCGTGGCGATCACGCGGGCGCTCTATTTCCAGGCCGAGCTGATTATTCTCGACGAACCGACGATGGGCCTGTCAATTACCGAGACCAGGAAATGCCTGGAATTCGTCGCCGGGATCAAACAAGCGCGCAAGTCGGCCATCTTCATTGATCACAATATCTTCCACGTTCATCCTGTCGCCGACCGCATTGTTGTGCTGGACCGAGGCACCGTCGCGGGCCAGTTCATGAAGGACCAGGTCACGCTCGATGAACTGATTGACAGGATGTCTCGTGTCGCCCGGACGGGCAGCCTCGAAGGCAACACTCACGCAGCAGGATGAGAATGGAGAAGTCTAATGAATTCTGTAGCTGAAGCAAGACCAATCTCGCCCACGGCGAAGAAAGGCGGATTCGCGCGACTGTTGCGCAAGTACTCTCTACAGATCGCCATCGTTTTTGTCGCCCTGTTCATCTGGGCGTTTTTCTTGTGGAGGTCCCCCCGAACCTTTGGGGCATATGATATCTACAATTCGCTTATGTCCACGACGCCCTTCTTTGCATTGATGGCGATTCCCCTGACTCTCGTCATCATCGCTAAGGAAATTGACCTGTCCTTCGGTTCCGTTATGGCGTGGGGCATGGCGGCCTTTGATGTGGTGTTCTTGCTGTTCAGCGCCACGAACCCCGCACTGGGTGTCTGGCTGGGCTTTGTCGCCTGCCTCCTGGCGGGCTTGCTGGCGGGTCTGTTGAATGGCGTCATTGTCGTCAGACTCGGAATCCCCTCGCTGGTTGCAACGATCGGAACGCAGTTCCTGTGGAGGGGGGTCGTGATGGTGGTGACGAACGGTCAAGGGCTCGGCATGACGCCGGTTCGGCAGACGCTGCTGTACCCTGCTCTGGTCGGCAGGGTCGGTGGCGTGATCCCCATGCAATTCATCTGGACGATTATCTTCGCCGTTGTGGCGTGGTTCTTCTTGAACCGCCACAAGTTCGGCGCACACGTCTACCTCATCGGCGACAACGTGGAAAGCGCCAAGCTGATGGGCGTGGACGTGGAACGCACCAAGATCCTGACCTTTGCCATTGTGGGAGTGGCGGCGGCCTTTGCCGGCTTCGTGGTCAGCGAAGAGGTTCTCTTCTTGTGGCCCACCTTGGGCGAAGGGTATCTCTTGAACACGCTTGCCTCCGTGTTCCTGGGCGGCACGTCGGTCTTTGGAGGGACGGGCACCGTGTTTGGAACGTTCGTCGCCGCCTTCATCATCGCCATAATTAATCCAGGCATCGTCGCTGCGGGCTGGACCGCCTATTGGACGCAGCTCATCTATGGTTTGATCATTGTCGTCTCCGTCGCGCTGCAAGCGGTTCTGCGCAGAAGGTTGGCTTAGCTCGATGATGTTAGATTAAGCCCCTGAAGCCAACCCCACCCTTTCTCACCCCAGCGGGGGAGGGGTTAGGTGAGGTAAGCTGTCCTAAGAACCTATCCTAAAATTATGGTTTTCACGCTTGCCAACAGGGATTTTAGGATAGGCTCTAAGTCGAAGGCTAGCGATTTCAGGTGAGATATCTTCGTGGTAGACGAGGAGGTGCCGGCCAGTCAGGCGCATGCGGCCATCATTGCTGCGGATGCCAGCTAGCCGGTATTTGTCTTTTCGACCCCTATCATAGGAGCAAAAATGGAACATCGAGATCGAGTGCTCATGGCTCTTAACCACGAGGAGCCCGATAGATGTCCCATGCATATCAGCTTTACGCCGGAATTCGTCACCAGGCTGAAGAATGACCTGGGACTGACAGACGAGGATTTCTATAACCCCCACGGAGGCGGTAACACTTACCTGTTGGAGCGCACCCTGGATCAGGACATGCTTCTAACGTCTGTGGGATGGGCCAACTCCTATTACGCCACTGAACTATACAGTGATGACGGTGTTTCTTATACTGATGAATGGGGAGTAGGATGGAAGAACATAGAGTATCAAACAAGATTCGGCCAAGGCCGTTATACCGAAATAGTGGGGCACCCCCTGGCTGATGATGAGGCCATAGACACGTATCAACCGCCTGATCCGAACAGGCCCGAATTATACGTTGAGGCAGAAAGGGTCATCCAAGAATTCAAGGACGAATACTGGATCGTGGGCGTGACGGTCACCACGATTTTTGAGACCGCCTGGGCGCTCAGAGGGTATGAGAAAACGCTGATGGATTTGGCGCGCAATCCTGATCTGATCGAGAACCTCTTCGATATCCCATTTCATTATCATCTCACGGCAGCGAAGAAATTGGTGGAGATGGGTGTAGACATGATCTGGATCGGGGATGACGTAGGCGCTCAGGATAGGATGCTCATTTCTCCAAAAACCTGGCGTCGCTTCCTTAAGCCCCGCCTGGCGACGTTTATCTCCACCCTGAAAAGCACCCATCCAGACGTAAAAGTAGCCTATCATTCAGACGGCAACATCCACCCCATCATCCCCGACCTGATCGAAATTGGCTTGGATGTCCTTAACCCGATTCAGCCACGGTGTATGAACCCTGAAAAACTGAAAAAGGAGTACGGGGACAAACTGTGTTTCTGGGGCTCGCTGGATGAGCAGTACACCTTGCCCTTTGGAACACCGGCTGAGGTTGAGAAAGAAGTGATCACCCGACTAAAAACGCTGGGCAAAAATGGTGGGTTGATCATCGGACCGACGCATCACGTGCAGCTTGATACACCCCTGGAAAACTTCTGGGCCATGGTCAATACAATCACGAAGACGCCTTATAGCTCTCTAATGAGAATGAACCGCCAAAAGCGGTAACCAAGCGGAAGGTTGCCTGCCAGTCTGTCAACGAATACCTAACGAATAAACGAATAAGCCAGCCAGCAATCGCTCATTCGTTTATTCGTTTCCCCATTCGTTGACAGAAGCATTACCGATAGGGAGGATGTATGAATGCCCGGGAACGGGTCATGTTGGCCCTGAGTCATAAACAGCCCGACCGCATCCCCATTGATCTTGGCGGGAGCATTTGCTCCTCCATACATAAAGATGCCTACATCGTGTTCAAGAAACATCTGGGGATGGATGTAGAGGAACTTAAGATGCTGGACTACGTTCAACAATTGCCCTACTTGGACGAGGCCCTTCTGGAGCGTTTCGGCGTAGATTTTCGTCTGGTACAGTTGCCGGCCGCTACTGCGCTGGGCGTGAACATCTTCGAGGAAGGCGACTATTACGCCTTCATTGACCGCTGGGGCTCCAAATTGCACATGCCCAAAGATGGGGGGCTGTACTTCGACTGGGTGGACTTTCCCATCAAA
Source organism: Anaerolineae bacterium (assembly GCA_049589355.1). GTDB lineage: Bacteria > Chloroflexota > Anaerolineae > VGOG01 > VGOG01 > JBAWAP01. The sequence continues at coordinate 41,250 of JBAWAP010000193.1, forward strand.
GAGGCCACCATGGAGGCCCTGGACGACTACACCTGGCCGAAACCCGATCCCCCGGAGTACAATGTCCGACTTCGCGAACAGGCCGAGTACCTATACGCAAACACCGATTATGCTCTGGTAGGCAGCGCCGTCATCGGCGGCGGAATCTTTGAGCAACCTGCCAGAACCATGGGCCTGGAGAATTTCTTCATCGCCCTGGTTACCGAGCCGAAATTCGCCGACCGGATGATGAGCCAGATCACTGAAATCTACATCGAGTCCTGCCACAACTATCTGGAGCAGGTGGGGCCATACCTTCACGTTTTCACGTATTGGGACGATGTTAGCGGCCAGGATGGCTGGCTCATATCGCCAGAAATCTACCGCAAGATGGTCAAACCCAAACAGCGTCGCCTGCTGGAGGCGATCAAGAGCAAGACAGACGCCAAGGTCTACTATCACGGTTGCGGGGCTGTCTACGATCTGATCCCAGATTTAATCGAGCTGGGCTTCGACATTCTCAACCCGGTCCAGGTCTCAGCTCGGGGTATGGACACCAAGCGGCTAAAGACAGAGTACGGCCAGGACATTGTGTTCTGGGGCGGTGGGATTGATACCCAATACGTGCTCCCCTTCGGCACGCCTGAAGAGGTAGCCGATGAGGTCAAGCGACGCATTGACGACCTGGCTCCTGGTGGTGGGTTCGTCTTCGCTGCCGTCCACAACATCCAGGCCCTTGTTCCCCCCCAAAACATCGTCACTATGTTTGAGACGGCCCTCGAATACGGAAAGTACTGAAGATGACAAAGCGAGAAGTCATCAAACTGGTGCTTGAAGCCAAACGTCCACGCTACGTTCCCTGGAACATCGGGTTGACTCAAGAAGCACGGGAGAAGCTCCAGCAGCATTTTGGTCAAGCTGATTTAGAAGATGTACTGCAAAACCACTTTCTCCGATTGGGGAGCGACATCGGTTTCTTCAGAGATCTCGGCGATAACTGCGTCCAGGACGTTTTTGGAGTGATATGGGACAGGAGTATTGACAAAGATATCGGCAACCCTAAAAACTGTATCCTGCCTAAGCCCACGCTTAAAGGCTACAGCTTTCCCGACCCCCTGGACCCTCGTTTCTTTGCGGACATCCCTGAGCGGATTGAGGAATCCGACGACCGCTTTCGCGTTTTCCAGATCGGGTTTTCGCTTTGGGAGAGGGCCTGGACGCTGCGCGGCTGGGAAAACCTGATGATGGATTTTCACGACCATCCAGGTTTCGTCCACGACCTGCTACACACCATTGCCGATTACAACATAGCCCAGGTCAAAGAGGCCCTGAAATACGACATTGACGCCGTCTATTTCGGAGATGATTGGGGAATGCAGCGTGGGTTACAGATGGGGCCTGTTATGTGGCACAAGTTCATTTACCCCGTATTAAAACGCATGTACGGTGTCGTGCGCGAAGCAGGCAGGTATGTGATGATTCATTCCTGTGGAGACGTGGACGAGCTGTTTGATGACCTGATTGAGATCGGAGTGAATTGCTTCAATCCCTTTCAGCCTGAAGTCATGGATGTGACCTCTCTCATGCAACAATATCGTGGTCGCCTGGCTTTCCACGGAGGTCTCTCCACGCAGCGGACTCTGCCCTACCGCTCCAGCGATGATGTCCGTAAGGAGACCGAATACCTGCTGGAACTCGGCCGCGATGGTGGCTACATCTTTGCTCCGGCCCACGATGTCGAGGGCGATGTGCCCTTGGAAAACATGCTTGCTTTCATCGAAACAGTCCAGCAGCAGCGTGGATACGCGAATGAGTTGAGTGAAAATAGACCCCCTTCAGCAACTACTGGCTGAGGCCAGATACCAGGAAACTCGACTTGACAAGGTAAACGTTTTCCCATATAATTAGAAGTTCACCGACTTCGATAAGCGAGGCCAGCGGCTGGAGGTGTGGCACTACGATGCTTTCGGTGCCCACAGCGAGCGGGCCTACAAGAATGTCTCCTTCTTCGTGAGTATCTGTGGCTACGGGATCTTCGATGTAGTGGGCATATGCGACTTGAGCTCTACATGCTACGGTGACTAGCCTGACTAGTTACAGGGAGAAAAGAATGGATACTAAAAGTTTGACCCGCCGTAAATTCCTTCGCGGCGCAGCACTAACCGGCATTGGACTGGTTGCAGCGGCATGCGGCCCATCGCCCACACCGACCGCAGCGCCTACCGTAGCGCCTACCGCAGCCCCAACCCCAACCCGGACCCCAACCACAACCCGGACCCCAACCACAACTCCGACTTCTGTGCCGACATCGTATTTGGATCCGGTGTATGCCCCAGGCTACAAGATTCAAAGTACGCTCTGGAACCATCGCGCCAAACGAATCATTCAAAACTGGATACCGCACTGCTACAATCAGCTATCCAACCTGAGCCTGGCCGAAGGCGGGATCAATAACTTTATCCAGGCGGGCAGAAAGCTGAGCGGGCAATCCTATACCGGGCACGTGGGCTATTGGTTCTCGAATTCTTATGTGTTCGCCACTATCGAGGCGATGTGTAATGCCTTGATGATAGATCCGCAAGGCGATTCAGACATCATCAATGCTCAAAACGCCATGCGCTCCAAGCTGAACGACTGGATTCCCAAGATTCTCAGCGCCCAGGAATCGGACGGTTATCTCCAAACGTATATCACCCTGGGGAATTACGCCCGCTGGACTGACCGGGCGGCGCATGAAGGATATGTAGCCGGTTACTTTCTCGAAGCGGCCAGCGCTCACTATCTGATGACCGGCAAAACGGATGCCACCCTGTATAACGCCGCCAAACGCCTGGCGGATTGTTGGTGCAACAACATTGGGCCTGGCAAAAAGACCTGGTGGGATGGTCACCAGGGAATGGAACAGGCTTTGACGAAACTTGCCCGATTCGTTAATTTCGTTGAAGGCGCAGGCAAGGGTGATAAATATGCGCAGCTCGCCAAGTTCTTGCTGGATTCGCGATGCTGCAGCGGCGAATACGATCAGAGCCAGACTTATCCGGTCAATCAGACCGAGGCCGTCGGGCATGCGGTTCGGGCCGTTTATATGTACTCCGGCATGGCCGATGTAGCAATGTTGACGAACAGTTCCAGCTATTACAATGCCGTGAATGCACTGTGGGACAACCTGGTCAACAAAAAGATGTATGTCACCGGCGGCGTAGGGAGCGGCGAAACCTCAGAAGGCTTTGGCGCTAACTATTCTCTCCCCAATAACTCGTATTGCGAATCCTGTTCGGGCTGCGGGATGCTCTTTTTCCAGCACAAGATGAACCTGGCTTACCAGGACGGCAAATATGCCGACCTGATGGAACTTGCTCTCTACAATGCCATCCTGGGCAGTCTTGACCTGGAAGCCAACAATTTCGCCTATACCAACCCCCTAGACCAGAACTTTGCTCGTTATGCCTGGCATAACTGCCCTTGCTGCGTCGGGAACATTCCCAGAACCCTCCTGGCCCTCCCCACCTGGATGTATGCCAAGGGCAGTGATGCGCTCTACGTCAACCTCTTCATTGGTAGCACGGTGACGATTGATAACATTGCCGGCGTCAGCGTTCAGGTGGTGCAAGCCACCGACTATCCATGGAGCGGCGATGTTTCGATTACGGTCAATCCTTCAGCGGCCAAGTGTTTCACGATCAAGATCCGTGTCCCTGACCGGAGCGTGAGCACTTGCTACTCCAGCACGCCGGATGCGAACGGCATCACTTCTGTTTCGGTAAACGGCACCGCTATCAGTCCGACGATTAACAAAGGATACGCAGAGATTACCCGAACCTGGGCAGCGGGCGATAGAATTGATCTCGTCCTTCCCCTTACCATCCAGAGGGTGAACGCTGTCAGTAATGTGGCTGCTGATGTAGGCCGCGTGGCGCTGCAGTACGGTCCACTCATCTATAACATTGAGAGTGTTGATCATAACAACGCCAATGTAACCACCCTCACCCTCGACTCAAACGCTGCTTTATCTACCCAGAGGAATAGCGGTCTCTTGGGCGGAATTGCGGTCATCAAGGGAACCTTTACCAATGGCGCTGCCCTGACCGCCATACCGAACTATGTCCGCAACAACCGTGGCGGTCGCTCGATAGTCTGGATCAAAGGGCAAAAAGAAGCACTGTGACGCCTACACCCACGCCGACGCCCGGTGGCCCGACCCCGACGCCCACCCCGGTGCCGGGAACCGGGCTGTCGGTCTGGCACAAGTTTGACGAGACCAATGGCACGACGGCGGCCGATTCGTCCGGCAATGGCAAGACCGCCACGCTGGTGAACGGTCCCACCTGGGTGGCGGGCAAGAAAGCCAATGCCGTCAACCTGGATGGCTCGAACGATTACGTGAGCCTGCCCGCCGGCAGGGACACTCCATGGATGGGTTCTCAGAAAGGAGAAAGAAACCGTATGTCCGCACGCATCAAAATTGACACCGACCGCTGGCTGGGCAGGATCGCCCCGCTCATCTACGGTCAGTTCATCGAGCACCTGGGACGGTGCATCTACGGCGGCATCTACGCGGAAGGCTCGCCATCAAGCGATGCCCGCGGCTTCCGACTGGATGTGTTGGAGGCCGCCAAAAGGCTGCGACCGCCGGTCCTACGCTGGCCGGGCGGCAACTTCGTCTCTGGCTATCATTGGGAGGACGGTATCGGGCCCAAGGAGCGGCGGCCACGGCGTCTGGAACTGGCCTGGCACGCCGAGGAGTCCAACCGCTTCGGTACGGATGAGTTCATTGCCTACAGCCGCGATTTGGGCGCGGAGCCGTACATCTGCATCAACCTGGGCACAGGCACGCTGGACGAGGCGCGTAACTGGGTGGAGTACTGTGACGGCAGCGGGAACACCCACTACGCCAACCTGCGTCGGCAGAACGGCCACCCGGAGCCACACCGCGTCAAGTATTGGGGGCTGGGAAACGAGATGTACGGTCCCTGGCAGATGGGGCACAAGCCAGCCGAAGAATATGCCCGCTACGCGCTGGAGGCGGCCAAGCTGATGAAGTGGGTTGATCCATCCATACAACTCATCAGTTGTGGATGGGACGGCCTCAGCGAGTGGGATCGCATCGTGCTGGAGGTGCTGGCGCCTATCGTGGATTTCCATAGCATCCACCTCTACACGGGCAGCAGTGACTACTACACCAACGTCTTTCAGCCGCATCACGCCGGCCGCATGATCGAGGCGGCGCAAGCGCTCATTGACACCATCCGCTTTCAACAGGGGATCGAGCGCCCCATCCGGATCGCCTTTGACGAGTGGAACGTCTGGTTCCGCGAGAAAGCTGAGGAGGGACGGCTTGAGGAGCGCTACACCTTGGCCGATGCGCTGGCGGTAGCCGCTTACCTGAACGAGTTCCAGCGTCACCCCAAGGCCATGGGCATGGCCAACCTGGCCCAGATGGTCAACGTGATCGCGCCTATCTTCACTCGGCCGGACGGCCTGTTCCGCCAGACGATCTACTATCCGCTGGTGCTGTACGCAGCCCACAGCCAGCCCATCGCGTTGGACGCATGGGTGGCGTGTGACACCTATACCTTCCTTGAGGCTCCGAAAGACCGGCGGCTGCGCGGGCTGGGGCCGTTTCCGTATCTAGACGTGTCCGCCACTCTGTCCGAGGCAGGTGACACGCTGACTTTGGCGGTGATCAACCGGCACCGAGAAGCAGCGCTGACGACGGAGATTGACCTGGGCGGGTGGCAGCCAGTCAGCCCGGCGACGGCTTACACGGTCAATGCCGACGATGTGGATGCCACCAACGATTTCGGTCACGAGCACGTGGGGGTAGTGGAGAAGTGGGTGGACGTGGCTGGGCATTTCACCTACCAGTTCCCCGCCCATTCGCTGACGGTGATGACACTGCGGAGATAATGCGGCGAACCCCCAATATGAAAGGCCTTCTTTCATGGCAATAACGGCAAAACAGCAGACTCAGCGGGTTGTTTTTCAACCCACTGCTTATCGAGGCATACAAAAGGGTATCAACCGCATCATCAATGCGCTCCGGCCGACCCTGGGACCGCTTCCACGTACCGTCGCCATTGAGCGATTGCCCAGGGACAAAACGCCGGAACTCCTCGACGATGGTGGTGTCATTGCCCGACGTATCATCGAGTTGCCCGACCGCGACGAGGATGTGGGCGCGATGTTCATTCGCCACGTATTGTGGCATCTGCACGAAAAGGTCGGTGATGGGACTGCCACCGCTGCCGTGTTGTTCCAGTCGGTCTACAATCAGGGCGTGCACTACGTCGTCGCCGGTGGGAACGCGATGGCGTTGCGTCACTACCTGGAGAAAGGCATGGGGGTCGTCCTCAATGAGCTGACCGGTATGGCGGTGCACCTGGAGGGCCAAGAGAAACTCGCCTGGATGGCCGAAACGATCTGTCATGATCCGCCCCTGGCCAAAATGCTGGGTGAGATTTTCGACATTATTGGCGAGTATGGCCAGCTTGAGATCCGCTCTGGCCGCAGCCGGGAACTGGAGCGAGAATACGTAGAGGGGATGTATTGGAAGGGCGGCGTCCTTTCACGTCAGATGATCACTGACCACACCAGCCTCAGAACGGAGATGGAGAACGCCGCCATCTTGATCAGCGACCTCGAGATTGAACATCCACGCCAACTCCTGCCCGTGATAGAGGCAGCGATGCAGGCTGAAATCCGTTCCTTGCTGATCATAGCGGGCAAGCTTTCCGATAGCGCGATATCCCTGTTGCTGACGGCGAGTCGGGACCCTGCCAAATTCCAGGCCATCGCCGTGCAGTCTCCGGGGATGACTACTGGTGATCAGGCGGCATCGCTGGAGGATCTGGCTGTCTTGACCGGTGGGCATCTTTTGGCGAGGGCAGCGGGCTATACGCTGAGGGGGGTAAAGGTCCAACACCTGGGGCGTGCACGCCGGGTCTGGGCCGACCGCACCTATTTTGGCATCATTGGGGGCAAGGGCAACCCACGCGTGTTACGTAAGCACATCGTAAGCTTGCGCGCCGCCTTCAGACGGGCCGACGACCCGGACATGCGCAGGAAACTGCAAGAACGTATTGGCAAACTGATGGGCGGGTCGGCAGTGCTGTGGGTGGGTGGGGCGACGGAATTGGAGATCAATGTCCGCAAGGAACAGGCCCAACGGGCCTCCGATGCCCTGCGTGGTGCTATCACGGATGGCGTGTTGCCCGGCGGCGGTGTGTCACTGCTGGCCTGCCGTCCGGCGTTGCAGGAGATGTTAGATCAGAGCACAGACCCGGATGAGCGCGCTGCTTATCGCATTCTGATCAAGGCGCTGGAAGAGCCGATCCGCACGATTCTCACCAATGCAGGATATGACGCCAGTGAAGTCATGGCCGAAATTAAACGGGCTGATGCAGGCTATGGGTTCGATGTGCGATCCGGCCAGATCGTTGATATGGCGAAGGTGGGCATCTTCGATGCGGCCAGTGTGCAGAAAGCGGCTGTACACAGTGCAGTCGCCAGCGCTGCCCTGGCATTGACGATTGATGTGTTGATCCACCACAAGACCCCCAGAGAATCTTTGACCACGGCCTAGTGTTACAACGAGATTTCGGGTAAAAAAGACTTCCGAAGTCTACCCTAGTGGGACTGATCGGCCACAAGACGGTTTCTGTAAGCGGGTGGGCAGACCGTCCAAAGCGGTTTAGAGACTTCGGAAGTCTAGTGTGCTTCAAAGTCTTGTTGTAGTACTAGCCGAGCAGGAGACGACTATGATAGACGATACGAGGGCAGAGCCCCAAATTCAGGACCTTGTTTATTCCCTTGCCACGTCACCTAACTTTGCCCAGGATGGCATCTGCTTTGCCGCCCGTCAATCGGGACTGTACCGCTCTGATGATGGAGGCATCACCTGGCGTACCACGTATGACTCGTTGGACTTGGAGGCACCTCTGGCGACAACGGCGGTCGTTGTTTCCCCCGCTTTTGTGTCCGATCGAAGCGTGTTTGCTGGTGTGCAGGGGGGCATCCTGCGCTCAGTTGATGGCGGCAAGACCTGGAATGTGGCCGTTTTGCCCTCGCCGCCGCCGCTTATTTCAACCTTGGTCGTCTCACCGAATTTTATCCATGATGGCACGCTATTTGCTGGGACGTTGGAAGATGGCGTTTTCCGTTCGGCTGACCGGGGTAGCCATTGGGCCGCCTGGAACTTTGGCCTGCTGGATCTGAGTGTCTTCTCTATGGCCATATCCCCTGACTTCGCGCATGATGAGACCCTTTTCGTTGGCGCGGAGACTGGCGTATTCCGCAGCACGAACGGTGGTCGCGCCTGGCGAGAGGTGAACTTTCCCATCGAGTTTGCGCCGGTGCTCAGCCTCGCGCTTTCGCCGGGCTATGCCGACGACGGTGTCCTGTTCGCTGGCACAGAATCCTGTGGCCTCTTCTATTCGGAGGACAGAGGACGCACCTGGACGCGCCTGGGTGAAGACGTCGTTGCTGAAGCCGTTAATGGTATCGTTCTCTCACCGGAGTTCCCTGCCCAACCGGATGTTCTGATGATGCTGAGCACGGCGTTGCTTGTCTCGCGCGATGGGGGCCAATCCTGGTCGGATTGGGAAGCCGGCCTGTCCTTTGAGCAGGGCCTGGCTTCGGTGGCGGCTCCGCAAGGGCTTGATCCAGGTGTGCCGCTGCTGGTCGGCCTTGTAGGAGGCGACGTGGTGCGGGTCTGATCCGGGAAAACGTGACTTTACTTTCTGTAACCGCCTGCCAGGAAACTCAACTTGACAAGGTAAACGTTTTCTGTATAATTAGATCGTATGGTACACGTATTCCTTTCAGCCATAAGGTGCAACGCACTTGTTCACACGATTTCAATGGCTCGCTTGACCAGATTGCACTACGAATCAGCTTGATTCTGTGGCAAAAGTTCGTTGCACCTGAGCAGATACGAAAGGAGGTGGGATTGAGTAGATTCTGAGTTTTTGACGTTCCACTACTGACTAAGAGTAAGGAGGAAAAAGAAAATGAGTAGCAAAAAAGTTAGTCGCCGACAGTTCCTGAAAGTAGCCGGCACAGCCACTCTGGGCGGGGTGCTTGCTGCCTGCGCAAAGGCCACGCCTGCCCCCGCACCGACCCCGACGACCGCCCCCGCAAAACCGACCCCGACGACCGCCCCCGCGGCACCAACTGCGACCCCGATCCCTGAGAAGGTCACCCTCCGATATGGGATACATGACCTTCCTGAAGCTCGTGAGGATATGCTTAAGATCTTCAAGGAGCAATATCCCAACATCGAGGTTACGATTGAGCAAGTGGGAGAGTTCTCCACGAAGGTGCCCGCCATGGCGGCCGCTGGCAACCTGCCGGATGTCACCCGCATGTGGGAGGCGATGGTGCTTGACATGGGCCGCGCCGCGCAGGTCATCGATCTGAATCCGTATGTCGATGCCGAGCCGGACTTTCATCCCGAAGACTTCATTGAGGTCTTCTGGAAGTACCCCCTCATCGAGGGCAAGCGCTGCGGCATCCCCGACACATCCGCCCCGCACGTGTGCTTCTACAACAAGGACGTCTTGGACGAGGCGGGCATACCCTACCCAAGTAAGGAGAAATTCACCTGGGAGGAGTTCGTCGATAAAGCGCGCGCCCTCAGTAAGCCAGATGAGAAATTCTGGGGCTCGGAGACCATCCCCCTGGGCTGGACTTACTTCAATCTGAAATTTATCTGGCAGAACGGTGGGGATATGTTCAGCCCCGACTACAAGGAGTGCTGGCTTGACAGGCCCGAGGCCTACGAGGCGATCCAGTATTGGGCCGACATATTGCTTGCGGGCGACGTGATGCCTTCGCCTACCCAGGCGGCCGGTTTCGGCGGGGAATTGGTTACAGGCCAACTCTTCCAAGCCGGCCGTGTGGCTTTCGACCGCATGGGCAGTTGGCTCAACTTGTCTCTCAATGAAGCGGGGGTGAAGTTCAAGTGGAACGTGGTGCCTGAGCCGTCGAAGGTCCAGCGAGGCACGATCTTGCACACCGCCTTCAACGCCATCGCCACCACCTCGAAATACAAGGACGAGGCCTGGAAATGGGTGAATTGCGCTACCAGCACGGAAGGCGTGTACCCGTACCTCAGTTACGGAAAATTCCCGGGCGTAAGGAGATCGGTCAACGAAGTCAAGCCGTACGCTTGGGAGATCGAGGGCCTGGAGATGGATTGGGACGTGATCCCGCAGACCGGTGAGTACGGGCGTGTTCTGCCTGGTCCGGCGCACGAGGGCGAAGCCGGGAAACTGATAGGCGACGCGCTCGATGCCATCTACCATGGCCGCCAGACGGCGAAGGACGCCTTCACAGAAGTGGCTCCTAAGGTGACGGAGATCATCTCAGCGGTCTAAGAGGCAGGCTGTCGGAAGTATCCGTGAAGATGCGGGACGGGTCTTTGGGAGCCCGTCCCGCATCTTGCGAAAAGAGCGGGAGGATAAGGATATGGTTGCCCTTCGAAAAAGAAAGAACGTGAGCATGTTAAGGACACGTAAGCGGCTCAGGGAGGCGTTGGTAGCCTACGGATTTATCTCTCCCTGGCTGATCGGATTTGTCCTCTTCATGGGTGGGCCGATTGTCGCCTCCTTGGTTTTAAGTTTCTTTCGCTGGAAATTAATCGAGCCACCTGTTTTTGTGGGGTTGGATAACTATGCCACGATGTTTACGGCAGATCCCCTTTTCCTACAATCCCTTAAGGTTACAGGTCTCTATGTGCTTATCGCCATCCCGGCGGGGCAACTTTTAGCTCTCTGGCTGGCGCTGCTACTTAACCAGAAGATTCGATTCCTTGGTTTCTGGCGGAGCCTGTTCTATCTGCCGTCTGTGATCGGCGGAGTCGCTGTTACCGTGCTCTGGCTCTGGATGTATCAACCCGACTACGGCATAATCAATAGCCTGCTCGAGTTAGTAGGCCTCAAAGGCCCGAATTGGCTCTATTCAGAAAGCTGGTCGCTTCCAGCGTTGATGATCAAGAGTCTGTGGGGTGTTGGAGGGTCGATGGTCATCTACCTGGCCGGGCTACAGGGAGTGCCGCGGGAGCTCCAGGAGGCAGCCCAAGTCGACGGCGCCGGAGAGGCTCAAATGTTTTTCAAAATCACCTTGCCCATGTTGACGCCCGTGATTTTCTTTAACGTCATCATGGGGATCATTTTGGGGATACAGACTTTCGTCGAGCCCTACTTAATGACCATGGGTGGGCCGTCTAATACCACGCTCTTTCTCGGCCTCTACCTCTATCAAGCCGCATTCCGCTTCTTAAAGATGGGTTATGCCTCGGCCATGGCCTGGATCATGTTCATCATCATTATGATTGTGACCTTGCTTCAGTTCAAGTTTAGTGATCGCTGGGTCTACTACGAGATGGAAGAGAGATAAGGAGTGAGACCATGGCTAGTACTTTTCAGAGAGAATTCAAAGGCATAGGACGGAGCATGAATGGTTCCGTGCCTCTCCGTCGTCGGATCCGCTCCACCTTGTTTGGGACCCCGGGCCGGATGGGTTTACTGAAGAGGGTCTTTGTATATTCCATGTTGATTATATTGGCTATCGCATTCGCTTTGCCACTCTACTGGATGATCTCGACCGCACTCAAACCTTTCGACCAGGTTTTCTCCATCCCACTACAATGGATTCCAAATCCGGTGATGTGGAGTAACTTTCTCGACGCGACGAAGGTCCGCGGAGCCCCGTTAGCCCGTTGCGTCTGGAACACGATAAAGTACACGGTATCAGGCGTGATCGGGACCACTCTCTCCAGTGCGCTGGTGGCTTATGCCTTTGCCCGCCTGGAGTTCCCGGGCAAAAGAGCGCTCTTCATGTTGATTTTGAGCACTTTGATGATCCCTTTCGCCGTGGTGATGGTACCCCAGTTCATTATATGGCACAAGCTTGACTGGTTGGATACCTTGAAGCCGCTAATGATCCCACCCTGGTTTGGTGGAGCCTTTAATATATTTCTCTTGCGCCAGTTCTTCCTCACTATTCCCAAAGACTATGACGAGGCGGCCTTAATCGACGGCGCCTCAAGGTGGGATATTTTTTGGCGCATCATTGTGCCACTTTCCAAGCCAGCCCTGGCCACCGTTGCCGTCTTTGCCTTCGTCTATTATTGGAATGATTTCCTGGCACCCTTGATCATCATTTCGTCTGAGAAGAATTTCGTCTTGACCCTCTATCTGGCCAATTTTCGACTTCCCTTTATCGGGCCGATTCAGTGGAATCTCTACATGGCAGCGGCGACGATGTTTCTTGTGCCTTGCTTGATCGTCTTCCTCTTCGCCCAAAGACTCTTTGTCCGAGGGATCGTCATTACTGGTCTTAGGAGATGAAATCACCATTCTCCAACCCTGGGGCATGGCCTCTCCAAACTTTGAAGAACCAGAAGGATGGGGATTACGATGTACCTCCTCTGTCCCCTCTAGCCTGGTCAAGATGCGAGTGCCCATTATCCTTGACTGGCATCGTCCAGGAAACTCAACTTGACAAGGTAAACGTTTTCCCGTATAGTTAGTGCGGATGGGAAACGTTTATTCCTACGTGCTGACGCTGATGAGGTAGCTGTATGCCTGTTTCGCTAACAGATGTAGCCAAAGCCGCCGATGTCTCCATCGCCACCGCTTCCCGCGTTCTCGCTGGCAGTGACCATCCCGTGGCCGAGGAAACGCGGTTGAGAGTGTTGAAGGCGGCTGAGGAATTGGGGTACCAGCCCAACTTGGTCGCTCGAAGTCTGCGTACAGACCAAACCTATACTATTGGCATCATTGTCGAGAACATCCTGAGCCCATTCATTCCCCCCATCGTTCGCGGTATCCAGGATCGTTTGGAAGTGGATGGCTATTTTGGCATCATCATCAATGCGGAATGGGATCGTGAGGTCGAAGCAGAAGCCATCCAGACTTTGAGCAAGCGCCAGATAGACGGCATCATTTTCGTGGAGTCGTGCATTCGTTCGTCGGATGAAGTATCCGAACTGGCGAACAAGCCTCACGTGTTTGTCCATCGCCTTTTTAACTCCCTCTCTTTAAACTCAGTAGTCCCCGATGAGCACTATGGAGCGCGGTTGGCGACCAGGCACTTGGCTCAACTGGGGCATCGGCGGATTGCCTTCATCAACGGACCAGAGGGCTGGGATGCGACGATCAATCGGATGACAGGTTACCAGGAGGAGCTTGCGGCGTGGGGCATACCCTTTGACCCAGCCCTGGTAGAGAGGGGCGACTGGGAAGTCCAAAGCGGGTATCTTGCTGCCAAAAGACTGATAGCGCTGAAAGATCCTCCTACGGCGATTTTTGCTGGGAACGATTTGATGGCTCTTGGCGCGATCTATGCCATCCAGGAAGCAGGATTGCGAGTGCCTGGAGACATCGCAGTTGTCGGATATGACGATCGTGACTTGTCTGGCTTTGTTCGGCCGGCGATCACCACCATCAGAATGCCCTGTGAAGAAATGGGGCGGGCTTCGGCGGGGGCCCTTTTGCGCCTTATCAATGGGGAAATCGAAGCTATAGAGCCGATATTGATTCAAGGGGAACTGGTGGTACGTCAATCTTGTGGAGCCAGAGGAGAGGGAGAGTGGAGGTTTGAACCTGAGCGGGGTAGTCTACCGCGTAGACGGGCTCGAAGGCTCGGCCAATGAACCATCCTTGGTTGGAGTCAAGGTTTAAGGGAGATCTCACAAAAAGGATTTGCGACAAGTGTCTTGGCGAAACAACAGCTTCCGTCACAGCGAATAGCGTGGGAGATTTCTCGGAAAGTGCTATGTGAACCGTTTGGCTGAGTTGCAGCGGTCAGAACCGAAAGCAGGCCGGGCTCCCAGGCCTGGCGAATCGGCAGCGTGGGAGCTGCCTCGGCTACTTTCCGAGAGAGCTCGGTAGAAGAAAGGGGGTGATAGATAGGCGATTTCAGATGAGGTAGGGTTCTCTGGTTTGGCTCGTTTTGTGAAGAAATCTGAACAATAGCCAATCAAATTTAAGGAGGAGGTAAATCATGGAAACCAAACGTATGAGTAGGCGAGAGTTTCTGACTTTGGCAGGTGCGGCGAGTGGCGCGGCATTGTTGGCGGCCTGCCAGCCGAAGGCGACACCAACGGCCGTTCCTGCGAAGCCGACCGACACACCGCCCCCGAAGCCGACCGCAACACCGCCCCCGAAGCCGACCGCAACACCGCCACCTGCCGAGAAGGTGACCATCGAATTCCTGGGCGAGCCAGGAACGCCGGAGCTGCGTGACGAGGAGGCGGCTAAGTTCCAGGCGGAGAACCCCAACATCGAGTGGGTTGGGGTAGCGCAGCCTACGGGGGTGTCGAGACTGGAGCAACTTCTGACCTTGGTCGCCGCCGGTACGCCGCCCGATTGCGCTCGGGTTGAGAGCGACGTCTATCGAACCTACTGCAAGTACGAACTCCTGCTTGGCATCTCCGACCGCATCGCGGCCGACCCAGAGCTGTCGAAGCCAGACTACTGGATCCAGCCGCAGGAACGGGACCGCTGCGAGTTCGAAGGGGAGTGGTACGGCATCGGCTCCTGCTGGGTGGCACCTCACTTGTACTACAACAGGTCCCTCTTTGACGAGCTGGGAATCGAGCCGCCCAGCAACGACCCAGAGGAGGCCTGGGGGTGGGACGAGTTCCTTGGGATCGCGGCGCAACTGACCGTGGACACCAACGGAAAGCATCCCGGTGAAGCGGGTTTCGACTGGAACAGCATCGATCGGTGGGGTGCCTTCTGGCCGACCTGGTGGATCCCTCTGCACGCGGCGGTCCAATCCAATGGCGTTAACTGGGTGGACCCGGTGACTGGAAAGATCGTCCTCGACGCGCCGGCAGCGATGGAGGCACTCCAGCGCGTCGCGGACCTGAACTTGGTCCACCAGGTGGCATTGAGCCAAGCAGACTTTAACACTCTGGCTATGGCCGAGGCAGACGTCTTGTCGACCAAGAAGGTGGGACTGTACAACACCGGTTCTTGGTCCGTGAACTGGCTGTGGCAGATCGAGGGGGGGCTGGGCACTGGGGTGCTTCCCAAGATGACGCGACCGGCCACCGACATGCAGGCACACATCATCGTCATCGTGAAGGAGACGGAGCATCCGGATGAGTCATGGCAGCTGATCCGCTTCCTCGCCTCGCCATGGTTCCAGGAGCGCTACTGTCAGGCCGGACTGTGGCTGCCCAGCCAGACCGCGCTGATGACCCCCGAAGCCATCGCCCGCTGGTGCACTCCGCCCATACACCCGCCAGGATATGATCTCATCGTCACCGAGTACGCGCCGAAGTATGGCCATTACCTCACCATGCCGGTGGGATACGCGAAGGCCGCCGAGACCGTTCTCACGCCAGCCTTCGACCAGATCTGGATTGGTGATGCGAGGGCTGAGGATGTCTTGCCCGCGGCCGTGGCAGAGGCCAACCGCATCATGGAAGAGGAGCAAGCCAGGCCCTGATAGGCGGATGCCATGCGGCTAGTTCCGCGACGAACCGAAGCCGCCGGAGCTGATGGGTAACTCGCCGAATCAGCCCAAAGAGACGAACCCCGGCTGCGTGGGGTCGGCTGCGCGCGCGGCAACAGGCCCTGCGCGGCCGGGGTTGCCAAAGGAGGTAGGACATGAGTGTGGAAACTCGCCGGTTGGGGCACCTTTGGCCGCGAACGGCGAAGAGCAGACGGGCTGTGACCGGCTACCTTTTCATCTTGCCCTTCATACTGGGTTTTCTCTTGTGGTTCTTGCTGCCCGCGTTAGTCGCGGCCTGGCTGACCTTCTTTGACTGGAATATGATCCAGGATCCGACTTTTATCGGATTGGAGAACTTCAGGCATATTTTCCGGGACAGGCTTTTCATACAGTCGCTAAAGGCCACCACCTACTATACGCTTGGCTCGGTTCCGGTAAGTTTGGTGATGGCCTTTCTGATTGCGCTGCTGCTGAATACCAAGGTGCGCGGGATGGCGGTCTTTCGCACCATCTATTACCTCCCCACCATCGTACCGGCGGTGGCGAACGCGGTGCTGTGGAACTTTGTGTTCAGCACGGAGTTCGGTTTGGTGAATGCGCTGCTGCGCGCTTTGGGCCTGCCCAAGGTCCCGTGGCTTCAGGATCCAGAATGGGCCATGCCGGCCTTGATCATCATGAGCTTATGGGGACTGGGTTACACCGTGGTGATCTACCTGGCCGGGCTGCAGGGGATTCCCGAGGTGCTGTACGAAGCAGCCGAGGTTGACGGGGCGGGCCGCTGGGCCAAGCTGCGGCATGTGACGATTCCGCTCATGTCCCCGGTCATCTTCTTCAACCTGATCATGGGCATCATCGGTTCCTTTCAGGTTTTCATCGCGGGTTATCTGATCACCGCAGGTGGACCACAAAACGCGACGCTGTTCTACGTGCTCTATACCTACAGGACCGGGATCCAATACTTTAACATGGGATACGCGGCTGTGCTGGCGTGGATCCTCTTCTTCATCATCCTGGGATTGACACTGCTCATCTTCAGGTATGTGGGGCGTCTGGTGTACTATGAAGCACTATAAAGGAGGCAGTATGGCAACGCAAAGTGAAACTGTTTCCGTAACGCGAGCGCCTGGAGCCAGGCTACCGATCGGGCGACTGGTCAACGGGGAGCGCTTGTGGCGTGCCTTGACATGGACGTTGTTGCTTGTCGGGGCTTGCGTGATGCTCCTGCCCTTCTTGTGGCTGGTCACCAGCTCCCTCAAGACCGAGTTGGAGGTCTTTCAGTATCCACCGAAGTGGATTCCCACCCCCCCCCAATTTCAGAACTATATCGACGCCTGGACCACCAAACCGTTGCGCCAGCCAGGCTTTGGCGTCTATCTCAAGAACACCTTTTTCATCGTCATCCTCAACGAGATCGCCATCCTTGGGTCTACCTCGCTGTGTGCTTACGCATTGGCGCGCATTGACTTTCCGGGCAAGAATTTCTGGTTTGCCGTCGTGTTGTCCACCATGATGCTGCCCGGTGTGGTCTTGATGATCCCGACCTTCGTGCTCTATAGCCGTATGGGTTGGGTGAATACCTTCCTTCCACTCACTGTGCCGCACTTCTTCGCGGCTAGCGGGGGTGGCGCGTTCTTCATCTTTCTCCTGCGGCAGTTCTTCCTTACTCTGCCCCCGGAGCTGGCCGATGCGGCCCGCGTTGATGGGTGTAGCGAGCTTGGCATCTATCGGCGTATCATGCTGCCCTTGGCCAAGCCTGCCCTGGCGACAGTAGCGGTCTTTACCTTCATTTGGAGTTGGAACGACTATATGGGGCCGTTGCTATATTTGTCGAAAGACCCAAACAAGTGGACCGTCGCCCTGGGCCTGGCGATGTTCAGGACCGGTATGTGGCAGCGGACGCGCTGGGACCTACTCATGGCCGCTTCGACGATGATGCTTATGCCCATTGTAGTGATCTTTTTCCTGGCGCAGCGCTACTTCATCCAGGGGATCGTGGTGACTGGGTTGAAGGGCTAAACCGCTGGGAGCCGCCACGGCTACTTTCCGAGAGAGCTCGGTAGAGGAAAGGGGGTGATAGATAGGCGATTTCAGATGAGGTAGGGTTCTCCGGTTTGGCTCGTTTTGTGAAGAAATCCGAACAACAACCAACCAAATTTAAGGAGGAGGCAAAATCATGCCAACCAAACGTATGAATAGGCGCGAGTTTCTGACTTTGGCAGGTGCGGCGAGTGGCGCAGCATTGTTGGCGGCCTGCCAGCCACGGGTGGTCAAAGAGACAGTAGAGGTACCGGTAGTCCAAACTGTGGAGGTAGAGAAGACCGTTATCGTTCAGGCGACTCCCGCACCAGAGGAAGTGGCGGAGATCAGCTTCATGGGTTGGGGCGGGCCTGAGGAGGACGAGGGCGTTCGCGCTGCCGTCAGGGTTTTCGAGGGCGCGGAGCCCAACATCAAGGTGACCTGGCTACACACGCCGGAGAACTATTCGGAGAAAATGCTGGCCATGATGGCCGCCGGCACGCCACCGGACACGGCTTTCATCAGGAACCAGGACTACATTACCTATGCCCACGAGGGAATGCTGCTCGACATCACCGATATGCTCAAGGCCGACCCGGTCGTAGGCAGGCCAGGTTACTTCATCGAGCCCCAGGAAACAGAGCGCGCCACATATCAAGGGCGCTGGTACGGCATCGGTTCCTGCTGGACGGGCTCTCACATCTACCTCAACGCCGACATCTTCGACGAGGCGGGCATCGAACCACCGAGCAACGATCCCGACGAGGCCTGGGAGTGGGACCACTTCGTCGAGGTGGCCCGCGAGTTGACGGTGGATGCCAGTGGCAAACACCCGGGGGAGAGCGGCTTCGACGTGAACAACGTGGAACGATGGGGGGTCTACTGGGATAAATGGTGGATGGAGCTTCTGGGGCCCATCGAGTCCAATTATGGGAAGTACATCGATCCAGATACCGGCTTGTTGGCTCTCGATCAGCCGGCAACCACCGAGGCCATCCAGCGTATCGCCGATCTGACTCTGGTGCATCAGGTGGCGCCCCTCTCTGCGGTCTTGACGCAACTGGGAATGACCAACACGCAGATGCTGGAGACCGGCAAGCTGGCCATGGCGATAGATGGCTCCTGGGCCTTGGCCTGGATGTGCAAGATCCAGCCCACGCTGGGAACAGCCGTCTTGCCCAAGATACAGCGGCCTGCTACTGGCCTGCAAGCCCACCTGCACTCCGCTTTCGCGGCCTCGAAACACCCCCAGGCCGCCTGGCGCTGGGTGCGTTTCCTGGCCACCGAGTTTTACCAGCTCCAGTTCTTGAAAATGGGGCTCTGGCTGCCCAGCCAGACCGACCTGATGACTGAGGAAGGGCTGGCGAGGTGGATGACCTTGCGAACGAGTCCGACCGAAGGTGTCCATCCGTCTGGCTATGAACTGATCGTGACTGAGTATGTGCCCAAGTATGGCCACATCCTCTATCAGCCACCAGGTTATCAACAGGTCGAGACGACGGTCACCACCCCCGCGTTCGATGCCATCTGGATCGGCGACAAGACGGCCGAGGAGGCATTGAAGGAGGTCGTACCGGAGGGCAACCGCATCTTTAAAGAAGCGCTCCTCTGAAACCAAGCGCGGACAAGCCCGGCTGCGCAGGGCATTCCAGTTGAACGCTGGAACAGGCCCTGCGCGGCCAAATCTTGATTGGAGTCTCAGTACATTGTGCAGCAGAGCGGGCTCCCATGCCCGCGTTCCGGCGGCGTGGGAGCCGCCTCTGCTAGTAGCTTGTGATCTACTGAGTTTGGCTCCTTTGAGGAGGATATGATGACCGCGATAGTCCGCTGGCTGAGAAAACCGGCGGGGAGACGGAACGTTACCGGCTACATCTTTATCGCTCCCTTTATCCTGGGTTTCCTGTTGTGGTTCCTGATACCGGCAGGGACCTCCCTCTGGCTGGCCTTCCAGAAATGGAACATGATTGCCCCGCCCAAGTTCGTTGCTTTGGACAACTTTAAGAGAATTGTGTCGGACAAGCTCTTCTGGCAAGCCTTGAAGGTAACCACCGTATACACGACTATCTCGGTGCCGCTGAGTATGGTTCTGGCCTTCCTGTTGGCCCTGCTGATGAACACCAAGGTGCGCGGGATCGCCGTCTTTCGCACCATCTATTACCTGCCGAGCATCGTGCCGGCGGTGGCCAACGCGGTCCTGTGGGCCTGGTTCCTGAACTCGGATTTCGGCTTGCTCAATGCGCTCCTGCATGCCATTGGCCTACCCAAGGTTCTTTGGCTCCAGAAACCGGCATGGGCTTTGCCGGCCCTGATTTTGATGAGCCTGTGGGGCCTGGGCGGAGGGATGGTGATCTACCTGGCCGGCCTGCAGGGCATCCCCGAGGTGTTCTATGAAGCGGCGGAGATCGACGGCGCAGGTGCGTGGGCGAAACTGCGGCACGTGACGATCCCACTGATGTCGCCGGTCATTTTCTTTAACCTAATCATGGGCATCATCGGCACCTTTCAGGTCTTCACCGCTGGTTACCTCATTACAAGTGGCGGCCCGCAGAACGCCACCCTTTTCTATGTCCTATACCTGTGGCGCAATGCCTTCCTGTACCTGGACATGGGATACGCCGCAGCGCTGGCGTGGGTGCTCTTCTTCATCATCATGGGGCTGACAGCATTTATCTTCAGGGGCATAGGCCGCCGGGTCTACTACGAGCTGGTTGGTTGAGGAGGTGAATCGTGACAGCGACTGACGTCAGGCATTCTGCAAAGAGTTCTTTTGGGGCTCGCGCTGTGAGTGGCAGATTAAGCCGTAGGTGGTTATCCCGAGCCGTGATCTGGGTGGTGCTGGTCGTAGGAGCGGTCGTGATGATGGTCCCTCTCCTGTGGATGGTCAGCAGTTCCTTCAAATTGGAGCAGAAGGTCTTCCAGTTTCCTCCTCAGTTGATTCCAAACCCGTTCCGTCTTGCAAACTACGTGGATGCCCTGACCTACAAACCGTTCCCCATTTATCTCAAGAATACCGTTTTCCTCGTCCTGATGAACGAGTTGGCCGTCCTCTTGGCCTCCTCTTTCTGTGCCTATGGCTTTGCCCGCATACGGTTTGCGGGGCGCGAGTTATGGTTTGCTATCGTGCTGGCTACCATGATGGTGCCTTATGTGGTCACGTTGGTGCCACAATTTGTGATCTTCAGCCGGCTCCACTGGGTTGATACGTTCCTGCCGCTCATCGTGCCCCAGTTCTTTGGAGGAGGAGCCTTCTATATCTTCCTCCTGCGCCAATTCTTCCGCACCATCCCGGAGGAACTGGCCGATGCGGCGCGTATTGATGGATGTAGCGAGTTTGGTATCTACGCGCGCATTATGCTGCCGCTAGCCAAGCCGGCGCTGATCACCGTGGCGATCTTTACCTTCTTGGGCACGTGGAACGATTTCATGGGCCCTCTCTTATACCTTAACTCGCCGGGAAAATTCACCCTTGCCCTAGGTCTGGCGACGTTCCGCAGCGCGTTGGCTGTCGGACGGTCGCGCTGGGACCTGCTGATGGCCTTTTCGACGGCGATGACTTTGCCAGTTGTCGTCGTCTTCTTCCTCGCCCAGCGGTATTTTGTGCAGGGAGTCGTGATGACTGGACTCAAGGGCTAAACGGCATTGTCCGAAGCACTGTTAACGCCACAAAACAATTCACCATAGGACAGCGCGACTGAGTTTGGTATGAGCTGGTGAACGAGGTGCCAGCCGTCCGGCGCATACTGACGGCAGGAGGAGTACCTCGTCAGCCTTTTACCGCCCATCTATGTTCTCTCCGATAATTGAGTTACCTCGCTTCTTCCATAATGAAAGGGGCGTCGCCCGCCCGACCTGATTGAGATCGGTCTCGATGTGCACAAGAGTGTACAACCTTAGGCTAAGAACAGTAATCCCCTACGAACTGAAACGCAAATACGACTTCCGTAGCCGTAGGAGCCGGGTAGTTCCCCTGTTGCCTCTGAAATGACAAGCGTGGTCGTTGGCCAAAGGAAGGGTTGAGCCAGTGTCTGTCGAGCGAAACATCTATCGGGTCGGAATCGTGGGCGCCGGCAACATATCGAGACTGCATCTGGAGGCCATAGACCGCCACCCGGACCGGGTGCAGGCGGTGGCGCTCTGTGACCCCAACAAAGAAACCCTCATAGCCCGTGCTGCCGACTACGGGATTTCTGAATGCTATGCCGACCTGGCCGATATGATCGCACAGGCCGACATCAATGTGGCGGTGGTCTGCACGCCAACCCACGTCCGCCAGGAGGTTCTCTTTCCTCTGATCGAGGCAGGAATCCCGACCCTGTGTGAGAAGCCGTTTGCGGAAACGTACGCCGAAGCAGTGGCGATTGAGCGTGAAGCTCGCGAGGCCAGCGTGCCCATCGCCATCAACCAGAACTTCCGCCGGCATTTTACCTTCCACCTGGCACGGGAGATCCTTGCGCGAGGACACCTGGGCCGGCCGCTCCATCTGGTACAGAGCGCTCTCTACCTCCGGCGCGACAAGGGCTGGCGTCAGCAGCGCAAGCGGTACGTCATGGCGGTGATGTCGATCCACTGGTTCGACGGATATCGCTACCTGCTCCGTGATGAGCCTGAGACTGTCTACTGCCGCGGCGTCAATTCCCCGGCTACCGAGGGAGGCGACGACACGGAGATTTCTGTGATCCTGCAGTTCCACCAGGGCACGGTCGTCTCCCTCTCAGAGGGCTTCTCCAGCTTCGCTCAGCAGAGTGCGTGCAGCCTGGACTGCGAAAGGGGTGCATTGGTGCTGGGGTATGAGGCGCTTACCGAAGTCCGGCCTGACGGCGAGCGGATCGAGCATCGGAACCCGTTTGACAAGGCGGAAGCGACCTGGTACTTGCTGGATGACTTGATGAAGGCGGTTGAGGAGCAGCGCGCACCCGAGACCGCCGCCGCGGATAACCTAAAGTCTATGCGGATTCTTGAAGGAGCGTACCGTTCTCTGGAGGAGAACGGCGTGGTCCGGCTGGAGGAGATCGAATGAAACTCGCTTTCTCCAAACCGACCGCCAGTGAGGAAGAAACCCGGCTGCTGTTTACCAATTTTCGCCAGGTCGGTTACGACGGCCTGCAGTTGAAAGTTGGTCAGTATACGCCCTATCTCGATCAGCCGGAGCGCTTCGTCGCTGATTGGGGACAGTACCCAGGCTCGGCATCGGCCCTGATCGTCTGGGGCACTCCGGATGATGTAAGAAGAGCTTTCACGTTCGGCAGGACGGTCGGCAGTGAGATGATCGTGTTTTGCCATTGCGTGCCTCGACAGGGCCTGACCGCCCACGACATCCGGGACATTGCCGTTTCACTCTCAGAGCTTGGAAAGGAGGCCCGCGATCACGGCCTGAAGCTGTCGCTGCATCATCATTACGATCAGCCAGTCATGCACCGGGAGGATTTCGAGGTATTCTTCGATGCCGTGGAAGAGGATACAGTGGGCCTCACTCTCGACACCGCCCACTTGATGAAGTCCGGCGTCAGCAACATCGCTGGCCTGATCCGAGACTTTCGCCCCGTGATCGACAACTTCCACCTGAAGGACTTCGCCGTGGGGGAGTTCAAGGTCCTGGGTACGGGCTCGATTGATTTCAATCCCGTGTTCGCGGCCATCCGGGAGATTGGCTACGACGGCTGGGTCTCGGCCGACGAAGAGAGCGGGGCCGACATTCTCGAGGCTATGGAGCAGTGTTTTGACTTTATGACTGCCGGTCTGACTGCGCCGTGAACTCGCGCGAGAGCGTGTCCCCATTGATTCCTCCACGATCCCGAAACTGATGCAGCTAGGAGGCACGACAATGAATCCTAGTGTCATCCGCAAGAACGATGTGCAGATACAGCAAACAGAGTGGGGCAGCCAGCAGTGGTTGGTCTCAGCGGAGAGCGGCACCAGCCAGCAGATGACGCTCGGCCGGGTCACATTCAAACCGGGGCGGAGCAATCCCAGGCACCATCATCCCAACTGTGAGGAGGTTCTTTACGTCGTCGCGGGAGAGATCGAACATACCCTGCCCGAAGGGGGCACGGCGCGGCTGCGGGCCGGGG
Organism: Anaerolineae bacterium; assembly: GCA_049589355.1. Lineage (GTDB taxonomy): Bacteria > Chloroflexota > Anaerolineae > VGOG01 > VGOG01 > JBAWAP01. The sequence goes on from JBAWAP010000193.1 coordinate 64,781, forward strand.
ACTGTATCGTCATTCCCGCTGGCAAAGCGCACCTGGCGAAAAACGTCGGCGACGATGAGGCCGTGGTGCTTGTGGCCTTCAGTTCCGCCGACCGGAAGATGGTGATCGAGTAGCCAAACACGGGGGAAATGTCATGCCACCACAGGAGGAGAACTACGTGAAGCCGGTTGTTCTCAAAGTCGAAGACCGCGTCACGGTCAAAGACGCGACTACCGGGGAGATCCGACGACTCGGCCGCCACGAAAGGATGGGGCCATGGACGTTGATGGCCGTATTGGAACTGAGGCCGGGCAAACCTGTCGCCGTGTTTGAAGATTTGCAGACCAATGATGGGTCCATCCTGTATGTAGATCAAGATGGGATAGTCTTGGAACTGGCCAAAACGCTGGTGCCGACGCGCGTCCCAGAAGATAGTTGCTACCGGGGGCATGCCAAAGAGGAGATCCTCGCATCCGAGTGTGACATTCTGGGTCAGGAGATCCTGGCCCAAAGAAAGGACCCCAGCTTTGAGGAAGTAGCCGCCTGCTTCCCTCCGATTCGCCGGGTGAGATACGGTCTGTACGAAGGCCCTCACACCTTCGTGGGCAGCCGCAACTGTTTCGATGTCGTGCCGATCTATTACTATGCTCCCCACGGCGCGTGGCGCGTCAATCCCCTGGTCGTTGCCCCTGAGATCGGGGAAGTAGTCGAGCAGGAGAGGCTCTGGGAGGGCCTCGTAGGTGGTTGGCTTCCCGCAGTACGTTTCTCCTACCCGGTGCGCGAGGGATTGACCTGGGACGGCGTGATCTTTGGAGTGGTAGATCCGCCCACGATATATATCCAGCCCACGTGGTATCGTTTCCTCAGGCTGGAGAACGGCGAGGTCACTGAGGCGCATTACATAGATTCCTACCTGCCCTATCCGGGGAAGACGGAGCCGGGGCCTGAACCGTTCTACACCGAGCTGTACAAGCTGCACAGCGTCTGGAGCAAGACCCTCGAAGGGGCGATGGAACTCCACCTGCCCGAGGCGTGGATACCAGACTTTTGCCGCCACTCGATGGTCCAGGAGATGATCACACGGGTAGGTAATCATCCCCGCTACGGCGTGGTTGACAGGAACTATGGCGCACCAGAGCACGATGGGTTCCAGGATGTCCTTAACAGTAGCGTCAACTGTTACCTGGAATGGGGGCTGTTTGACATCGCCAAGGGCTACCTCGAGAACTATTTCTCAGACTTTGTGCGCCAGGATGGGGCGATTGACTACCGGGGACCGGAGATCGGTCAATATGCCAGAATGTTGACCAATCTGGCGCAGTACTATGACTACACTGGAGACGATGAGTTCCTGTTGAAGTACGACCAAAAGATCAAGGCCATCGTGCGCATCCTGATGACGCGGCGGGAAGAGGCCAAGAAACGGCCCAGGCACGATCCAGCCTATGGCATGATTGCGGGCCGGCATGAGGCGGACATTAGCTTTGTCACTCCCACGCTTGCGACCCTCGACTACGAGCAGCCCTACTTCTGCAACAGTACGGAGGCGTGGCGTGGTTTCCGTGACTTGGGCCGAACATGGATTGCTGTCGGCGAGAAACGCAAAGATCCTGAGCTGGTGGGACGAGGGCAGGCCCTGGTAGGCGAGGCCGCGGAGCTGCGGGAGGACGTCTACCGTGCGATCGAGCGTTCGATCCTCTATGACACGGATCCGCCCTGCCTTCCCTTGATTGCCGGCTCCAAGGTGCCCTACGATGCGGCCCCCTATCGCAGCAGGCCAGAGTCCTTCGATGAGAACCGGGTGTGGTCCGAGATGATGCACTCGGGTATGGTTGCCAGGGAAACCGTAGAGACCATACTCGCGTATTGTGCTGCTCATAAGGGGATGACCCTGGGCATCTTTGGGAATCGGGAGAGAGTCGTTGCCTTCCAGTGCTATGGGGAAGCCTACGGGCTCATTCAGCAAGATATGATCCACGAGTTCTTGCTCTTCTACTATGCCCATGCTGCTCATCTGCACACTCGTGGCATGTGGTCGGTCTTTGAATGTGTGGACATGGATCGCGATCGGGGAGAGCATCTCCCATACTGTGCACCTGCGCAGGTTACCATCCCGACGGTCACCAAGTGGATGCTGGTGTTCGAGGATCCGCTTTCGTCAACGTTGTGGCTGGCCAAGGCGACTCCGCGGGCCTGGTTGGAGAACGGCAAGCGCATCAGCGTGAAGAACGCCCCCACCAGGTGGGGCAGAGTGAGCTACGAAGTTCTGTCACAGTTGGACGAGGGAACGGTTCGAGCCAGGATTACGCTCCCCAAGGGCCTGGCCGCAGCAACGAAGCTCAGGCTGCGTATCCCGACACCCCATGCGATAAAGTCCGTGCAGGTAGATGGCAAGCCGTGGAGCGCTTTTGATCCACAAGAGGAGACCGTGTCCCTCCCGGCCAAAATCGTTGGCCCGATAGATGTAGAGGTTCGCTACCGGTTGTAGGGGCGATCCCTTGCGGTCGCCCTGGGCGGGTGCAAGACCCGCCCCTACCAACCCATTTTGATGCACCCATATCAGATAGTTGCAGAGGTGGATGAGTTGACGGAGCATGGAACGATAAGTTCCTCAACGGTACGCAGTGCTCAGATCAGCCCTCAATGGCAGGCAGATTTTCCTGCGGAGGAGTTTGTCGCCCGGCGAGGGAAGATATTTGACGCCATTGGGAGCGCGGGCCAGGCGTTGCTGCAGAGCGCCCCAGCGCCCCGCGGATATGTCGTCTTTCGCCAAACGAACGAGTTCTTCTACTGCTGTGGTCTCGAAACACCGCAGTCCTACCTTTTGATGAATGGTGCGGAACGCAAGACCGCGCTCTATCTACCCCGACGGGGCGAAGCACAGCTCGGAGAGGGAGCCCCACCAGGGGTCGAGGACGGCGACCTGGTGAAGGGGATTACGGGTGCTGATGAAGTCTGCGGCCTGGAAAAGCTTTCGGAACACCTGGCCGACGCGAAACTGGTCTACACCCCTCATGCCCCGGCTGGAGTCCGGACCGCGACCCGTCACCACCTACTTTTGGCGAACCAGATGGTCGCCCAGGATCCGTGGGATGGGCAGCCATCGCGAGAACAGCGTCTCATCAGTCTACTGCGTTCTCGATTTCCCAAGATGGAAGTGCGCGACTTGACGCCGATCCTGGATGAGTTACGGTCTGTCAAGAGCCCACGCGAGATCAACGTGATGCGCCGTGCGGGCCAGCTTTGCGCCCAGGCTATCCGCGAGGCCATGCGGGTGACGCGCCCAGGCATCCTCGAATACCAGCTCGGCGCTCTGGCAAGTTACATCTATCTGCTGAACGGCGCACGGGGCGAAGGCTATCATCCCATCATCGCCAGTGGAGAGAATATCTGGCACATCCATTACTTCCTGAACAACTGTCCTTTGAAAGATGGCGAGCTGGTGCTGATGGACGTGGCTCCTGAATGCAACTACTACACCAATGACATAGGTCGTATGTGGCCCGTCAACGGGACTTATGCTCCCTGGCAGCGCGAGTTGTACGGATATATCGTCGAGTACCACAAAGTGGTTCTGTCCAGAATCCGCCCCGGCGTGACGCCGGATCAGGTGATGGACGAAGCTGCTGAGGAGATGAGAAAAGTCTGGGAAAACTGGAAGTTCTCGAAAGACATCTACAGAGAGGGTGCCCGCCGTACCCTTGAATTCCGTGGCCACCTCTCGCATCCGGTCGGTATGGCTGTGCACGACGACGGCGGATACCACCATCGTCCGCTTGTGCCAGGAACGGTGTTTGCCGTAGATCCGCAGATGTGGATTCCCGAAGAGAAACTCTACATTCGCGTAGAGGACACGGTGGTGGTCACCGAGGACGGGATCGAAAACTTCACCAGCGGTGCACCACTGGAACTGGATGGCGTTGAGGCCCTCATGTGGGATGAAGGAACGCCGCTTCCCTACCTGTTGACGGGGCAATGTCACTAATATTTGGCGTTGCGTCGCGCGGAGTCGGTATGTGGGGCTTCACCGCCGAGTCCGCCCGCACGGGCATGAAGTGCCCGTGCTACGAAACAGCGCCCGATAAAATCGGGCTTATCACCCGGAACATTGAGGGGCCCACCGTTCAAGGGTGATTTATCACCCGCTGCTCCGTAGCCCGACGACTTCATCGTCGGGTGGCTAGGGGCGATTCCGAACCACTTCCAGCGGCCTGAAAAAGTAAGTGCCATTTTATTGACGGATTCTAGGAGATAATGCGCACGACTCGTGTTGGAGGGCAGTATGGCAGAAAGTAGAGGCTCGCAGACTCGCTTTGTTCTAGGGTGGAATTACGGTGGCATCACCAGCCTGAAATTATTGGACGACGTTTTTGATACCGACTACATCTGGCCAGGCGAAACCCTGGGAGAGGTTGTGGTCCGCTACCGGCTCGATGAGGAGGACTGGCGGGAGGTAACCGCTCTGTCCTCGGGTGATATTCGCCGGGTTGATATCGGCGGCGAGGACGATCCAGAAGCTTTGACCTACTCATACGAGGGCGACTCGCTGGGTGCCCATGGTATCCGGGACTTCTGGTTGACGATGCAGTTCGCCCGCAGAGAAGACAGTCTGGTCTGGACACTTCGATTTCGCAACCACACCGACCAGGCGCTCGAACTGGGCGACATTGCTCTGCCGCTGCCTTTCAATCGGCAGTTTGTGCAGGACAACCTGGCAAACTACACCCGGGTCGTGGCCAGGCACAGTTTCATCTCAGGCCACGGGTCGTTCATCTTCTGGGAGCGTCCCAACGGCGTTGGGCCTTACCTGGTCATGACGCCGTTGGAGGGCACTAAGCTCGAATACTACGAGGAACACGAGCCCGATCGAAGTCGCAGTGTGCGTGCGCCCTATTGGGCCTACATTCACTCTGCGGTGAGCGGTGCAGGCGAGACGCGCGGCGCTTGGCGGCAGCCCCATACTGGCGTGATCCTCTCGCCCAAAGGCACGCCAGGCGACGAGATCACCTACGGCTTCAAGTTCCGCTGGGCCGACGATTACGACGGGGTGCGCGATGTGCTGTACGAGGAAGGCCTGTTCGACGTTCACGTCGTGCCTAGCATGGCTGTACCTGAGGATCTGTTCGCCGTGTTCTCGCTGCGGACGAAAAACAGAGACCACTCCATCACGCCGGAATACCCGGATCAAACCGAGATCGAATACCTGGGTGAGAAGGAACCCGACACCCACGTCTACAAGGTCAAGTTCTCGCGGCTGGGAGAGAACCTGCTGACGGTGAACTATGGTGACAACAGGTATATGGTGCTGGAGTTCTTTGTCACACAGCCACTAGAGACGCTGATCAAGAAACGAGCGGCGTTCCTGGTGAACAAGCAGCAACATCGCAACCCAAGCAAATGGTACAACGGTCTGTTCTCGGTATGGGATATGCGCTACGGCGTCTTGCGCGGCCCGGATGACACGGACGGCTTCGATGGCTGGTGGGGCTATGTCCTGGCCTGCGATGATACGGCCTTACCCAAAGCGCCCTTCATCGCGGCGAAGAACGTGCACTATCCTGTGCAGGAGGAGATTGCCGCCGTTGAGTATTACATTGAGAACTTCGTGTGGGGCAAGCTCCAGCGCACCGATCAGGAGGAGCCATATCCCTACTTCATCTACGGTGTTCCCAACTGGTTCGAGAACCGCCACAGTGAGCACGGTTTCGGTTCGGGAGGCAAGGGCCTGGAACACGTTTGGCGCAGCTATGACTATCCTCACGTGACCATGCTCTATTTCCACCTGTACCAGATCGCCAAGATGTATCCGGGCATGACAAAGTACCTGGACAAGGACGGATACCTGGAGCGGGCCTTCGGCACGGCCAAAGCCCACTTCACCCTGGCAGGCGTTGACGATCTTCCCGCAGGGGCGCGGGGTTACTGGGCCTACACCCTGGGTCTCTACAATGAACTGCTCATCGTTGATCTCATTGAGGCCCTGTATGAGGAAGGCCAAGATGAGCAAGCGGATTGGCTGAAGAACGAGTGGGAGAAAAAGGTCAAGTACTTCGTGTACGACGACCCGTACCCATTTGATTCGGAATATCCCTTTGATACCACCGCTTTCGAGTCCTCACATGCCATCGCCAAGTACGGACTGGCAAACCCGGTGGAGCCGGACGAGAACCTGTGGTACCACAAATACAAGGACAAGTGGTATTCGCACTCGGAGGTCAAACGCGAGGATTTTGCGCAGTTTATGGAGAAGCAAATTCAGGCCAACATTGCCCTGCGGGGATGGGTAGAGCCGGCCTACTACCTCCTGGGAAGTGATTACCGTGGAGGCATCTCTTCGCGGTACGCGCTGAGCTATATGTCGCAGGCAGGGGGCTGGGCGATTGCTGACTACGCCTTGTATCACACCAGCAACCCCGCGCCGTACCTGCGGCTGGGCTACGCCTCCCATTTGAGTTCCTGGGCTCTGATGAACACGGGCACCCCGGAAACCAACTACGGTTATTGGTACCCAGGTGAGGAAAACGACGGCGCCTCCGGGTGGGCGATCACGCCCGAGAAGTACGGCCCGATGTGGATCAGGAAAGACAACCGCCGTGGGGCGTGGTTCTACGATGGCGAAATCGAGATTGGCTACTCCGCTGCGCTCCGCACGGCGGCGACGGTCTTGATAGAGGATCCCCTGTTCGGCCTGTTCGCCTACGGCGGTCTGCTGAGGGAGACCGATGGCCGCGTTGAGGTGATTCCCAGGGACGGCCTGCGCCAGCGCTTCCACGTGATGCGGGGCGAACAACGGCTGCATATACTCTTGGACCGGGACGGTTTCGCGGCTGAGCAGCCCATCGTCGTGGACAACGAACTGCGTGAGATACGGTTTACCCTGGAGAACCGAACGCAGGATCAACACGTCGCCATCCTGCGCCTGGCTGGTCTGCTGGCTGGTGATTACAGTGTGCACATTGACGGCAAACTGGCTGACCAGATCAGCTCCAAGGAAGGCGAGTGGATCACGGTAGATTTGCCCGTAGGTCTGGGAAACGTTCATGATGTCGAGATCCGATTCATCTAAGATGCGGTCTGCAATTACAAGGATCGGACGTTCGGGACTGACCTGGGCGGTTATCTGTTTGCTTGTTATCCCGCTTTTTGGTTGCGGCGGAGAAGCTATGCCAACGCCTGAACCGGTAACGATCGTGTTTGCTCATTCCGGCTCTGACGCAGAATATTATGAGGCCTTGGTCCAGGAGTTCAACGAGCGCTATCCACACATCATCGTCGAGATACGTCCCAGGCGTTCCTTCCAACAAACCAACCCCGACGCAGACGTCTTCGTAAGTTCATCGTTCACCCTGAGTGAACTGCGGGAGGAGGGCGATGTCCTGAGCCTGGACCCATTCATTGAGCAGGATGCATCCTTCGATCTATCCGATTTTTACCCCGGCACGGTAGAAGCTTTCACCAGCGAAGGCGAAACATGGGCCATTCCGGCCGGTACGGACATGCTGGTGATGTTCTATAACCAAGACTTGTTTGATCAATACAGCGTTTCTTATCCTGAGGCCGGATGGACGTGGGACGACTTCCTGAACAGCGCCCTTGCCTTGCGCGATCCAGAGACAAGCGTCTTTGGTTATGCCCCTACTGATAGACTCCTTGATGCTGTGTCGTTTATCTACCAGCACGGTGGGCGGATGTTCGATGATTTGCAAAGCCCCACTCGCACGACGTTTGACGACCCGTTGACCATCGAGGCCCTGGAATGGTACGCCAGCCTGATACACGTACACAACGTTGCCCCCACACAGAAGCAGTTGTATGATGAAGACCTTGGCGGCGCTGGGAGTGCCGTTATCGGTGTCTACCTGAACAAAGTGGGCATGTGGATCGGGTGGCTCTCTGAGCGGGGGGGAGGGAGACGGGCATCAGATACGTGGCCAGGAGAGTGGAAAATGCGTTGGGGGATGGTACCTTTGCCCCGCGATGCACAGTCGGCCACACTGACGTCTATTGAGGGATACTTTGTCTCGTCGCAGGCTCGGCATCTCAATGCGTGCTGGCAATGGATTTCCTTCCTCAGCGAGCAGATGCCGTCGGATGCACAGTATCCACGTCGCCTGATGCCAGCACGCAAGTCGCTTGCCGAGTCGGCCGCATACGAGCAGCAAGTCGGCAGCGATGTTGCCGCTGTCGCCCAGGCTTCTGTGGAAAGCGCGATGGTGCCCTCTCCCAGGCTGGTCGAGTTTGGAGGAGTCTGGGAGATATTCTGGAGAGCACTCGACGAAATCGTCAATGGGCGCTCTACACCCGAAGAGGCCATGACTCGCGCCCAGCAGGAAGCTGAGCGCATATATCAATAGTTCCACCAGTTCGATGGTCGGATAGGAGGATAGATCAATGCTGGAAGAAAAGCTGGCTGGCCTGAAACCGATGACAGAAGGCATATCGCCCATCACCGTCGAAGAGCGGCAGGGCCGTATCGAGAAAGCCCGCGCGTTGATGGCTGAAAACGGCATCGGCGCCATATACCTTGAGGCTGGCTCAAGCCTGTTCTACTTCACGGGCGTCAGATGGGGACAGAGTGAGCGGATGACGGCTGCCGTCATCCCGGCCAAAGGCGAGGTCGCTTACGTGTGTCCTGCCTTCGAAGAGGCGAGGCTGCGAGAGCTGGTCATCTTTGGCGACGACGTGCGCGCCTGGGAGGAGGACGAAAGCCCCTACAAGCTGGTCGCGGGGATATTCAGGGACCGGGGGATCACCAGCGGGAGGATAGGGATAGAGGAGAGTGTACGCTTCTTCTTATTCGATGGGATCCGAAAGGAAGCGCTGCATCTGGAGTTCGTCAGTGCCGACTCGGTGACGATTCCCTGTCGAGCCATCAAGTCTCCGGCGGAGATCGCGCTCATGCAACGCGCCATGGATCTCACCGTCGAGGCGTACAAGGTGTGCCTGTCCCTGCTGAGGGAGGGAATGTCGCAGGAGGAATTTACCGCCAACAGTGCAGCAGCGTACAAAGCATTGGGCGTGGAGGGCAGCATTAGCTGTCAGTTCGGAGAGGGCACCGCCTTTCCCCATGGGAGCAAGGAACTCGCGTATCTCAAGGAAGGGGACGTGGTGTTGATGGATGGTTGGTGTACGGTGGAGGGGTATCATTCTGACATCAGCCGGACCATCGTTTTTGGAGAGCCTACCCGGCGGCAGCGGGACGTTTGGAATTTGGAGAAAGAGGCACAGGCGGCCGCCTTTGCTGCGGCACAGGTGGGTGTTCCGTGCGAAGAGGTGGATGCTGCGGCGCGCAAAGTGATCATCGCCGCTGGTTTTGGCCCGGACTACAAGGTCCCGGGGCTGCCTCATCGGACGGGGCACGGTATCGGTCTGGACATCCACGAGTGGTATCATTTGGTTCGTGGTAATAGAACACCACTGGCGCCAGGCATGTGTTTCAGTAACGAACCGATGATTGTCATCTACGGCGAGTTCGGCGTGCGGCTGGAGGACTGCATGTATATTACAGAGGATGGCCCCAGGTTCTTCACCCAACCCGGCCCATCCATTGAGCAGCCTTTTGCGTAAGCCGCTTGAGAGCAGGCGGGACACAATGACCAACGGCGATTCAGGTGCTCGTACAGCTTCGTCTCAACTTCAGCAGTTGCTTGCCGACGAATGGGAGGTTCGGATGCAAGATGACCCCCTGTTCGCCACGCGCTGTGGAGATCATCGTTTCGACGACAGGTTGCCGGCCGTTTCGGAGGACGATTTCCAGAGGCGATTGGCCCAGGCGCGCGTGTTCCTGGATCGTTTACAGGAGATTGACCGGAGCGCGCTAACCCCCTCTGCACAGTTGAACTACGATATGTTTGAGCACGAGATGAGAGATCGGATCGCGGAATATGAATTCGGCGCTTACCTGATGCCGATGACTAAAGCATCCGGCTTGCACAGGTCTTTTCCCGATCTGCTGAACATTGCCCCTCTCGACACGTTAGAGGACTACGAGAACTACGTCGCGCGCCTGGCTGCCTTCCAGGCCTTTGCACAGGCACATATCGAATTGATGCGCGCTGGCATCCGTAGGGGTTATGTACCTCCACGGGTGGTGTTAGAGGGGATCGAAGACTCTATCCAGGCTCACGTTGTCCAAGACCCGACCGAGAGCGTGCTCTTTAAGCCCTTTGAACAGCTCCCTGAAAGCATCACTGAGACAGATCAACGTGACATCATCCAAGCGGGACGCGCGGCGATTGTGAATTCAGTTGTGCCAGGGTATCAGGCCTTGCTGCAATTCATGCTCGACGAGTATATTCCTGCTGGCCGTGAAGACATCGCCGCCTCTTCGCTGCCGGATGGTCGGGCCTTCTACGAGCATCGGGTGAGAAAGAACACGACCCTGGACCTTACCCCACAACAGGTGCACGACATCGGCCTGGAGGAAGTGCGACGCATCCGGGACGAGATGGACGACGTCATCCGGCGAGTTGACTTCCAGGGGGGCTTTCGTGAGTTTGTACACTTCTTGCGGACCGACGAGCGATTTTACGTGGACACGCCTGAGGCGCTGATGAAAGAAGTCGCCCTCATTATGAAGAAAATGGATGGTCAACTCCCCAGGCTGTTCAAGAAACTGCCCCGCACGCCCTACGGGTTGCGGCAGATTCCCGACCACATCGCGCCAAAGACGACCAGTGCCTACTACTTCCCGGCCGCTGGCGATGGCACGAAAGTCGGGTTCTACTACGTGAACACCTACGATCTGAAAAGCCGCCCTCTGTACGAGTACGAGGCCCTTTCTCTACATGAGGCGGTGCCGGGACACCACTTGCAGCTTGCGTTGCAAATGGAACTCGACCTGCCCGATTTCCGTCGGTTCGGAGGTATCACGGCCTTTATTGAGGGCTGGGCCCTGTACGCGGAGCGTTTGGGGCTCGAGGCAGGCTTTTACCAGGACCCATACAGCGACTTTGGCCGGCTGACCTTCGAGATGTGGCGCGCCTGCCGGCTGGTGGTGGATACCGGCATGCACTACCTGGGCTGGACCCGGCAGCAGGCCATAGACTTCATGGTAGAGAACACGGCACTTTCCCTGCTCAACATCACCAATGAGGTCGACCGGTATATCTCGTGGCCTGGACAGGCGCTGGCATACAAGATTGGGGAGATAAAGATTCGCGAGCTAAGAACGCTCGCCGAGCATGCGCTTGGCCCACGGTTTGACGTTCGGGAATTTCACCGTATTATACTGGAAAACGGTGGCATTCCTCTTGACGTGCTCGAAGCGAACGTCAAGCGCTGGATGGCTGAACAAGCGGATGTCAGCTAGATCAGGAGATGTGGCAGTCTTGACTACGGGGGTAGTTTTTGATATAAAGAAGTTCTCTCTTCCAGTTTAAGGAGGACATAAATGCACGTCTCAAGTACAGTTAGTTCACATGCGCGGTGGCATACACTGCCCTTGGGAAGCGTTTCGCTCACGGAAGGATTTTGGTCTCACAAGCAGGAGATCAATCGCCAAGTCAGCCTGCGCCACGGCTACGAGCAACTGGAGCGGGCGGGCAACTTCAACAACCTCCGGCTCGCCGCAGGCTCTGGCAAAGGGAAGTACCAGGGGCCGGTCTTTATGGATTCCGATGTCTACAAGTGGCTCGAGGCTCTGGCTTACGACCTGGCCAACGTCCGCGACCCAGAGGTGGAGCGCATGGCGGACGAGACGATTGACTTGCTCGTCGCCGCGCAACAGGACGATGGCTACCTCAACTCCTATTTCCAGGCGGTGCATCCGGAAAGGCGATGGACGGATTTGGATCACGACCACGAGCTGTATTGCGCCGGGCATCTCTTCGAGGCCGCTGTGGCCATGCACCGGGCCACGGGCGACGAGCGGCTGCTCGAAGTTGCCTGCCGCTTCGCCGATCACATTGATTCCATATTCGGTCCGGGCAAGCGGGATGGGGCGTGCGGACATCCTGAGATCGAGCTGGCGCTGGTGGAATTGTATCGCGAGACCGGCGAGCACCGCTACCTTGACCTGGCTTCCTTCTTCATCAATCAGCGTGGCCGTGGGAGGATGCGCGGGTACGGTCGCTTGGGCCCGGAGTATCACCAGGATCGCGTCCCGGTTCGCCAGGCCACGGTGGTAGAGGGCCACGCCGTGCGCCAATTATACCTGACTGCCGGCGTGACAGACGTCTACCTGGAGACTGGCGAGCAGGCGTTGTTTGACGCATTGACCCGACTGTGGTACGATATGACCGCCAGGAAGATGCACGTCACCGGCGGTTTTGGCGCTCGATTCGTCGGCGAGTCCTTCGGCGAGGCCTACGAGCTCCCCAGCGACCGCTGCTACTGCGAGACCTGCGCCGCCATCGCCAGCATGATGTGGAACTGGCGGATGCTGCTCGCCACCGGGGAGCCGCGTTACGCGGACGTGCTCGAGCGCTCGCTCTACAACGGGTTCTTGAGCGGTGTATCGCTTGACGGTCGGCGATACTTCTACGTCAACCCCCTGCAAAGTCGAGGCGGGATCGAGCGTCCGGAGTGGTACGGCTGTGCCTGCTGTCCACCGAACGTGATGCGCCAGATCGCGATGGTCGGCCATTACATGGCCACTGTGGACGAAACGGGCCTCCAAGTCCACCAGTATGCTTCGGCCAGGATGGAAGCCGAGTTGGGGACAGGGCAGCGGGTGGTGCTGCGCACAGAAACCGAGTATCCCTGGGATGGGAGAGTGAAGGTGACCGTCGAGGAGACCGACGGGGCCACCTGGCAGTTGGCGCTGCGCGTGCCAGGCTGGTGCGACGGCGCAAGCCTGCAAGTCAATAGCCAGGCTGTTGAAGCAGCGACCACCGGCGGTACTTATGCTACAATCGAACGCGCCTGGCAGGTTGGGGATGTGGTCGAACTGGACCTGCCTATGGTACCCAGGCTCACTGCGCCCAATCCGCGCATTGACGCCATCCACGGAAGCCTGGCGATCGAGCGCGGTCCGCTGGTCTACTGCCTTGAGCAGATTGATCAAGAGCCCAACCTGAACCTGTTGGACGTGCGCATTGCCCCTGAAGCGTCGCTGCAGGCCACCCGGCGTGAGGATCTGCTCGGCGGAGTGGTGGCAATTGAAGCGCAAGGCGCCGTGATTGATATCGGCGCATGGCAAGATGAGCTCTATCGGCCAGCGCCCACGGAGGACCTGCCGCAGCGTGAGGTGGCGCTGACAGCCGTGCCCTACTATGCCTGGGCGAATCGCGGTCCAGGCACGATGAGGGTTTGGATTCCGCGCGATTGAGAAAGGAGGATTTACCTATGAACATAAAAGAGACTTTCAAACCCATTCCACCTGGACAGGTCAAGTTACTGCCCAGCATGTTTCAGCATCGGTTCGACTTGAACCGCCGTTACCTGATGGAACTGCGCAGTGACAACCTGCTCCAGAACCACTACATGGAAGCCGGGCTGTGGGGACCCCGGCTCAATCCGGAGGACTGCCACTGGGGCTGGGAGTCGCCAACCTGCCAACTACGAGGGCACTTCCTCGGTCATTGGCTCTCCGCGGCGGCCCGCATCTACGCCAGCACGGGAGATGTCGAGATCAAAGGCAAGGCAGATCGAATCGTTTCCGAATTGGCGCGCTGCCAGGAGGAAAACGGAGGTGAGTGGGTTGGATCTATACCTGAAAAGTATCTGGACTGGATCGCCCGGGGGAAGAAAGTATGGGCCCCACAGTATACCCTGCACAAGACCCTGATGGGGCTCTACGACATGGCCGCCTATGCCGGCAACGATCAGGCACTGGACATTATGGTTAAGTGGGCCAGGTGGTTCTATCGCTGGACCTCTCGATTCTCGCGGGAAGAGCTGGACGAAATCCTCGACGTCGAGACCGGCGGGATGTTGGAGGCCTGGGCCGACCTGTACGGCGTCACGGGAAAGCAGGAACACCTGGATCTCATACATCGCTATGATCGCCCACGTCTCTTCGACCGACTGCTGGCAGGGGAGGACCCGCTGACCAATCGCCACGCCAACACCACCATCCCGGAGGCCCACGGGGCCGCGCGTGCCTACGAAGTGACCGGTGAGGAGTGTTGGCGCGAGATCGTGGAGGCCTACTGGCGTTGTGCCGTCACCGATCGCGGCGCCTTTTGCACCGGCGGCCAGACCACCGGTGAGCTCTGGACGCCGCCGTTCGAGTTCGCCGCCCGTCTCGGTGACAAGAACCAGGAGCACTGCGTAGTCTACAACATGATGCGTCTGGCTAATTACCTCCTCCGCTGGACCGGCGACGTGACATACGCCGACTACATTGAGCGCAATCTCTATAACGGCATCCTGGCCCAGCAGCACCCGGAGACTGGCATGGTGGCCTACTTCCTTCCCCTGCAGGCCGGCGCGCGCAAGATTTGGGGCACACCGACGGACGACTTCTGGTGCTGCCATGGCTCGCTGGTGCAGGCCCACACGCTTCATAATGCCTACGTCTACTACGAGGACGAAGAAGGACTGGTGGTATGCCAGTACGTCCCTACGAAGCTCGAATGGGAATGGGATGGCGTTCCGGTGACCGTGAAGCAGGTCTTCGATAGTGAGACGTCCACCAGTCAGCCGCGCGAGCCGGATGGCTCGGTGCACAGGCCGAAACGCTGGGTGATTGAGCTTTCGGTTCGCTGCGAGCAGCCTGTGGCGTTCGCCTTGAAACTGCGGCTGCCATGGTGGCTGAGCGGCCCAGCAACCATTTCGGTGAATGGCGAGCCGGAGCCCATAAAGACAGGGGCATCGAGCTTCCACTGCATCCGCCGGACTTGGAGGGATGACTATATTCGCGTGGAGTTCCCGAAGGCCCTTACCACCTGTCCATTGCCGGATGAGCCGGACACTATCGCCTTCATGGATGGTCCCGTCGTGCTGGCGGGTTTGTGCGAGGAAGAGCGGACTCTGCACGGTGATAAGGACTATCCCGCTTCAATGTTGACTCCCGACAACGAACGGGAATGGGGGGAATGGAAGCAAGGCTATCGCGTCCGAAATCAGGAGCGGGGGCTACGTTTTAAGCCGCTCCATGAAGTGGTTGACGAGCCGTACACGGTATATTTTCCCGTGTGCTCGAGGTCGCGTGGGAGTAAGGAATGACCTTGCCTTCACGCATTCTGCAGAAGCCAGAAGGAACACACATTATTGAAGGGAGGAGGAAATACAAGTGAACAAACCTGCGTTAGGTCTCATCGTTGGCAATCGGGGGTTTTTCCCTGATCATCTCTGTGAGACTGGTCGTCAGACCGTTCTCAAGGTGTTGGCAGAGGAGGGCATTAACGTCATCGCTCTTACGCCAGAAGACACCCCCTTCGGTAGCGTCGAGAGCCTAACCGACGCCGAAAAGTGCGCCGCCCTCTTCAGGGAACACCGCGATGAGATTGACGGTGTGCTGGTAACCCTGCCTAACTTCGGCGACGAGCGAGGCGTGGCCAATGCTATCCGCATGTCTGGGTTGGCCGTGCCAGTGCTGGTCCAGGCTTTCCCTGACGAAGTGGGCAAAATGACGGTGGTGGATCGGCGGGACAGCTTTTGCGGCAAGATGTCCGTATGCAACAACCTGAAGCAATGCGGGATTCCGTTCACGCTCACCACGCTGCATACGGTGGTGCCGGACTCCGAAAGCTTCCGCCAGGACCTGCGTCAGTTTGTCGGCACCTGCCGGGTGGTGCGGGGCCTGCGAGGGGCCAAGGTGGGTGTGCTGGGCGCCCGGCCAGCGGCCTTCATCACCGTGCGCTACAGCGAGAAGCTACTGGAAAAGGCGGGCATCAGTGTGGAGGTTCTGGATCTTTCGGAAGCCTTTGGCCGCGCCAATCGTTTGAAGGACGATGACGCCGAGGTGCACCGCAAGCTGGACGAGATCAAGGCCTACGTGTCCACCGAGGTCATCCCGGCCGAGGCGTTAGCAAAGATGTCCAAGTTCGCCTTGGTGATGGAGGACTGGATTGAAGAGCACGAGTTGGTAGCCACGGCCGTGCAGTGCTGGACATCGATGGAAGAGTTCTTCGGCGTCGTGCCCTGCACAGTGATGAGCATGTTGAGCAACACGCTGATGCCCAGCGCCTGCGAGACAGACATCACCGGCGCGGTCGGCATGTACGCGATGGCCCTGGCCTCTGGCAAACCTAGCGCCCTGCTTGATTGGAATAACAACTACGGCGACGATCCGGACAAGGGGGTCATTTTCCACTGCAGCAACCTGCCCAAGGCTGTCTTTGCTGATATGACGATGGACTATCAGGAAATCATCGCCGGGACGGTGGGCAAGGAGAACACCTACGGCACGGTGGTGGGTCGCATCAAGAGCGGCCCGTTCACCTACTGCCGGGTATCTACCGACGATGAGTGTGGTGTCATTCGCGCCTACCTGGGCGAGGGCGAGTTGACCGACGATCCGGTAGAGACTTTTGGCGGCTATGGCGTCGCACACATCCCAAACTTCCAGGGGCTGCTGCACCACATCTGTGAAAACGGCTTTGAGCATCACGTGGCCATCAACTTGTCGCAGGTGGCCTCCGCCGTGAACGAGGCGCTGGGCAAGTACCTGGGATGGGACGTTTACTATCACAGGGCCAACGGCGCGTGAGCCCCGGGCAGACTCAGACCGCCGTTGGAACCCCTAGCCCGGCGGACGCAAGCAAAGCAAGGAGTTAGAGCCGATGACCAAATTCAGCCAAAAACAGGACCGCATTCAGACTCTACTCGCGGAGCGCAAACTCAATGCGCTCCTTCTTCAGCGCGTGAGCAGTTTTGCCTGGGCCACGTGCGGCGCGGCATCGTATGTGAACACGGCGACCACCAACGGCGAGGCCGCGCTGCTGATCACGTCCTCCGGACGGCACCTCATCACCAACAACATTGAGGCGACGCGGCTGGAGCAAGAAATGAAATCTTGACTGCTATATCCGGCTGGCCAACGCTGTCTGTCACCGTCGAGGGGCATACAGCGCCTGTTCTTCGGCCAGCCATCCTGGAGGTTTTATGAGGATACCATGACACACAAATTCGCAAACCTAGGAGGTTGAAATGAGCAAACGGAAATACGCTATCGGCATTGACTTCGGCACCGAATCAGGGCGTGCGGTGCTGGTGGATGTGGCCAGCGGTGAGGAGGTGGCGACCTGCGTGCACCCCTACGCTGACGGGGTGATAGACGAGGTGCTACCTGGCACCGATATCAGGCTGCCACCCGACTTCGCGCTCCAGAATCCCGCTGACTATCTTGAGACGGTGAAGGTGGCCGTTCCTGCCGTCCTCAGGGAGGCCGTGGTTAATGCGGAGGATGTTGTCGGTCTGGGCACCGACTTTACGGCCTGCACCATGATGCCCATTGATGAGAAGGGCACGCCACTCTGCATGAAGCCCGAATGGCGCGACAACCCCTACGCCTGGGTCAAGATCTGGAAGCACCACGCTGCCCAACCTGAGGCCAACGAGCTCAACCGCATCGCCAGGGAGCGGGGCGAGGAATTCCTCAACCGCTATGGGGGCAAGATCTCTTCGGAGTGGCTGTTCCCCAAAATCTGGGAGACCCTGAATAAAGCCCCTGAGGTCTATGAGGCAGCGGATCGCTTCATTGAGGGGGCGGACTGGATCGTCCTGCAACTGACGGGCGAGGAGAAGCGGAACTCCTGCACGGCGGGCTACAAGGCCATCTGGGAGAAGGGCACCGGCTACCCCTCGGATGATTTCTTCGCCGCCCTGGACCCGCGTCTACGCCACGTGGTGGATGAGAAGCTCTCGCAGGACATCTATCCCCTGGGTGGTCGGGCTGGCGGGCTGACCAAGCAGTGGGCGGAAGCGACGGGCATCAAAGAAGGAACAGCGGTGTCCATCGGGAACGTGGATGCCCACGTCTCAGTGCCGGCAGCCACCGTTGTCGAGCCGGGGCGGATGGTGATGATCATGGGTACCTCCATCTGCCACATGGTGTTGGGCACGGAGAAGCAGATCGTAGAGGGGATGTGCGGGGTAGTGGAGGACGGCATCATCCCCGGCCTTTTCGGCTTCGAGGCCGGCCAGTCGTGCGTGGGCGACCACTTCGCCTGGTTCGTGGACAACTGCATGCCCTGGGAGTATCATCAAGAGGCCCAGGGGCGGGGGCTAGACCTGCACCGGTTGCTGGAGGATAAGGCGGCTCAGTTGCAGGTGGGCGAGTCGGGACTGCTGGCCCTCGACTGGTGGAACGGCAACCGCTCCATCCTGGTGGACGTGGATCTGACCGGCCTGCTCCTTGGTGCCACCCTGGCCACCAGGGCCGAGGAGATCTACCGCGCCCTCATCGAGGCCACGGCCTACGGCACCCGCATCATCATCGAGACCTTCGAGAAGAGCGGGGTGGCGGTGAAGGAGTTGGTGGCCTGCGGCGGCCTGCCGGAGAGGAACAAGCTGCTGATGCAGATATACTCCGACGTTACAGGGCGAGATATCAAGGTTGCCGCCTCGTCCCAGGCAGGGGCTCTGGGCTCGGCCATGTTTGGGGCTGTGGCCGCCGGCCAGGCGGCGGGAGGCTATGATACCATCTTCGAGGCAGCGAAGTACATGGCCCACCTCAAGGATGAGGTCTACCGACCCATCGCCGAGAACCAGGCTGTGTACGACCAGTTATACGCCGAATACGTGAAGCTGCACGACTACTTCGGCCGAGGCCAGAACGATGTCATGAAACGCCTCAAGGCGCTCAAGCAGCAAGTTCTGGCCGGCACTGAGTAACTCGGCGAGGTTAAATCTGCCATAACTTACCCTCACCCCTGCCCTCTCCCCAAAGGGGCGAGGGGGTAAGTCCCTCTCCCTCGCAGGGAGAGGGTTAGAGCCTGCCCTGAGCGGAGCGAAGGGGTGAGGGTTAAGGTAATATCGCTGGTGGATAGAGACAGCCCTTGCGGAAAGGTAGGGAAATGCCTACGACTACGTATTTTTTGCTTGGTATAGACGTGGGGACAACGGGTAGCAAGGCACTATTGATCGGCGCTGACGGCGCGGTGAAGGCCAGCGCCACGACCGAGTATCCCATGTTTACGCCGCAACCCCTATGGGTGGAACAAGACCCGGCCGACTGGTGGGCGGCCACCGTGACCAGCGTCCGTCGGGTGTTGAACGAGAGCGGCGTGGAACCTGGTGAAGTGGCCGGGGTGGGCCTCACCGGGCAGATGCACGGACTGGTGCTGCTGGATGCCCGAGGCCAGGTGCTGCGCCCGTGCATCATGTGGAACGATCAGCGTACCGCTGCCCAGTGTGCCGCCATCACCCAGCAGGTGGGTGCGGAGAGGGTTCTCCAACTGACCGGCAATCCGGTGCTGCCCGGCTTCACCGCGCCCAAGCTTGTGTGGGTGCGGGAGCACGAGCCTGAGGTCTACAAACGGATCGCGACAGTGCTGCTGCCCAAAGACTACGTGCGCTATCGTCTGACGGGGGGCTTCTTCGGTGAGGTTTCGGACGCCTCAGGCACCTCGCTGTTCGACGTGGGCCGGCGCCGATGGTCGGACGAGATGCTGGAGGCCCTGGACGTGCCAAGGGAGTGGCTGCCGGAGGTAACCGAATCCCCGGTGGTGAGCGCCCGCGTGAGCGCAGGTGCGGCCAGGGAGACGGGATTGTTGGAGGGCACGCCGGTGGTCGGTGGTGGCGGCGACCAGGCGGCGCAGGCCGTCGGCACAGGCATCGTCGCGGAAGGGGTGGTCTCGGTCACGATCGGGACTTCAGGGGTGGTTTTCGCGGCGTCGGACACGTATCGCGTGGAGCCGGAGGGGAGGCTGCACGCCTTCTGTCACGCCGTGCCCGGCTTATGGCACCTGATGGGGGTGATGCTCTCGGCGGGAGGGAGCTTCCGCTGGTACCGCGACACGCTGGGCGACCTGGAGCGCATCCGGGCCGCAGAATCGGGGCAGGATGCCTACGACCTGCTGATTGAGGCCGCTGGCAAGGCGCCCCCTGGTTGCGAAGGATTGCTTTTTCTCCCCTACCTGAGCGGCGAGCGTACCCCCTATCCCGATCCCAACGCGCGCGGCGTGTTCTGCGGGCTCACGTTGCGACACAGCAAGGCTCACCTGACGCGCGCCGTGCTGGAGGGCGTGACCTATGGCCTGCGTGACTCGTTGGAGTTGATGCGTGCGCTGGGGCTCTCCATTGAGCAGGTGCGCGCTTCGGGTGGGGGGGCGCGTAGTCCGCTGTGGCGACAAATTCTGGCCGACGTTTTCGACACGGAGATCGTCACGGTCAACGTGACCGAGGGGGCGGCCTACGGCGCGGCGCTGCTGGCTGGCGTGGGTGCGGGCGTGTATGGCAGCGTCGCCGAGGCCTGCGACACGGTGATCCAGATGACAGGCCGCACGCAGCCCGGCCCGGCGGTGCCTGTATACGAGGACTACTATCCTCGCTACCGTGCCCTGTACCCGGCACTGGCGCCGGAGTTTCAGGCGGTGGCACAGGTGATGAGCAAGCATCTGGCAGCGGGGGAAAAGTCGTAAACCTGCTACGTGATCACTGGCGAGGAGGATTCTCATGCTCGAGCACCTGAAAGAAGAGGTCTACAAACTGCACCTGGAATTGCCTAAGAACCAACTTGTGGCCTGGACCAGCGGCAACGTCAGCGCACGCGATTCCGAGACCGGCTATGTGGTCATCAAGCCCTCAGGGATGCGTTATGATGATCTTAAACCTGAGCACATGGTCGTCGTAGATCTGGACGGCCAACACATCGAAGGCGAGCTCAAGCCCTCGTCTGACACGGCCAGCCATCTCTACATCTACCGCTATCGGCCGGACGTCAACGGCGTGGTCCACACCCACTCCCCGTACGCCACCGCCTTCGCCGCACTGGACCGGCCCATTCCAGTATACCTTACTGCCATGGCTGACGAGTTCGGCGGTCCCATACCCTGTGCTGGTTTTGCCTTGATTGGTGGTGAGGAAATCGGCCAGCAGGTGATTGAGCATATTGGCCAATCATCGGCCGTGCTCCTCAAGAACCACGGTGTCTTTACCATCGGTCCCACCGCCGAGGCCGCTGTCAAGGCTGCGGTTATGGTTGAAGATGTGGCACGCACAGTGTGGCTCGCACTGCAACTGGGTCAGCCGAACGAGATTGCTCCAGAAGACGTGGCCAGGCTCCACCGCCGCTATACCCACGACTACGGCCAGTGATACTGCCGTGCCCTCTAACCACGGGGAAATTTTTGATGACACTATTTTGGTAGCTTAACAGAGGCGCACGGGCGTGCAATCTGGCCTTGTTTTAGCTACTTGACAAGGTGAAAATAGGAGTATATAATGATGTTCAAAAGAAGAGCATAGTCTTTTCTTGGAAAGGAGTGTCACTTGATGAAGAAACTCTCTCGGATTTGGATGCTTGTGCTTGTTGTTCTAATCGTTGGCTGCGTGCGAGCCGCCGAGCCTTCTCCAGGGGTAGGGACTGCTGCGCCCAGCCCGACGGCCACGATGCCCGCTGTGATCGAGATATTGCCCACCTCCACACCGAAATCGCCTCCACCAACGCCGACCTATACCCCGGTTCCCCCCACTCCCACTCCTGAGCCTACTGCCACACCTGTCCCCACCAAGGAAGGCGAGACACCTGTCCCTACTGAGGAGCTACCTACTCCAACCCCGGTCCCGCCGACAGCCACACCTGCTCCGCCCCAAAAGGTGGAGGTGCCCATGATCGAGATTCCTGCCGGGGAGTTCACCATGGGGAGCGGGAATAAGATTGAGCGTCCACCGCACACGGTCTTCGTGGATGCCTTTGAGATTGACCAGTTTGAGGTGACCAACGAGCAGTTTGAGAAGTTCGTTGCCGAGACAGGCTATGTCACCGATGCGGAGAAGGCAGGTGACATGCCTTGGCTGGCCTACGCTGAGGGCAAGCCCAATCACCCTGTGGTGAAGGTAAGCTGGAACGACGCCAAGGCTTTCTGCGAGTGGGCGGAGAAGAGGCTGCCTAACGAGGCGGAGTGGGAGAAGGCGGCTCGTGGCACTGATGGGCGCATCTATCCCTGGGGGAACAATTGGGATGTGGCCAAGGCGAACACCAAGGATGCTGGCTACCGGGGGACCACCATTGTGGGGAGCTTCCCGGACGGGGCCAGTCCCTATGGGGTGATGGACATGGCGGGCAATGTGTCCGAATGGACGAGCGACTGGTTCCAGCCATACCCGGGGTATCCAGGCGGCGACTCCGAGGCCCAATACTTCGGCGAGAAATACCGCGTGATCCGAGGGGGTGGCTGGTTCAGCGACCAGGAATTGGTGCGCACCACCGAGCGGAGTGCTAGCTCCGTTGAGTTGGCTAACGATGACGTCGGCTTCCGTTGCGCCCGCTAGCTGAGACGTTATACTTATTTGCAGGTGTGGGACCTGCCAGGATTTCCGTATAACATAGTCTTATACGGAAAGATTCCATCTACTCAGTAGATTGTGCCATATGACGTGTAGTAGACGGTGATCCATCACAACAGTGGCTTGTCTTCCGTCTCGTGTTCGGGTATAATTGTTTTACCCCCAACGGCGAGACGGGAGCAGGTCACCCTCAAAGGGTCCTGTTCTCGTCTCTCTTTATTCTGGGATCACCTCTCCTGAGCCGAGGTTGATCCGTTCTCCGCACCTTTCCAATTGAGCACGCGTGCGTTCGTGAAGCTGCAGGCCGTGCAAGCCAAACTCCACAATCAGTTTGGCATACTCTTCCACCAAGAAACGCGGGCGTTGGATGGCAAACGCTGTCTCCTCAAGGGACATGCCCCGCTTGACCGTCGCATAGTACACCCGGGCGAAGTCGAGCAAATAGTTGTCTACCGCCTCCGGGGAATGGTTCGTCTCTTGGGCAATGACGTTGGTGGTTTTGCCTTCCAAGTAGGCTTTGCGGCAGATCAGGCGCTTGTGGGTGGTGGTTCGTCCAATGTCGTGCAGGTTGCCCCGCCGTGGTACGATTTCGCCGGTCTCCTCTTCGTATTGCCGGATCAAGTCCGCAATCCAACTATGGCTGCGGTGAAACAGGACCGACAAATCGCTGGTGGTTAAAAGCCCACCCTGGGCATACGCCTCCTTCATGACTCGCACCAGGGCGCACTGAAGGATTTTAGTCCATTTGACACCTTTACGCAAGTCGGCGATGTCCTCTTGATTGACCAGGGTGATCACGACCGGGACCTGGCGCATGGCGTAAGTGGGCTTGCGATAGCCGGGGCTTTCGCTCAGGGCAACGGCTGGCCACAAGACCTGCCCCGGTTGGAGCTGATCCCGGCCAATCTGATAGCGGTCCACAAACTGGAGCAGCTTGTCCACGAACATCTCGACTACCCAGGGACCTCCTAAGCGCGGGAATTCGCGAGCGATGAAGTTTCTCAGCGCGGCGCGTAACGTTTTGCCCGCCTGTGGGCGGTATTGGGTTTCGCGATCGGATTGCTTGGGTTTCATCGTCTGCACCCCCCTTTTTGCACCGAAAGCGGCTGGGCGGCTGCTTCGAGTTGGCTGGGACGAAAACCGCGCGCCTTGACAGTGGCAATGATTTCGTCAATCCGTTCCTGATACTCGGACACGCTGTAACGCTCGTACAGTTCCTGGTATTGACGCACCAGAGCCGGTGAAATCTGCATCAAGAAGGCGATTTCGTCGACCGAGTGTCCATCCCGTGTATGGGCCACCACCAGGGCAAAAGTGACCACGTAGTTGGCAATCGAGAGCAGGGAGTGGCGAATCCGCTGGCGAATTTGGGTGAACGTGTAGCGCTTCAGGTACAGTTCGACGGCTTGCACGCGATGGGTGAGCGCTCGCCCGGCATCCTTTTGCTGCGAGCGCAGCGGTACGACCACGCCTTTTTTAGCTAGTGCTTTCAGATCGCGACTGATGGTGCGCAGGCCGCAGTTGAAGATGCGAAAGGCGAAGTCTTCAGCCGTCAACAAGGCGCCTTGATCCAGCGCTTCGATCGCCATACGCTCAATCTGGCGTTGGCGTAAGGCGGCCACGCCGTGAGGGTCGTTTTCCAGGCGATACTGATGATCTTCTTCGCCTGCATACAGGGTGAGCACCACCGGCACCATCTTGCACTTTGTCAAGGGTTTATGGCCTGGTTCATCAGTCGAGACGGCGATCATCGCCAGTTGGCCCGCCTGGATCGCTTCGGGCTGCGAGAGCCAGGGGAAATACACGTCCTTGACCAGTTCGGTTAGCGCCTGGGCTTCGAACAGGGAACATCCCAGACCTTCTTGAGCGCGGGCGATGAAAACCTGGTCAAGGGTCTTGACTGACAGGCGATGGATTTGTTCAAGTTCCGGTTGTCGTTTCATCTGGCAGGTCTCCTTTCTATCTACGAGATTCTTCCCATTCATTCTAACACTACCTGCCATTTGGCACAACTATAGTTAGGCGCTCAAACGCAGCGAATGCTTTGGAGGCAGGTGGCCAATGAGTGATGGTATCACTGGACAGGAAATACGGAAAGTATTGCTTGAGATCATCAACGAGTTCTCCCAAATAGGGCCAGGGTACTTCCAAACAGGGGCGATCCTCAATGAAGCTGCCCAGAGACTGAAGATTCGCAACAATCTGGCCAATGAGCAGGCTCTGCTAACCCTGTACTACGATCTCTTTCGGAGCGGACAGCTATCCTGGGGATACAATCTTCCAAACACTGACCCGCCTTTCTGTCACTTAACCGACCAAGGCCGCCAAACACTTCAACACCTTAGCCGCGACCCATCCAATCCCGACGGATACTTGGCACACCTGAGTACACAATCTAGTACACTGAGGCGGAAATCCTTCGGTGGTTTCCAGGGCTGGTTTTGTGCGTCAAATTGCCCCTGATAACTACCGACGGATTTACGCCGAGCTGTACTAGCCTCAATCCGATTGCAGAATCATATGTGCACGAGGCACTGAATACGTATACTTCCAACTGTTTCAAAGCTACCGCTGTTATGATTGGTGCAGCTGCGGAGAGCATTATACTTGAACTCCGTGATGCCGTAGTAACCCAAATGACTTCACTGGGAAAGACACCACCCAAAAACCTTCGGGATTGGAGAGTGAAGCGAGTGATTGATTCTCTGAAAAGGGAACTTGAGCTCCAAAAGGGCAATATGCCTGTCCCTCTCTACGAAGCCTTCGAAGCATACTGGCCCGCGTTCACGCAGCAGATCCGAACAGCCAGAAATGAGGCTGGGCATCCAACCAGCGTAGACCCAATAACACCAGAGACCGTACACGCATCGTTGCTCATTTTCCCAGAACTCGCCAAACTTGGTTCTGAACTGAAGTCCTGGGTATCACAACACTATACCTAAGCGCCTAACCCCCGCTGCACCCGACTGCGCCGATAGGCGCGGGGTTGTGTCGGCGCTTTTGCATTGGATGGTGTTGAGGTGCAGTGAGGTTCAGTTGCAAAGTCGGCGCGGCGGGTGAGCTTTTTCGTTCGGCGGCTTACTTCTACACCCGAAGTGCTATTCACCACTAGGAACGGAGACGGAACCATGACACAACTAATTGGCGCAATATGCGAGAACGGGAAAAAGGTCATAACGCTGTCCGATAGGATGGTCAGCACAGGGGATATGACCTTAGCATTTGAGCACCCACGCATGAAAGCCGTAGCAATATCGCAGAGATCGGTTGTAATGACCGCTGGAACGGTGCACGAGCCAGACCTTCTTAGACAAGCCAAAGAGAGAGCGAAGGGTAAAGACAGGATTATAGAAATTGCGGATGTTTTGAAAGAAGTCTATCAAGAATTCAGAGAAGAACATGTTGTTGACGAAGTTCTGAGGCCACTTGGCGGCATCAAGTCTTTCGCAGAATGGCATGGCAAACAACGTGGTTTGCATGATGGTCTTGTTATGGATTTGAATCAGTGTATAGCTAGTTATAGACTCGGGTTGTCGCTCCTACTTGCAGGTGTTGATAAAACTGGGCATCTCATTAGGATAGATGACCCTGGCATATACAGAAGCTATGACAATTTATCATACTGTTGCATAGGAATGGGCGACCGTCATGCAGATAATGTGTTTGCTTGGTATAGATATTCCTCAACATTTCCGCTGACCGAAGCATTGTACATTGGATTTGAGGCCAAAAAGCGTGCTGAAATGGCCGGGGGCGTAGGCAAGTCAACCGATATACTTCTCATAGATGAGAGTAGCATCAGAGAAATTAGCCCCGATACAATAAGAACCCTGGAGGAAGTCTACCATGACCGCGAATCGAGATCGGAGAGGGCAGGATTTGATGAGAGGATTACAGAGCTTAAGATACAAATGTGCGAGCTGGAAAGCTCGGAAGATTGAACTCTCTCTAAAAAAGAAACGCATTATCTGGTTGCGACGAAGGAAATCATGGCGGATTACTAACGACGGTGAAGCCGCCGAACCAGCAGTTGCACCCGACGCCCTACCGCCTGGCGAATTCTGGTAACTCTGGTCGGCAAAGGCTTTGGTCGGCGACGGCCCGCCGCTACAGCCGGGCGCGGGTGAACCGCGTGCCGTTGGTGCGGCTTCACGGGCACACAAAGAACAACCTTTTCCATTCACGACGAGGATCAACGGTGAATTTCGAGATCATTGGTGAGATTACCAATGGTCGAGACCATCGCTCGCGGCACGCGCGTTCGCGCCCGGCGCTACCTGAATCGAGTCTACGTTCGTTGTATCAAAAATGGCGGCTATAAGGCCAGCCTGAATATTGGTAAGGTCTACAAAATGTTGCCGACGACCAAACTTGAGCGCGGTGATGGGTTGATCCGTGTCATTGATAACGAAGGCGAGGACTACCTGTACGATAGTGATTACTTTGAGCCGTTAGAGATGAGTGCTCTGACTGATCAGAAGGCCGGCTTTTCCGCGCTCACCATCCGTGTCAACCCACTTACCAAAGCGATTTTGCAGGCCGAAGCACTGCTCGTCCAAAAATCGGTAAGTGCTCTGGTGCGCGAATGGATTGATGAGCGGCTTGATCTCCCAACAGGCTGAACAGGTGCACTTCTTTCACCAGGCTGCCGCTGGCCCGGCGGAAAACTAACGAAGGAGAAAACCTGGCGGGGCCATGAGATTGACTTAACAACGTTCGAGTTTCGAGTTCAGGAGGGGATGCTATAGATGACAAAAAATCCAGACAGCGCAACCGGAGTAGTGGTCAAGCGACGGGGCATCGCGATACTAAGCGGTTTTAAGGAGGCCAATATCCTTATTGCTTTAGTGATTCTCTGCGCTGTCTTCTACTGGAGAAATCCCTCCTTCATGAACTTGTTGAGTATCCAAATAATGTTCCGCGATGTGGCCATCTTTGCTATGTTGGGCATTGGGGTGACTCTGGTCATCATCACTGGCGGAATAGATCTATCCCTGGGCTCTATGGTGGCTTTGACCAACATGCTGGTCGCTTGGTTCATGGTGGACCAAGGATTGGGCATGATTCCAGCCATCCTGGCTGTCCTGCTTTTCTCTGCCCTCGTCGGTCTTATGCACGGGATTTTCGTTACCAAGGTGGGTATCCCGCCCTTTATCATCACCCTGGGTACCCTGATCATCGCCCGAGGTATGGCCGCCGCCATGAAGAAGGGTTGGATCATCGCCGGATTGCCAGAGTCCTTTCTTTTTATCGGGCAAGGCCAGATTGGGATCTTCCCAGTCCAATTCATCATCCTGGCGATCGTGGCCATCATCGTGGCCTTCATCCTGGATTTCACCGTCCTGGGACGACACATCTACGCCACCGGCGGCGATATTGAGGCAGCCAGAGTATCGGGCATCAACGTAGATAGGGTACGAAACTTCTGTTATGTAGTCAGCGGGCTGGCCAGCGGCACGACTGGCGTCATCATCGCCTCCCGCCTGGGCGAGGGGAACCCTATCGTGGGAAGCGCGTGGGAGCTATGGGCCATTGCTGCCAGCGTCATTGGTGGTACCAGCCTCTTTGGCGGTGAGGGCAGCATATTGGGGGTAATCATCGGGGCAGCCATTATGAGTGTTATGAAGAATGGTCTGGTGTTTGCTGGCATATCTTCATACTACCACGATCCAATCCTGGGCTGTGTCCTGGTCATCGCTGTCACTTACGACGTTATACGGCGGGGTGAACCTCAACAGCGGCGTTGGGGAGCGGGGATGCTGGCTGCCTTATTGGTCGCCATTGCTGCTTCCCTGTTTTACTTCAACTCTCTCGAGAAGGCAGCGCGGGCCACACCCACACCCTCACCAACTGCCAGTTCGGGCACTCCGGCCGCCGTTGCTTCACCGAGCGCCGCGCCTACCACATTTAGGTTGCTGCCCACCCCCACACCTGTGCCCCCACCGCCTACACCGGCCCCCATGCCCACGCCTACCCCCATGCCCACGCCTACCCCTCTGCCCACACCCACGCCAGCACCAATATCAGCAGGAGAAACAGCAGAGAGCCCTACACCTTCGCCTATAACCCCCACGCCTTCGCCCACGGTCCCCACGCTTCCACCCGTCACCGATATGATGATCGAAATCCCAGCCGGGCCTTTCACCATGGGTAGCAATGGGGGCGGCGAGGATGAAGCCCCTGCTCACGAGCTGGTCTTGCCGGCCTTCGAGATAGACAAGTTTGAGGTAACCAACGCCGATTTTGCCAGCTTCGTGGAGGCCACGGGCTATCAGACAGACGCTGAGGCGAAGGAGGAAGGGCGTTCCAGAAACTGGAGAATGGCTGCTGAGGACAAGGATAACCATCCGGTGGTCTTTGTCAGTTGGAACGATGCTGTGGCCTTTTGCCAGTGGGTCGGCAAGCGGCTGCCTACCGAGGCCGAATGGGAGAAAGTAGCTCGGGGTATTGATGGGCGCACCTATCCCTGGGGGAATGAGTGGGACGTGGCCAAGTCGAACAACAAGGAAGCAGGTTACCGGGGGACCACCATTGTGGGGAGTTTCCCAGACGGGGCCAGTCCCTATGGGGTGATGGACATGGCTGGGAACGTTGCCGAGTGGACGGCTGATTGGTATAAGGCCTATCCGGGGAGCGACTTCGTCTCCCCTTACTTCGGTGAGAAGTATCGGGTGATAAAGGGGGGTGGTTGGTTCAGTGATAAGGAATTGGTGCGCACCACCGAGCGGAGTTGTAGCTCCGTTGACCTGGCCAACGACGATGTCGGCTTCCGTTGTGCGCGTTAGCTTGTGGCATTGGCCAATCGCCAACTTCTAATCGCAGAAAGGAGGGATGTCTATCGCCCGAAAATATCGGATTCTGATTCTCGCGTTAGTTTCAAAACAAAAAAAGGAGGCAACAAATGTTTAGGAGAAGACTTTTCAATCTGGTTCTGGTGCTCGCCATGTTGGTGACCCTGGGGGTGAACGTGGTCAGCGCCGCTCCGCCGGCCCAGGAGGAGATGACCTACACCGTCAAACTGGGGGACAACCTCTGGACCCTGGCGGAGAAGTACCTGGGAAGCGGCCCGGCCTACTGGGCCATCGTCAACGCCACCAACACCGAACATGGGAAAGATGCCAGCTTCGCTTACATCCAGAACCCCAGCCTGATTCATCCCGGCTGGAAGTTACTCATCCCCAGCGCCGAGGAGGCTGCAGCCTTTATGAAGGCCCCCAAGATCAAGGTAGCGGTGATAGGGAAGTCGGTGCATCCCTACTGGGCCAACGTGGAGAAGGGGGTGAAGGATGCCGCGGCCAAGTTGGGCGTGCAGGCTGACTTCTTCGTGCCCACCAAGGAAGACGTGGCGGCCCAGATCAGCACGATGGAGGCCTACATCGCTCAGGGCTACGATGGCATCGCCATAGCGCCCTCTGATCCCAAGGCTATGGAAGCCACCATCAAGGCGGGCATGGACGCGG
>JBAWAP010000194.1:0-2861 GCA_049589355.1 Anaerolineae bacterium
ACCTTGCCTTCCCTGTCCAGTACCTCGACAGTGCCCTGATTATTGTTCAGGAAATAATCGGGTTGCCAGATAATCAGGCGTCCTGCCTCTTCATCCCTCTCGCTGACCCGCAAGCAGCCACCCTTGATAAGTAGTTTCCCTTGGAGAGGACCTAAATCAAAGTGTATTGTGCTGCGTGCTCGTAGCTGGGGAAAAGCTACGTCAGGTACTGGGGTGATGCCAGCCGGGGCCTGGACCGGTGGCTGATCCACCACAACCACCTCCACGTGCTCGGGCAGTTGCCGGCCGGCGTTTTGCAGGGCAGCCTCAAATTGTGCACGATTTGTTACCCACAACACGACCCGGTTCCCTTCAACATCAACAGCGGTTGAGAACGGAAATCCCAGTTCGTGAACAAGCTGATTTACCTCCTGCTCGATAGCTCCCAGTTCGGCGAGCGAGGTACGGGCCGACTGTACTTCTGTTGGCGTGGGCTGAACGGGTCTGCCCAGGACGGACGTACAGCCGACCAGCGACAGGGCGAGAACAAGCGACCACAAGGTGATGTGAACCAGTCGTTTTGACAAACCCTCTCCATCATTATGGCATAGGATTCGGCCCGGCCCATTCATACCAGCCGCTCAATTCTGGCTGTTCTACATAGACCACGCCCACCGGATCACCAATATAACATGTGCTATATTTTGGCTGAGTATCACATTGAACAGTCCCATGGTCAATGGCAAACTCCGGCTCAATCGCCCAACCCAGCAACTCGCGAATGGATGTGCCATCCCAGTGCGAACCTTCGCGCCAGAGTTTGCCAAAACCACGCACGGGTTGATAGTACCCGGGCGGCGGCACGATATTCGGATCGCTCTCAGGCATGCCAGGGAACCATTCATTGTCATACATTCTCCACGGGCGCAAGTGAACATCCTGAGAATCGTTGTAGAAGACACGAATACGGTCTTTCCACTCAGTCCAAATCATCACCCCATGCTCAAAATGCTGGATGGCCATTTTGGTGTATGTGGCTGGCCAAGGACAATCGGAGGGCGGATTGGGAAAGAACCATACGTCTGGGCAAGCGATTTTGACGAAGGTATCGGCGAGGGTCCACAGCCCATCCGGGTCGCTGGCGTATAATTGAAAGCGCATGGCATTGCGCTGCCAGGCCGGCACGGTGAGAGTGAGTGAACCCGATGCTGGCAGGTCGGTGTAGGCGGTATCCAATTGGCCTAGTGGATTGAGAGTCCAAAGCGTCACTTCTTGCACTTCCCCAGTAACGTCCCAGTTCAAGGTCACCATTTCCCCAGGATTCACCGTCTGCGGCGAAACGGTAAATGCCCTAATGGTATGTCGAGTCCGCACCGAGATGTAGAGTCCCTTTGATTCAACTTCGCCATCGGCATAGTAAGCGGTGAGTGAAACGTAAACGTATGCGCCAATATTCTCAATGTGGGCATCGGCAATGGAAAAAGACAGACTACCCACTGGCAATAGGTCAGAGTGGATAATGCTTTCTCGTTGTTTGTCCCACCACCATATTTCCACTTTAACCGCTCCTGGGACATTCCAATTCAGCGTTACAATGCCATCTGGTGCAACTGGCATGGGGCTGGCGGTCAGGCAAACTGTCTCCGTGCATGGCATAGGCACAACTTCCAAACGGTACGTCACAGACTTTGGGACATCCTTGGGCTCCCTGGGGTTGACAAGATCAGCGTATGAGTCGTGTTCAAACACGAGCAGGTACAGGCCTGGGGTAACCGTCGCCTCCAGGCTCCAACCGCTATTTATCATATAGTCCCGCTCCACATTACGAAATACATCGTGGTGTGCATTGATAAAGTCCGGTGCAGGCCGAACCAGGCTGTAGAAAAGATAGAACCTGGGTGGCGTTGTCAACGGAGTACCAGCTTCTGAAGTCGCGGACTCGATGGTGACTTTGAGTTTCCTGGGCTGAGAGCTACAACAGACTTGTAGAGGTACCAGCAGACCGTTTATGAAATCTGGCTTGCCGGCGACGATGACCTGAATTAGCTCGTCCATTGATTTGGTATAGACGCCGGGTTTGAATTCTTCGCAAGCTGCAATTCCGAGTGTGACCTGAGCCTTCCAGACCTTGCCAGGAACGGCGGCTGTAACTTCTACGGGATACTCCCCCTCAGCTATAGAACAAGGAGTGTAAATCTGTAAACAACCGTCTGTCGGGTTTCCTGCCGTCTGGCCCTTGAATTCGGCGGTCGCTCCTGTGGGTAGACCATAAACTGACCAACTGGGCAGGGTCGGGGGCACTATCGGCAGGGTTTGGCCGTCCCAATTGGCCAGCGCGGAAACGTTGAAACAGGCTGAATCACCCGCAGACAATGTCAGGGTTGCAGGCGTTATTCCAATCTGACCCGTCAGCGTCGAGTCCTCGAAGGTCAGCACCCGCCCGTCTGCCGTGCCCACGAAGAGCAACCCGTCCTGGGCGAAGTTGGGTGAAATGGCCAGTGCTGTTGGCGAGACATCTTCCGGCAGTTCAACCTCCTGCCAGGTCAGCCCACCGTCGCCTGAGCGGTATAGTATTAGCCGCTCTGACAATGGGTCAGTGATGTCGTGCCTGATCCTCACCAGCAGGAAGACCGGCCGGTTAACCTCGATATCGGGGGCATAGACAAGCTGCCATGGCACGACAAATGGATCCACGAAAATTGGATAGGCGATGGTCAATACAGCGTCCCAACTCTTGCCACCGTCCGCAGAACGATAAAGCGTGTGGTCGTCTGCAAACTTGAACAGCACGTTCCATTTCTCGGCGACCAGATCCAGGTTAATGTCAAGCGCCTGCCATGAGTGCCCTCCGTCCCTGGAACGGTAGACCCCACCCCCTCCCC
>JBAWAP010000195.1:0-5472 GCA_049589355.1 Anaerolineae bacterium
GCGTCGAGGTGTTGCTCGATGGATCCATTTACTTCTCGAACGTTGAGCCGGGCCTCTACGGGGATAACACGTTCTACGTGGAAGAAGTAGCATCCTCACAACTGATCGTCAACACCACGGCAGACCACGACGATGGGGCGTGCCATCACCCGCGCACCGAGACGCAGGACTGCACCCTGCGCGAGGCCATCCGTGAGGCTAACGAGCGCGACGGCCCAGACACCATCGTTTTCGACATCCCCACCACAGACTCAGGATACGATGGGACCGCCGACCAGTGGACGATTGAGCCCACGAGCACCCTGCCCGCGCTGGTGGATCCAGGCACGATGGTAGCGGGGGATCGTCTATCGGGTCCCTGCCCCCAGAACTGGCCCATTCTCCTGCTCGGCGACAGTGCGAGTGGCAGCGGGCTGGAGCTGTTGGGCAGCAGTCAGACGGTCAGGGGCCTGGTCATTGGGCACTGGACAGGCGGCGGCATCTGGATCCACGGCGCGGGCGCCCATCACAACCTGGTCACCTGCAACAAGATCATCTACAACGAGGGCCACGGGGTGCGCATCGAGGCCGGGGCACACCACAACCACGTGGGAGCAGGTTCCGGCCTCGGCAATGTGATCTCCGGCAACGGAGAGGATGGGGTGTGCATCGAGGGTGTTGGCTCGGATTCCAATGTGGTGATGGGCAACTACGTCGGCACCAATCCGGCCGGGACGAGCGCGGCGGGGAACCGGAATGGCGTCTCCATTGTTGACGGTTCGGCCAACGTGATAGGCCCCGACAACGTGATCTCCGGCAACACCAGCGACGGCGTGGAGGTTACCGGTAGCAGCGCAACCGACAACCAGATAACGGGGAACTATATCGGTACTGATGTCGGCGGGTCAGCCGCCCTGCCCAACGGAGGCAGCGGGGTGAGTATCTGGATGGCCCAGTATACGTGGGTGGGGCCTGGCAATGTGATCGCAGGCAATGCAGGGGATGGAGTGTTCATTGGCGGAGGCGAGGCCCAGGGCAATGTGGTCAAGGGGAATGCCGTCGGCCTTAACGCGGCACGCACGGCCCCACTGGGCAACGCGCGCTTTGGCGTGGAGATCAACGATGGCGCCCATCAGAACTTCGTCGGACCCGACAACGTCGTTGGCGGCAATGGCATAGATGGAGTGCACATCTCCGGCGAGGCCAGCGACAACACGGTGACGGGGAACGCCATCGGTACGGACCCGACCGGGGCTGCAGATCTGCCCAACGCTGGCTCAGGGATCGGGGTATGCTGCGGCGCTCATGACAACTATATTGGTGGCACTTGGCGTTATGTTGGGGCTGCTGCCTTCCCGTGGGAAGACAACCTTATTACCCACAACAGCGGTCATGGGGTGGTAGTGTTTGATGGGGCGGTGAGCAATGATATTGGCTCTAACCACATCACCGACAATGGGGGCCTGGGCATCGAGACTTACGGCGGGGGCAACATGGAGCTGACACCACCTGTGGTCAGCTATGCCGGGACCTTCGGTGTGAGTGGCACGTCCACCTGCGGCGGCTGCTGGGTGCGTATCTTCTCTGATCCATCCGATGAGGGTGCGGAGCCCGAGGGGGAAGTCAGCACCGAGGCTGATGGGAGTTGGAGCTGGCTGGGCGTGCCGTCGGGCCCCAACGTGACGGCCACCGTCACCGACCCGCAGGGCAATACCTCAGAGTTCTCCCAGCCGGTGGCTGTGGCCACCCTGACGCTGCCGTCCCGCGCGCACACCTTTGCTGGCAGGGTGTACCGCAGTGTTGGGGGGGCCAGTGAGCCCCTGCGGAGGGCACAGGTCAGCCTGTACGCGTCTTCCAGTCCGTCGGAGGTGGGAACGCTGTTGGGGACGGCCCACACTAGCCGCAACGGGTCTTTCCTGCTGGCGGTGAGGAGGAACCCTGAGGAGGAGCATGCCTACTACTTCCTGGCCCTGAACGATCCGAACCTGGAGCTTGTGGAGGCTGCAGCCGGTCCGGATGGCGAGGTGGCGGAGGGGCGCATCCGGTTCAGCGCGCCGGAGCCCGGCGACCACGTAGAGAACATCTTCACTGTGCGCCAGTCGGGGCCGTATCCCGTGCCGACGGTGCCGCCTGACCTCATCGCTCTGCGAGATGGCCCACCCGTCCTCTACGTTGGGGGTTCCGTGGACCTGTATATCTGGGGCATTGAGGTGACCCAGGCCATCCAGTGCTTTGACGACACACAGGGTTATAAGCAGTGCCCCGACAATCACCTGGAACTGACCTCTGGCAAGGACACCTACGTGCGGGTGTATATCGGTTGCAATGGCTGTCAGGGCACGGTCCTCCAAGGGGTGACCGTGGGCCTGACCCATCAGGTTGCTCCGCCATGCACAAGCAAAACGCTCCCCTGCGGATGGGGCTGGTGGCATGGACCAGGGGCACCCTCAACCATTGACGTGCCCGTGAACAAGAGCCTTGCCGAGCTGCGCGCTGATGTTTCAGGATCGGTAAACTATGCCCTGAAAGCACCGACAGGTATGGCCATCGCTTTCGCTGTGAACGTCAACTTCGACAAGAAGATCCTGGAGACCGACTACAGCAACAACTCAGATTCTATTATAGTGCCTCTCCATGACCGCCAGCCGCTCAATGTCAAGTGGGTGTTCGTTGATCCCTACACACCCGCTGACTCCAAGAACTACTCTAAGTACCTACCGGGACCACTGCCCGCCGTCAGTGTCGTTGGTGGGGCTGGCTGGCTGATGCAGAGGACCT
Organism: Anaerolineae bacterium; assembly: GCA_049589355.1. Classification (GTDB taxonomy): domain Bacteria; phylum Chloroflexota; class Anaerolineae; order VGOG01; family VGOG01; genus JBAWAP01. The sequence goes on from JBAWAP010000195.1 coordinate 2,758, forward strand.
GGCCGCAGCCAGTCAGCTACAGTCAAGGCGCTAACATGTCCTATTCGGCCGGAGTCGATGTGCGGGACGATAACGGTGACTACCTGATGTCGAAGCTGGAGTCGTGGCGGAAGAAGATATCTACCCCGCCTCCCGACGTCCTCTTTGGCTGGCTGCCAAAGAGCGCTCTAGGGGGTGGGTATCCATACATAGGATGGGGCGGGGGAAACACGGGCTTTGGCGTCGAACCCACGTGGGGAGACATCGCCGGGTTCCTGGCCCACGAGGTTGGACACACGCAAGGCCTTGATCATCCCGCTGGCGGCGATCCCAAATGGATCGACCCCTGCTGGCCTTTCACGGGGAACGCCGACATCCAGGAAATCGGCTTCGACGTGATGAGCAAGTCCACCATAGCTGCGACTACCGACGACTTCATGGTTACGCCCTTAGAGAGCAGCCACTGGATCTCGCCGTACAGTTGGAGCAGGCTGGCCGGCAACAAGTACTCCAAGGAGTGGGCCAAAGTTGGACAATGGTGTGCTCCGGCTTCCTCGTCAGGGTCGTGTCAACACCCTGACAGCAGGGCGCGAGCGACAAGGCTGGCCCAGGCAGGCTCGGAACCCCAGATGGCCATTCTGGTCAGCGGCTTCGTGTTTGAGGACGGCAGCGGCGAACTCGACATTCCCTATCAGTTCAGTAGCGAAGGGCCCTTCCCTACGTTCGATCCCGGAGGCGACTATTGCCTGGATCTTCAGAGCGTCTCCGGCTCTATCCTCTCCCGCCACTGCTTCGAGCTGACATACGCCACGTCAGGCGATGGGGCGAGCAGCGGCACAGGAAGATTCTCCTTCGTCCTGCCACTGCCGGCTGAGGCACGTCGTATTGTCCTGCGGCGTGGCGTCACGCTGCTGGCTGAGCGCGTCGCCAGCGCCCACGCCCCGACGTTGAGCATCATGTCGCCCCAGGCAGGAGCAGTCATCTCCGAGACAGCCACCATCTCGTGGGCAGCCAGCGACAAGGATGGAGATACCCTCTACTATACCGTGCTGTACAGTCATGATGGCGGAACGTCCTGGTGGCCGCTGGCGGTTGACCTGACCGACGATAGCCTGCACGCAAGCACAGCCTCATGGCCGGGGGGCAACGGAGCCCGGGTGCAGGTGCTGGCTAGTGACGGATTCAATACCACAATCGCCGACTCGGAAGCCTTTCAGGTGACCCGCAAGGCTCCGAGCGCGTGGATCGGCGCGCCACAGAGCAATGCGTGGGTCAGCCTGTCCGAAGCCATCGTCCTGGCTGGCCATGCCGAAGATGCGGAGGACGGGGAACTGACGGGAGCCAGTATCACCTGGTCGTCCGATCGCCAGGGAATCCTCGGTAACGGTTCGCAGTTCATCTTGCCCGCCCTGACCCTGGACCCCGGTGAGCACGAGATCACGCTGGCCGCAACGGACAGCGATGGCCAGACGGGGACGGCCAGCGTGACCGTGTTCGTCGGCCATCGGGTCTATCTGCCCATCATCTTGAAGAGCTACTCATAAAGAGAGAGGCTGCTTGATGTAGAATTCGCAAGGCCATTTGCTTTTCATCTGGCAAATGGCCTTGCTTTACCTTTTGAATCAGAGCGTTGCGATTTAGCACGAACCTACCATTGAGCGGGAAACGAAAGGAAGGACGAAAATGCAAACCAGAAGAGTAGCGACGATAGTGACAGTTATGGTCGCGTTGTTCTTGCTCCTGGCTGCCAACTCTACCGTAGCTGGTCTGCGGGGACGGCTGACCGCTGACAACCCCAACCCGCCTGCCTCCCCGGTCAAACTCGTCTTCATCCATCACTCCACCGGCGAGGGCTGGCTGGCGGATGAGGGCGGCGGCCTGGGCATTGCCCTGCGCGACAATAACTACTTCGTCAGCGATACTAACTACGGCTGGGGGCCGGACGGCATCGGCGACACCACCGACATTGGCCACTGGTGGACCTGGTTCCGCGGCCCCAACAGCAATACTTACCTCAGTGCCCTCTACACTGAGTACGGGGACCACTCCTACAACTACACTCGCCTCACCGACCCCGACCCTGGCCGCGAAAACCAGATCATCATGTTCAAATCCTGTTTCCCCAACTCCCACCTGGAGGGCAACCCAAATGACCCACCCACCACCGGCTACAACCCCCTGCGCGATCAGGATGCCTCGTCGGAGCACATGACCGTGGCCAACGCCAAGGGCATCTACAACGACATCCTGGCTTACTTCGCTACCTGCCAGGATAAGCTCTTCGTGGTCATCACTGCTCCGCCACTGGTGGAGAACAGCACGGACGCCAGTGCCGCGGCCAACGCCCGCGCCTTCAACAACTGGCTGGTCGAAGAATGGCTTGATGACTACCCTTACAACAACGTGGCCGTCTTCGATTTCTACAACGTCCTCACCTCCAATGGGGGGAACTGGTACACCAACGACCTGGGCTGGGACACGGGCAACCACCACCGCTACCGGAATGGCGCCATCGAGTACATCACCGACCAGGGAGGCAACACCGCCGCCTATCCCGACGGCGGCAGCGACAGTCATCCGTCGGCCGCTGGCGGCCAGAAGGCCACCGGCGAGCTCGTCCAGTTGCTCAACGTCTTCTACCATCGCTGGAAGGGGGATGGAGGGACGGCCACGCCCACCGCCACTCGTACGCCGTCCACGCCTACGCCGACGGCAACGAGCACGCCCACGGGCACC
>JBAWAP010000196.1:0-28376 GCA_049589355.1 Anaerolineae bacterium
TCTCTGCACCGACGCTCTCTAAGTACCTCATTACCTCCCTCCTGGCCCTGGCGAAATAGCGCAACAAGGCTTTGTCAGAGCCCTTGAAACCTTTGATGGCACGTTGCGCACAGGTGCAACAACCAAGAGAAGCCCTGTAACTGCCAAGATCGCATCTCAGGCACTTACACAGCCTGATCATCATCAAACAGAAAGCTAAACTGTCCTCATTAGTCTCTGGCAAGGCAGAAACCCGCTCTACTAACTCCTCCCATTGCTCATCCCTCAGCCCCTTGAGGCTCTGGATACAGCGCGGTGGAAACAAGATTTCACTCTCAGGATACATTTACTCCCACACCTCTACCTTGGATTTTGGTTGCTGGAAATTCTATTTCCAGGCGATGTCTACTCGTCATTGAGGCCGCCGAAGTAGCCTTCCTCAGGTGCCCAACGCCGTCCGCACCTGTAGATAGCGGAGCACATCGCTGCGACGCAACAGGCCCATCAACCTCTCCCCATCCACCACTGGCAGTTGGCGAACGTCACGAGCATTCAGGCGCGCCAAGATGGTACTCCCATCATCTCCGGGGGAGACCGTCGCCAACTCCGCCCGAGGGGTCATGACTTCGCTTACCCGCGTGAAGGACCACCTCTCCCTGGGAACAGTCTTGACGTCGTGCAAGCAGATGATGCCCTGCAGGTTGCCGCCATCGGCCACGGGATAGGAATGCTCGCGGAGGCGCAATACGTAGTCGTCCACCAACTGCTGCAGGGTGAGATCCCCACTCACCGTAGCGAAGTCCGCGGTCATGAGATCACCAGCTCTGACCTCCTCCAGCATTTCTTTGACCAGCACCTGGCGATAGCCGCTGGTGGCTGCACTGTACAGAAACCAGCCGATGAAGATGATCCAAAGTCCGTTGAGCCATTGGCCTCCGAAGATCTGCCAGGTACCCCCAAGCATAAAAAGGAAGGCTATCCCTTGGCCAGCCCAAGAGGCCAGTCGGGTGGCCATCTTCAGGTTTCCGCTGAGCCCCCAGATCAATGCCCGCAGCACTCGTCCCCCATCCAAAGGGAAGCCAGGGACGAGGTTGAAAATGGCCAAGCTAACGTTGATCGTGGCCAGATAGCGAGCTAAAGCACTCAAGGGCTGGAGGAGACCTCGGGTCAAAAACCAGAGGATGCCGAAGGCTATCCCGGTGGCCAGGCTGAAGAAAGGCCCCACGATAGCCATGAGCAGCTCCTTGAGTGGCTTGTCTGGTTCCTCGGTGATCCTGGCCACACCGCCAAAGATGAAGAGGGTGATACTGTGCACCTCCTCTCCCTGGCTGATGGCCACCAGGGAATGGGCCAACTCGTGGCCCAACACCGAGCCGAAGAAGAGGATGCTGGTAATCGCGCCCACCGCCCAGTGCAACCAGGTTGGCCAGCGGGGATATTGCTGCGGAAAGTACGACCCGGCCAGGGTCCAGATGACTAAGGCGAAGATGATAAGCCAACTGGAATCTATGTTGATGTCTATGCCAAAAACCTTCCCGATACGCCAAGTAGTTCTCATCATGTCACCAGTGTCCTTTCATTTCACCGCTTTCTGATAATCCCATCACGATATGGCTAAATCGCTTCGTCTCAGCCTTCAGCCAGCGTATCTCTCCTCTTCCCAGGGATCGGCGTTATTGTGGTAGCCTCGCTGTTCCCAGAATCCAGGGCGATCCTCGGCCATGAGTTCCAATCCCCGCACCCACTTGGCGCTCTTGTAGAAGTAACGATTGGGGACCACCAATCGCAGCGGCCCACCGTACTCCGGAGGCAGTGCCTCCCCCTCGTAGCCATAGGCGAGTACGACGCTATCATTGAGCAAAGCCTCTAGAGGCAGGTTTGTGGTGTAACCTCCGTCGCAATGAACCAGCACATACGCCGCCTCGGATTTGGGGCGGGCCAAGCGCAGGAGCTCCTGCGGAGAGATCCCCTCCCAGCGAGTGTCCAGTTTGCTCCAGCCAGTGACGCAGTGAATGTCGGCTACAACTTCTTTGACAGGCAAGGCCCGCAACTCATCGTAAGTCAACTTTACGGGACTCTCCACCAGCCCCCAGACCTGGAAATCCCACCTTCTTCGGTCAAAGGGCGGAATGGGGCCTTCGTGAAGAATGGGAAACCTCTCCGTCACATATTGGCCAGGCGGTATGCGCCGCCGGCGTTCTTCGCTCATCTGACCGCCTCCGCTTGTCTCCTAGCCGAACTGATGCAGCTTGTCAGCGCGCGGGTACAAATCCTTTCAAGTCCTTCGCTGCACCTCACTCGATCTTTTCAAACATGTCCTTTCCCGCCCCACATTCGGGGCAGACCCAATCGTCGGGCAAATCCTCAAAGGGTGTGCCAGGAGGTATGTCTCCCTCAGGATCGCCCGCCAACGGATCGTAGATGTAACCACAGGCCAGACATTCCCACTTCTCCATTTTCTTCGACCTCCTTCAGACCGGGTTTTCAGGAGCCAGACAGCCCCTCTAATATTTTACCAGATTTAATCGCGTTCGTCAAGAGTTTATATCAAACGCAAGTCAATGAGGCAACAAATCAATGGGTCAACAAGTCAATTGGTTTTCGGTAGCGACAGGCGATACCACTCGCCCCCCAACGCCGGTTGCACGCGGAAGTGGTCTCTTAAGTTCCCGTAAACTCCCTCGGCATAAACAAGACGCCCCTCCCGCAAAGCGCCCTTCAGTTCTTGGATCAGGGTATCGGCGACCATTCCTTCTTCCGCGCCGTGTGGCGAGGCCTCCAGGATCGTGATATCGGGCCGCAGTTGCTCCACGTGCGCGAGGTAGTACATCGTATAGAGTGCCCGCCACTCCACAATCAGCAGCGCGTTATCGGGGAGAGATTTGAGCCTCCAGGTCAACATGCGCCGTGGTTCCTCCAGATTGTAGAGCGGATAGGCGTAGTCTTCCTGCACAAACGTCGCGACACCGGCCCGAAGCGCCTGCCAGCGCGGAGCCCCGAAGGGCCGAACGACCATCAGAACAAGGAGAGCCACCGCCAGCAGGTAGAGTGGCGCCAGGTAGCGGCGCTTTCTTACCGCCACCAGGTGCCGGTATGCCCACTCCAACAGAGAGCCTGCGCCACAGCCTGTCGCTATCGCTACCAGCAGGGAGGTCGGAAGATAAAAGATGTACTTGTCCGGCGGCTGGTAGTGCAGGATGAAGTACAAGATTGTGGCAAAGGTCACCAGCCAACACACGCCTAACTTAGGTACAGTATGCAGCATCACAGTCACACCCAACATGGCACACAGGAGCATCAGCGAAGAGAACTCATCACTGATGAGCCGGTCGCAATAGATGACAATCTCGTCCGCAATGTCCAGGTTCCCCGGGAACATCGCATCCTGCCACTGACGCCCCGTCATCGTCAACCACAGCCGCTTGAATGGACTATCCAAATCGGTGGCCTCGAGCCCCCATAGCGACCTTGAAGGGTAGATGGCGACCTGGACGAAACTTGAAGGCGGGTTGTTGAGGTCAAGCGCGAGGGACGCCAGTAGAAAGGCGCCCACCCCCAGAATCAGGCCCACCAAAGCGGCGAGCAAAGCCCGCCGCCACTGCGGCCAACGCAGACGTTGTAACCACAAGGTCAAAATGACGAAGACGACCGCCGTCGGTGCCATCAGTACAACGAAGGCGTGGACGCCAAGGCCCAGACCCGCCAGCAAGGCAGCGAACAGCAAGGCGCGGTTGCGCTCAGCGGGAGCGTTGTGCCAACGCCACAAGAGGAGTAGAATTGCGCTCAGAAACGCCAGCGCTGGCGTATACACCTCGGCGATGATGGCCTGCGACCAGAACGTGTACGAGAGCCCCAGCGCGACGCTCCCCAGCAAGGCGCCGATACGGCTGCGGGTCAGGTAGCGAGTCAGCAAGAAAACGCTGCTCACGGTCGTGGCCGCGCCTACCGCCGAAAGCAAGTTGACACGCCAGGCCAGCGAACCGATGGGCAGGAAACCGAGCAACCGTCCCAACAGCAAGTAGACAGGGTAGCCGGTTGAATGGGTCGTGCCCAGCGTGTAGGCCAGCGTCTGAAACTCGGCACTGTCCCCATAGAGCACGTCCGGAGCCAGGGTGCGCACATACGCCGCCAGCGCGCATACCCCCACGGCTAGAGCGATCATGAAGTCTGTCCTGTTGGGCTCAGGAGCTTCGTGCGGGATGGTCGTGTCTCTCATACTGTTGCCTGACGTGAAATGTCTTCTTGAGCCAAGGTCTTGAGAAACGCCTGCGCCCGTTCCGGATCTACAAACTCCTGGCCAGAATGCTCGATCACCAGCAGGAATCCGCGTCCTCCCAGATGCTCGACGATGGTCCGCGCGCCTTCGGAGCTGACAAACACCTGGCACAGCTTGCCGCCATCGCGGATGCGTTTCAGCAAGGGCAACCATTGATCGGGTGATGGTTGCCCGGCGCCAGGAATCCATTGGATACCGCGCAAGCGGGGTATGGAAAGCAGTAAATCCAGGTGTGGGATCTGCCCCTTGCCATCCAGGTGATAAAAGCCATGATCCAGGTGATCGCAGCAGGCGATGAGATCGGGCAGCACGAACCGCTCAAACATGGCCGGCGAGATCATGTAGGCAAAGTCGCACTGGAGCATGTAGGTTTTGCCGGTAGACCAGATCGGAGTCCAACAGGATGTACCACGGCAGGGTGGGCGAATCAAGGCGTCCAGCTCGTCGTAATAGCGCAGCCACAGATTCGTAATCTGCCCCGCCACCCGCTCAACCTCCTCGGGACAGTCAATCAGATCGAACAGCAGCCTTTCGGTCTCAAGAAATGAGGCCAGAACATCCAGATTCCCGCCCAGGTCCGTATGTGAAACGGCGAGTCGTCCCTCATAGCGCTCGACGACAGCCGAGGTCAATGCCTTCACTCGTTTCCACCAGATATTCTCGGCGTCGTATCCCAAGTTGATATCCTGGATATCCTTCTTTTGGGACGGTGAGAACCACACGGTCTCCGACGGGTCAACCACGCTGTTGACATTTGAGCCCAAAAAACCGGCCAGGATGCCCGGGCCACAGTTGATCCACCACCATGGGAACGCATCGCCGTAAAAGTGCGTCGCCGCCAAAAAAAGCTCGTACCGGTCAACCACTTCATCGGCCGGCATGTCGAGCGGATAACTGCTCAAGTATGCGTAAGGCTTTTCTTGCGGGATTGGATCGGTAACGGCCAACCAGACCAGCGGCCGTTCCAGCTCGCCCGCCCACCAGGCCATCATGTCGCGTTCGACGCGCGTCCAATCTTCCTCAGTAAACTGCAATGTTGGCATGTGCTTCTTCTATGACGCGAGTCTCAGAATGCGAATCCCTTCCCGACATGGCCAATCTCACTCCCCTTCTGAATCATACGAACGCTCGATGACCGTGAACCCGGTGGGCCGGATGACGCTCACGCTGAGCACGTATTCGGCTTCCGGCACCGCCCATTCCGCCTGACCCGACCACTCAGATCCCGGTTCGAGCGTCGGGAGGGCGATCTCGCCCTCCGAGAACACCGTTTCACCCTCCGGTGAGGTTACGGCCCAATGCAGCTTGTACTCGCGCAGGGTGTAGGCTGGCATGTCCGTCTCCACGGGACCTCGCGTCCGCAGGGTCACGGTGGCGCTCCGGCTGTTCCCGTGGGCCGGGGAAAAGGTCACCGACTCGATCAACACCGGGGTGTACTCATCGCGCAGCAGATACCACGAGCCACGCCGATTCCGCTCCGCATCCACCACGCCCGTCATGAAGCCACTGGGCGTCCGATAGTCCTGGTAGCTCCAAAAGATCACTGCTGCGACGAACGGCTTGCCGCGGAATATCTCCATTTGCTCGGCGATTACCATCTGGCGCTGCTCGTCGGCCTCCTCCGAGTCCGAGGGTATGCCTTCTGGGATGAAGTAATACTTCGCTGGGTCGAGCTCGCTGGTGGGCGGTCCCCAGCGGTTCCAACGCGGTTCAAAACCGAACTCAGATATGATGACCACTTTGTCGGGCCAGGCCGCGTGGATGTCGTCCAGCGCCTGGTCGAGGATGTCCTTGGGGCCATGCCACGTGCCGAGGTACTGATTCATCATCACAAAGTCCGTCAGGGCGGTGGCGTCGGATTCGGGATCGCTGGCCAGGCGATGGGAGGCGAACCCCACCGGGCGCGTGGGGTCGAGCGACTTGACGAACGCGACCATCTCGCGGGTGAACTCGTTGCCAGCCCGCGTATTAGATTGGTACTCGTTGCCCACACTCCACGCCCACACCGACGGGTGATTGAAGTTGGCGATGATCATCTCGCGGAGCTGCTGCTTCTCCAGTTCGCGCATTTGCTTCCTTGCCATCTGTTCGGCGGTGAGCTGCCAGGCCGGCACCTCGGGGATCAGCATGATGCCGTTGCGGTCGCAGTAGTCGAGGATGAACTGGTGCTGGGGGTAATGCACCGGGCGCGAGAACACCACGTTGAGCATCTTCAGATCGTCGTAGTCCGCCGCCATCATCGTCACCGTCTCGGCCAGACCGTACCAGGGCGAGTCGGCGTGGCGAGTGAGCCCCACCAGCCGCATTGGCTCCCCGTTCAGGTAGAAGCGCGCCTCCTTCAACTCCACCAGGCGGATGCCGAACGTCACCTCGCCGCCGTGCAGCAGTGTGCCGTCGGCGCCGAGAAGTGAGGCCGACCAGCAGTAGAGGTGGGGATGGTCAAAGTGCCACAGCCTGGGCTTCGAGACCGTGGCCGTCAATTGAACGTCGGCGCTCTCGCCTGGCGAGACTCTGACCGGCTCTGTAAGAATGGATTCCAACACGGATAGGCCGGTGCCATCGTCGAACACATCGGCGGTCAGCGTGCCCTCCAGGGGTTCGGTGGACATATTGCTGACGGTCACTGTCGCCATGATGGTTGCCGTGTCCGCCTCATCTACCCCCACCAGGTTCGGTGTGGCCACTACCATCTGGCGGGCGATGAAGGCACGGCTGGTCATCTCCAGCGAGACGTCGCGCACGATGCCGCCATAGTTCCACCAGTCGTACGTCCAGTCCTTGCTCGGACTGGCCGGGATGCGGTCTAAGGCACGCTTGTTGTCTACCTGCACGGCGATGACGTTCTCTGCGCCGGGCTTGGCAATCCCACTCACGTCGAACTCGAACGGGGTATACCCTCCCTCATGCGCACCCAGGTACTGGCCGTTGAGCCAGACGCGCGCCAGGTAAAAAACCGCCCCAAAGTGCAGGCGCAGGTGCGCGTCTTGTGCCTTGGCGGGGAGCGCGAAGGTGCGGCGGTACCAGGCTATACCATCGTAATCAGCGTGCTCCTCCATCACCCCCCAGGTGTGCGGCACCGTCACCACCGCCCACCCGGAATCGTCAAAGTCGGGGGCCGCCCAGCCCTTGTTCTCCCCGACCTCACCAGGGTCAACGGCAAAGCGCCACTCGCCGGAAAGGGAGAGAGAATCGGCTGAGACGGCCAGCAGGAGATAAGAGTCAGGGATGGGAACAGGGGTGGAAGTGGGAGTAGGGATGGGTATTGGCGTGGTCGTGGCTACCGCTGTTGGCGTCGGCATTTGGGCAGGGCCACAGCCACTCAAGCCCAACATACTCATAAATAACGACACCCCAGCAATGGGGTGAAGCGTTCTGGAAAGACAACGTGAAGCAGCCATAGTCTACCTCCGTTATCCTGATGTCAAGCTGTAATCGCTCGACGTGTAACGTCGCAGCGTCGGCCCGTAGTGTCTCCCAGTGCGAAGCTCCGTCAGTCCTGTCTCAAAACCTGCTTGCTCAGCATCATCGGCGAATCAACTGCAGTCGAGAATGGGCACAAGCGGACACTGTACCGCATCTCCTCCGGCTTGAGCTGGTACTTTTCCAGCCGGCCGGGGCCGCAACTGGCGCTGCCCAACCCCGATTGCCCGTAATCCAGGTTCAAGGTGATGTCATCGCGACGTTTCAGCTCATAGGTATGTTTGGCCTGGGGCAAGTCCTCGGTCGTGTAGTGATGGGCGCTGACCTCCAACCACCGATCGCCGCTCGCCAACAGGCCGACGCCATCATCGTTCGTCAAGGCCACCCAGCGGACTTCGGTCTTGTTGCCGTTTTCCTGAGGCACGATGTAGGGCACGTATTGCTCGTCCACGGTGCCGCTGTACACGCCGACCTGCGCGCCCTCTTTCCGATCCACATACGTCTCGTGTGGGCCACGCCCGTACCAGGTGAATTGCTCATACCCACCCGGCAGGCACATCTGCAGCCCGATGCGCGGCAGGAAAGGCACGTCTGCCTCCGGCACGACGTGCGTGTCAATCACCACGTCGCCGCTGCCGTAGACCGTGTAGACGTAGTCGCACTCGAAACGCGCCAGTGGCTTGGGCCGTGGCTGCATCTCGAGTTTGCCAGAGGCGACGACCTCCTTGAGGACATCGGGAACCGGCTCCCCCAATTCAACGAGGAGGTCGTGCACCTGCTGTACCAGCTCAAGCACGCGATTTTCGCTGGCCAAATGCGCCAACAACCCCTTGATCTTGGGCTGCTTGTGGGTGCCCGGCAACTCGTCATAGGCTACGCCCAAGCGGGGACAAAGCGCACGCAGCTTTTCTTCATCCAGAAGCCAGTTCAGCCCTTGCTCCAGCATCGCCCACTGTTCCTCTTTACTGGGCGGTTCTGGCAGCACGGCGTCTTCTCTGACCTCGCTGACCGAGCGTACTGCAATTCGTACCGCCTGCGGGGCAAGCCGCGCGACCTCAACCTCAGTTATCCGTTCCTGAAGTTGATCCAACCCCACCTCGCGCCAACGGATGGCGGCCTTTTCATCGCCCCAGGTATTGAGGTCGTTTTCGGTCGGCGCACGCCAGAAGTTCAGGCGGGGGCCTCTCTCGACCAGTTCGTTACCCTGATACCGGAAAGAGACTATTGTGCCTTCGCTCTTGTCGAACGCCAGCCGGAACCCCACCCCCTTCACCACCGCCTGGGCCTCGGAATCGGTCAGGGTTAACGCTGGCATCTTCGGGGCTGAGAGGACGGGCACCTGCGGCACATCGAACGGCACCTTGAACTGCTCCCAGGCGACCTCGTGTCCCTTCTCCGCCCAGGGCGTGTCCTCAGCCAGCCTGAAGCTCAGCGTCAACCAGTACTCGACGCCTGGCTCCAACTCTGGCTTGACGAATGGGATCGCCACAACCTCGCGTCCGCCAGCAGGTGTATGCAGCCTGGGCAACCGCCCCGTCTGCAGCACACGGCCATCGGCACACAGTTTCCACGCCATGTCCAGCCCGCTCAGGTCAGAGAAGGAATACCTGTTGACGATCTCAGCCTGGCCCGCGAGCAGATCCTTTGGCTCGACCTTGACCGGTTGCACGACCTTTTTGTGCTCCCACATCGAGGGCTGAATGGCACGATCTGGAAAAACCAGCCCGTTAATGCAGAAACTGCCGTCGTTGGGCTCGTCGCCGAAATCGCCGCCGTAGGCATACCACTCCTCACCTTCGTCCGTGACTTGCCGGATGCCCTGGTCCACCCAGTCCCAGACGAAACCGCCTTGCAGACGCGGATAAGTCTCGATGATGTCCCAGTACTCTTTGAGGTTGCCGGGGCTGTTGCCCATCGCGTGGGCATATTCGGCCATGATGAAGGGGCGGGTTTCACCTGGCGCCTGGGCCATCTCGGCGAGCCTATCCACACTAGGATACATTGTGCTCACAATGTCTATCTCTGGCGCGGTTTCGGGTCCCTTGTAAATCCTCCCCATTGTGGCGCTCTCATAATGCACCGGGCGCGTGGGGTCGTGCTCGTGGATCCAGTCGGCGAGAGCTTGGTGGTTCGGTCCATACCCCGACTCGTTACCCAGTGACCAGATGATGACCGACGGATGGTTCTTGTCTCGCTCCACCATCCGTATGCCACGCTCCATGAACGCCGTCTTCCACACAGGGTCTTTGGTCAACCGGTCCCAGACGCCATGCGACTCGATGTTGGCTTCGTCAATCAGGTAGATGCCATACCGGTCGCACAGATCGTACCAGCGGGGATCGTCGGGGTAGTGGCAGGTGCGCACGGCGTTGATGTTGAATTGTTTCATCAGCCGGATGTCCTGGACCATGGATTCCACGGAGATCGTGTGGCCTGTGTCGGGATCGTGCTCGTGCCGGTTCACGCCTTTGAACAAAACCGGCACGCCGTTGACGTGGATCTGCCCGTCTTTGATCTCGACCTGCCGGAAGCCGACCTTACAGCTCTCGACTTCCAGAATGTTACCAGCCGGGTCCTTTAGCGAGATCAGCAGCGTGTACAAGTAGGGATATTCATCCGACCACTTCTCTGGATCGGTTACAGCCCGCTCCAGGTCCAGCGTGATCTCATCTCCTGCCCCGGCAGCAACTCGGCCCGACGTGGGCTCAGCGAATGACGGCTTCCCGTCGGCGTCGTAGAGCATCGCTTCAACGACGTAATCCATCGCATCCTGCTCGCCATAGTTCCGGACCTTGGCCCTGACCTTGAGCGTGGCATCGCGATAGACCTCATCGAGATCCGTCCTGACCCAAAAATCGCGCACGTGAACCGGCGGCGCGGCCCACAGGTACACATCCCGGTAGATGCCGCTCAGCCGCCAATAGTCCTGATCCTCCAGATAGCTGCCGTCGGACCAGCGGTACACCCGGATGGCCAGCGTGTTTTCGCCAGGATGGATGTAGGGTGTCACGTTGAACTCCGCCGGCAGACGGCTGTCCTGGCTGTAGCCGACCATCTCGCCGTTGACCCAGAGGTGGAAGGCTGAATCTACTCCTTCGAAGAGGAGAAAAATCTGCCGCCCGTTCCATTCCTCCGGCACGGCAAACGTCCGGCGGTACGAGCCGGTGGGGTTGTCGCCTTCCGGCACGCGCGGGAGATCATCGATCGGGAAAGGGTACTGGACATTGCAGTACATAGGCACGTCGTAGCCTCGGCCCAGGCCTTGCAACTGCCAGTTCCCCGGCACAGTGATAATGTCCCACTCACTGGCGTCAAAGCCCGGCTCGTAGAACCTCTCCGGGGCCGACGTCGGGTTGGGCGCAACCTTGAACTGCCACTCGCCGTTCAGCAGCTTAAAATAAGGCAAGGCCATGCGATCCTCCGCCAGTGCCGTGGTCTCATCGGCGTAGGGCACCAGCGTCGCGTGCCCTGGTTCTTTGTTTCGCCCCACGACTTGGGGGTTTTGCCAGTCATCGCTGGCGATCTCTTGCCGAGGTTGATGTTTTGTCATGTTTATCTGCCCTCCTTCAATTGCCTGTCATTCTTCTCGATCTTTTCTTTTCCACACACTTGCCCTGGAATTAGGCCATTTTCTTCGTAGTGGCCTTCAGTCGTTCCTCATGGAGTCAGAGCGACTGAAGTCGCTACTACGAATCCTATATGTCGCTCTACGTCTCGCGCAGGATCATGACCGCCTTGGGTTCCAGGGTGACCTGTCGCTCTATTACCTGACCCGTCAGCAGATCCGTCATTTGCTGGGGTAGAACAACGTCGCAGGCGTGGTCGGCGTGATTGAGCAGGAACAGAAGGCGCTGCCTATCCTTCCAGCGTTCCACCGCCTCCACGCCGCCGGGCGTGGTCAGTGCAGGCGAAACGGCCGCAGCATCCACCAGCCAGCCGACGACCGCGTCGTGCAAGGCCTCGTCGCCCAGGGTGCCCACATACACAGCCTGGCCCTGACCAAATCGGTTGCGGGTGATGGCTGCTCGACCGGCATAGTATTCTCCCCCGTAGCGGGCCACGGTCTGAGCAGTGGTGGGGGTCAGCAGGTCGCACCACAGCCGGGCGTGCGCCGCTGGTGCTTCAGCATCCAGGCCGGGCAATTCTAGCTCCAGCGACACGCTCGCGTCGGCGGGCAGGGCGTCGTATTCGTCCACCTCCACGCCGCACACCTCGGCCAGCAACCCCGGCAGTGACATGTTCACCACGGCGTTGGCCTCATCTTTCACACCACTGCGGGCTGTGGTCAGAAGAATACCGCCGTTCTCCACGTAGCGGCGCAGGTTGTCGGCAGCGTCCCGGCTGAGCACGTGCAGCGCCGGGGCCAACACCAAGTGATAGCCGCTCAGGTCTGCCGTCGGGGGCACGATGTCCACGCCTACGTTGCGGCGATGTAGGGCCGCGTAGTAACTGCCAAAGAGCTCAGGGTACTTGAAGCCGTCGTGGTTAGGTTGGACATGAAAAGCGAACCGGGTGTCGTACGAGAGCAACATCGCCACCTGAGCACGGCTCTCCGTTCCCAGGATCTCCTCACCCACCCGCCCCAACTCGGCGCCAATGGCCTGGATCTCCCCATAGCGGCGGCGGGGTTGGCCATCGTGATCGAGCACGCCGTGCCAGTACTGCTCCGTGCCGAAACGGGCCGTACGCCAGCGAAAGTAAACGATGGCATCGGCCCCGTGGGCGATGGCCTGGTAGGTCCACAGCCGTATCTCCCCCGGCCGCGGCGTCATGCCCACTGTCTGCCAGCCGCTCGGGCCAGACTGCTGCTCCATGACCCAGACGTTTTGATGCTTCAGGCCGCGCATTGTGTCGCAGGAGAGAGCGATAGGGCTCGGAGCGACGTGCGCCTGCATGTTCCAGAACCCGCGCGGATAGTTATCCCAGGCGACAAAATCCAATGGTCGAGCCAGATCGAAGTAGTTGATCTGGTCAAAGCCAAACCCCATAAAGTTGTGGGTGACAAAGTGGTTCGGACATACCTGGCGCAGGATGTCCACCTGCTCCTGCTGGAAGCGGACGTGGGCGTCGGACATGAAGCGGCGGTAGTCAAGGTCCAGCCCAGGATTGGGGACGCCGCCGGTCTGCAGAGGCATGGGGATCTGTGACCACTCGGTGTAGACGTGACTCCAGAAGGCGGTGCCCCAGGCATCGTTCAGAGCGTCCAGGCTGCCGTATTTCTCTCGAAGCCAGATCTGGAAGTCAGCCCGACAGATGGCGCAAAAGCAGTAACCGCTCAATTCGTTGTCCGTCTGCCAGCCGATGACCGCCGGGTGGTCGGCATAGTGTTCGGCCATGGCCCGGGTGATGATGCGGCTGCGCTCGCGGTAGCCTGGATGCGTGGGGCAGTATTCGCGCCGGTTCCCATAGGTCTGGCGCAGGCCGTACTCCGAGACCCGGTAGGCGTCGGGATACAGGGCCATCACCCAGGGAGCCGGGGAAGCCGTAGGCGTGCCGAGGATCGCCTGGATGCCGTGAGCCTGCAGGATGTCCAGTGCCTGGTCCAGCCAGTCGAAGTCAAAGTGATCGGGACGCGGCTCCAGGTAGCTCCAGGCGAACTCGGCCAGACGGACGGTGTTAATGCCCGCCTCTTGCATGAGGCGAGCATCGGTGGTCCAACGCTCTTGAGGCCAGTGCTCAGGGTAATAATCAACGCCAAAACGGAACATGTGGTCTCCTCCTTACACACCAAATCTGAGCCTCAACAAATGGTCGCCGAAGCGAATCTCCATCTGTGAGGCAGGCCAATCGGCAACGCAGTAGGGATTCTCGTAGTGTTTGAAGCCGGTAATGGGTTGCTCTTTTCCGTCCACCAACAGCGGTCCCTCCCAGCCAAAGGCCAGGGACTGGCCGCGCAGGGTGGTGCAGCGCACCGACAAGCCCTCGCAGGCCACGTCCAGCGCCAGCACTCTTTCCTGGAACTCGCTGAAGCTGCCGTCTTGCGCCGCCCGGCCCGTATGGCACAGCCAGACGTTGTGCTGCCCGTAGGAGCGCAGCTCACGGTAGGCGTTGTCTCCCCGTGTGATGAACTCCAGCCCCTGGGCGGCGGTGAGGGCCAGGTAGCCCTCCCCCTTCCGGGCGAAGGCCCAGCCATCCCGCAGCACGTGCTCGTCGAAGGCATAGATGGGGAAGTAGGCGTGGGTGAAACCCAGCCAGTCGTTCTCCGGCAGCTTGTGGACGGCGATGAGCACATCCCGCCATTGAGCGACCCGCGGCAGGATATGGTTACCGTGCCAGAAATTGGGCTGGTGGCTGCTTTTCTCGCTCATGCAGGGCGGATGGGTGACGAAGACGACCGCGTCGGGTCCCAGGGTGGCCTGCCAGATGTGTTGCTGGGATCCTCTCTCGCCAGGGTGATAGTCCTGGGCCGAGCAGAGCATGTAGTCCGGCGTCTTATAGGTGACCTTGTTCACCTCCCAGGAGCCGGTGGCACGATCACACCACTCCTCCAGTTCGCCCGCGTGACGCTCACGGTTCCACATCTCCTCTGGCAGGTCGGCGGCGATGTCTGGGATAATGGGCAGGAGTTCATACCCCTTTGCGCAAGCCAAGCCGACTGTCCCCATGGTGTGATGGTTAAAAGCACCCATGCCCCACATCAGCCGGCCGATGCCTGCCGTGGACTCCAGTCGCCCCCCTTTGATCAATGGGGTGTAGGTGCGCCCGTGGGTAGAGCCAAAGACACCCTGGTACGAGTTGAGGGCCATGGTGAAGAACATCTTGTCCATGACCACCGTGGCCAGTTCCCACACTTGCTGGTTCCTGGCCAGATCAGCCAGGTGGGAAAGAGCCAGCAAGTCTTGCTCGAAGTAACAGTTGGAGTCCCACTCCCGGAACCCGCCTGTCCCCCGCTTGTGCAACCAGGATATGGCCCTCTGCTCCCCCTTCTCGCGATGCCATTTTCCGCTTTTGCCTGTATTGGCAAACGTCCAACCGGGGTAGAGCTGGCCGGCCAGGATCTCGCACGTGTGAAACAGAATCTGATGGTTCTCCGACCAGAAACATAGGGCGTCGCTGCCTGGCTCGTCCATCCAGTACCTGAATTTGAGGACACACTTCTCCAACGGGCGTTCGAGCTTGCGTGGAAAAGAGGGGTTCTTTCCATAACGGTGCATCATGCCCAGCAAGCCGACCAGGCCTGTGGTGAGCGTAGCCGAACCATAGAAATCGCTACCGTCCTCGCGCCGGTTGATCTTTTGGATGGTCTCTCTGATGGCGTCAATCTTGACCTCAGACCAGCGGCCGAGTTCCATCTTGGCAATCTCGGCAAAGACGTTATCTTCTCGTCGGGCCGCATCATTCAATGCCTCCAGGCGGCGCTCCTCATAGGTACCGTAGGGCGTCTGGGAATAGTGACTTCTAAGCGCCCACAAGTCCATCTCCCGTTGGATGCGCATATTCTGCTCGTAGTACTCTGTGGGCCTCGGCATCAGGAGGGCCTGGTAGGGACCCTCCGGGACCTCCGAGGGCCTGCCCAGGAAGGCGTGATCGCCGGCCCTTCCCGTGACGTGCGCCTCTCCGTAGATCCGGCCTGATGGCCTTTGGAAGCGGACCGCCACGTCGGCCGATGCAGCCAGGTCATCCGGCCAACGCACGATGACGTGCTCGTTCCCTACGTATACATCCCGGTCGAGGTAGGCTGCCTCAAACACCTGTTCGAGGGTTTGACGACGGGCGACCGCCTCAACAGGGATCGGCAGAAGTACACGGATCCTTCGGCTTCGCTCAGGACAAGGCTTTTCGGACACGTCATCAGGGGAAAGACCAACGATCTGCAGCGCCATGGCATAAGGACACTCCCGCACAGCCACCTCTTCGAAGCGCACCAGGACTTCGTTGTGCCCTTCCTGAAGTGGGGCCGGGAAGGAGACGCTATGGGGGATCTGGGGGTGAAAGTGCTCCTGACGATGAATGTGTTGGCCATTCAGCCAAAGATCCGCCGGGCCATTCGTGGTCAGGATGAAAGTCACTTCCTGGGAAGCAGGACTCACCACCTGGGCGTATGCCCAGGCCCGCAGATAGTGACAGGTGGGGTAGGAATCGGAGAGATCTACGAAGTGCTCGTCGAGACAGCGGACGTAATTCCAGGTCAATTCTGCGTCACCCACGGCGAAGGTTTCTCCCTGCACAGGGAGCCGGGTAACGCCCGAATCTTCCTCAAAATAGTGGTGGGCAATCTGAAGCTGTAACTGCTCAGCCCGTGTCATTGCGAGGAGCGTTTTTTGCGACGAAGCAATCTCCTCCTTGCGATTTGGGGATTGCTTCGCTTCGCTCGCAATGACAGCCTGAGTAGTCACGCGATCCACGTTGGGGACAGGAATGGCCTGAGGCCCAGCCACCAGCCAGTTGTGGACGTAGCCGTGTTGAAGGTCATAGCCAACGTAGTAGACAGACACACTTGGCCCCATCAGAATATCAGCCACAGCACGACATTGGCCAGGACCAGGAACCCAACCTCAACACCCGTCACCCAGGCGAACCGCCGCACCAGTTGACCCATGCCAACGGCAGCATCCTTCTCATAGATAGCCTCGCACACGTAGACCAGCGCCAGCCAGAGGAGACCGAGGGCAAGAAACCCGAACTTTTCGATCGCTGGGAGCGACCAACGGTCAGCTCCCAGTGCGAAAGCCACCGCCCGCAGCACTGTCCTGGAGACAAGCAAGTCCGCCACTCCCAGCGCGGCGGAGATCAGCCACAGGAGATAAAGCCCACCGAATCGCCATATCTTGCGCACGGTCTCGCTCATGCTTGGGTTCCTATTCCTGCTACTCCGACGAGCGCAAGCTCCCTGGCGCGGTGGCAGCGCACATAGTGTCCCTTGCTGATTTCCTCCAGGGAAGGGCCTTCCACTTTGCAGACCTCCTTGACGTACGTGCAGCGAGGGTGGAAGTAGCAGCCTGAAGGCGGGTCAGCAGGGTTGGCCACCTCGCCCGTGAGCAGGATGCGTCTCTCTCTCGGCCTGGGATCAGGCCTGGGGATGGCCGACATCAGGGCCTCGGTGTATGGATGCTTGGGAGAAGAGAAAAGCTCGGCCGTGGGTGCCATCTCAACGAGCTTGCCCACGTACATCACCGCCACCCGATCGCTGATGTGGGCGACGACACTCAGGTCGTGAGCGACAAACAGGTAGGTCAATCCCAGTTGCTCCTGCAGGTCTTTGAGCAAGTTCAGGATCTGGGCCTGCACAGAGACATCAAGCGCCGAAACCGGCTCGTCGCAGACGACGAACATGGGATTGGGGGCCAGGGCGCGTGCGACACCGATACGCTGGCGCTGGCCGCCGCTGAAGGCGTGCGGGTAGCGCCGCATGTATTCCGGCGAGAGGCCGACTAGCCGCAGCATCTCGGCTACTCGATCCTCCAATTCCCTTCTCTTTGCGATGTTCATTGCCCGCAAAGGCGCGCCCACGATATCCAACAAGGTCATGCGTGGATTCAAAGAAGTATAAGGATCCTGAAAGATCATGCGCATGCTGCGGCGGACTTGCCCAAGCTGCTCCTTCTCTAGCGTGCTGACGTCCACGCGTCCCAGGATTGGGTCTCTGAACATCACCTGGCCACTGGTGGGCGGGATGGCCCGCAAGATTGATCGCCCGGTCGTAGTTTTCCCGCAACCGCTCTCACCGACCAGGCCCAGTGTCTCCCCTTCCATAATGTGAAAGCTCACCCCGTCCACGGCCTTTACGTGGCCCACGACCCTCTTTAAAAAACCACGTTGAATCGGAAAATACTTCTTTAGCTCTGTGACTTCCAGCAGGGGTTCCTCTTGGCTGACTTGATCGGGCATATTGTTGCATCCTTGTTTGCGGTGTGAATTCTCAGTAGATCAAAGTCGCTCGCGGTGGATTGCCAAATCCACCGCCAAACCGCTGGATCTGACGATCCAGCGGGAGCCAATTGTGATGTACTGAGTCTTACGAGTTCTAGGGCTGGGAATCCAGGTGACATCTAACCAGGTGCCCTGCCTCTACTTCGATGGTCCTCGGCTCCACTTGGTTGCAGATGCCGGCCGTAGAATCAGGACACCGGGGATGGAAAGGGCACCCCTTTAGCACGCTGTATGGATCGGGCACCATCCCCTTGATAACCTGCAATCGTCTCTGCTTGTGGTTATGAGCGACCGCGTCGTCCAGTTGAGGAATGGACTTGAGGAGCGCGCGAGTATAAGGGTGCAAGGGGTTGAAGAAAATGTCGTTCACATCGGCCTGCTCGACGATCTTGCCCAGATACATCACGGCGACTTCGTCGGACATCTCGGCGATCACCCCCAGGTTGTGGGTGATGTACATAATGGCCATGCCCAACTCCTCCTGAAGGCTCCGCATCAGGTCCAGAATCTGTGCCTCGGTGGTCACGTCCAGGGCGGTCGTGGGCTCGTCGGCGATGAGCAGGCTGGGGTGGCAACTGAGGGCCATGGCGATGATGGCTCGCTGGCGCATACCGCCGCTCAACTGGAAAGGATAATCGTCAATGGTTTGCTCCGGGTTAGGCATCTTGACCCAGGCCAGCATGTCAATCGCTCTCCTCCGAGCCTCAGCTTTGCTCACCTGCTGGTGCAGTTCAATGGCCTCCATAATCTGACGCCCCACGGTGCGCACCGGACTCATAGCCGTCATCGGCTCCTGGAACACCATAGAGATTTCGTTGCCCCGGATGGCCCGGATCTCCCTGCCTCCAGGATTGAGCTTGGCCAGGTCAATGATTTCGGTCATGGCGGAGAGGCCATTTTCGCTCACTGACTTGTGGTACAGGATCTCTCCTTCCTCGATCCGGCCGGGCACGGGCACGATTCGCAGCATAGAGTGGGCGGTCATGCTCTTGCCGCAGCCGCTCTCGCCAACCAACCCCAACGTCCGACCCCGTTCGATCTCCAGGTCAACGCCATCCACGGCCCGAACGATACCCTCGGCCAGGTGAAAGTAGGTGCGTAGGTTCTTGATCTCTACCAGTACCTCTCCGTTGGTGTCTACCGGATTCTCGTTCATTGTCATCATTGTCATCGGGAGGCCTTCCTATGTGACGTAGGGATCGGCGGCGTCGCGCAGGCCATCCCCTAGGAAGTTGAACATGAGTACTGCCACCACCACAAAGGCGACCGGCCAGAGTAACCACGGCAACTGCGCGACGGTCTGCAGGTTTTGAGCATCCTGTAACATGACGCCCCAGCTAATCGTCGGCAGGTGCAAGCCAATGCCCAGGAAGCTCAACGCCGTCTCTCCCAGAATCATGTTGGGGATGGCTATGGTCAGTTGAACGATGATATAGCTGGCAAATCCTGGCAGCATGTAGCGGGCAATAATCTGCCCTTCATTTTCGCCATCCAGTTTGGCAGACATGACATAGTCTTCCTCGCGCAAACTGAGCATCTTGCCGCGCACGGTGCGGGCCAACGTCGTCCAGCCCAGGACCGAGAGGATGATGGTGACGTAGAAATAGGTACGCAGTTGCGGCCAATCTTGCGGCAAGGCGGCTGCCAGCGCCATCCACAAAGGGATCGTCGGCAGCGAAACCAATACGTCAATGATTCGCATGATGACCTCATCAACGATGCCGCCGAAATATCCTGCCACCCCTCCCAGGATCAGCCCAAAGATGAAGGAGAGCGTGACACCGACCAACCCGACCGTCAGGCTGATACGCCCCCCATAAAAGATGCGCGACAGACAATCGCGGCCGAGATTATCGGCACCCAAGATGAATAGTGGAGCTTTCTCGTTATCTCCAGTGCCGAAGAGGTGCAAATCGGTCTTGAACAATCCCCAAAGCTCATATTCGTCGCCGCGCACAAAGAACCGGATCGGATAGATTCCAGTATAGTCTTCGTCATACAGAGGACGCCTCGTAACCGGGTCACGCTCTCGCAGGATGCCGTAGATGAAAGGCCATTGCAACCTACCCTGCTGGTCAATAATGTGAATCTTCGCCGGGGAGATGGCGGCAAAATCCTTATAACGGTGCAGGGGGGCGTGCGGGCTGACGAATTCGGCAAAAATGGCGATAAAGTAAAAGATCCCCAGGACCACCATCGCCAGTTGAGCCAATTTGTGCCGCCGGAACTTCCACCAAACCAACCGCCACTGCCCGGCCCGGAAGAATTCTTCCCCTTGTTTCTCTTCTACGGCCTTTTTCCGGCCTCTTTTCCAAAAAGACTTGCCGCCTTTGATGGATGAACTCAGGTTGCTCATGCCGATTCCAGGCCTCCAAAGCGGATGCGGGGGTCCACCACGGCCAGCAGGATGTCAGATATCAGGCTGCCCAGCGCCGTGAGCGTGCCGATAATTACAATATAAGCTCCTGCCATGTACATGTCTTGCCGCATCAGGGAACGCCATAGCACCGGGCCGGCGGTGTTGAGATTCAACACAATCTCGACGACCATACCGCCTGAGAAAAACCACACCAGCAGCCACCCAAAGGTGCTGAGGATGGGGTTGATGGCAATTCGCACGGGGTACCGCATTAACACGGCAAATTCTGAGAGCCCTTTGGCGCGGGCCACCGTGACGTATTGCTTGCGCAATTCATCCAGCATGGTAGCGCGCAGGGTGCGGACCAGGTTGGCCGTCCCGCCGATGGCGAGGATGAGGACCGGCAGCCAGAGGTGACTGAGCAAGTTCACAAACTTGGCCCAGCTCCAGGGTAGCAGCTCAAACTCTGGAGAAAACAGCCCTCCCACTTTGATGCCGAAATGGGCAAAAGCCACGTACATGATCACCAAGGCCAGAAGAAACCCAGGCGTGGCCAGGCCAATAAAACCGAGAAAGGTGAAGAAGTAGTCCGTGATCGAGTACTGTTTCACCGCTACATAGATGCCGACGGGAATGGCGAACGACCAGCATACCACAAAGCTTAAAAAGGCGATAAAGAAAGTCATCCCGATTCTGGCCGTGATAACGTCGTTGACGGGCTTTTGCCAGTCAAACGAGTACCCAAAGTCACGCTTGGTCACGATATTGGTGATCCACCTGAGGTATTGGTCGTACATGGGCCGGTCGAGGCCATACATTCGTGTGAACCGTTCAATCTCGTACTGGTCTACGCTATAACCTGATGCGCGCAGACGATTGACATACTCTGTGAGATAGTCCCCGGGCGGAAGCTGGATGATGGTAAACGCCAGGATCGAGATCAGGAATATCTGCGGGATCATCCGCAGAAGACGCCTGATAATGTAACTTAACATAGGCTTCGCCTCCTTCAGTACCTAAGTATACTATACTGGGAGCGATTCGTGATATGTCCAAAGACCTACCGGATGTAGGCCCAAGCCTACATCCGGTAGGTAGTTGCCCATTCGGGCATCAGGCCCGCTTGCCGCCCTCGTAGAAGAAGGCTTCGGGGTGATAGGTAGAGAGTCCATAGGTGTCCCAGCCGATGGGGACCTTGGGTCGCGGCAGATTGCGCATGTTCTTGTTGAAGAGCAGCGGAGCCGGGCACTCCAGGATCAGGCCGATTTCCAACGGATTATCAGCCAGCCAGTCAAAGATCTGCTGGCCCAGCTTGACACGCTCGTTCTCATCCACGACAGCGGTCATCTGGTCAAAGATGTCGTACAGCTTCTTGATCTCTGCTGGCGGTTCGATGAGCCCCTCGGCCGTCCGATCCGCCGCCTGGAACCAAGTAGCCCACGCTGCACAGGCAGTACCCTGGGCTTGATCAGCGGTCGGGATGAACCATTGCGGCTGGATGTGCAGGAGCATATCGGTGCAGCGGTCGGCGTGCCAGACACCGCAGTGCACCTGGTAGCCTTGCATACGCTCGCCGTACAGGTTCTCCTGGATCTGCTTGGTGGTGGCATCAATGCCGACTTCGCGCCAGAAGGTTACGGCCATCTCGGTCAGCTTGTTCGTGACGGGGCCAACGCGCTCGCCAGCGTGCTCGATGTTGAACTTGAGCGGCTGGCCGTCCTTGCGCAGGCGGATGCCGCTGGCGTCCTTTTTGTCCAGGCCCATCTCGTCCAGCAACTGGTTGGCCAGGTCCGGGTCGTACTGCGCCCAGGCCGTGCCGTATTTCTCCTTGTAGTACTTGGAAACGGGCATCGGGCTGATCTGGCCCATGCGGGCCATGCCGTAGAACAGACTCTGGTTGATCTCGTCGCGGTCAATGGCCACCGAGAGCGCCTTCACAAAGTTGGGATGGTTGATGATCTCGGTCAGGACCGGGTCATCCTTGAGGTAGTGTTGCGGGAAGAACACGTAGCGGTCGGACATGCAGGAGAGATAGTCGCCGACTTTAAAGTTGGCCTTGGCCTCGTTCTCCTTGTAGAACGGGTAATCGGCCATGGTGACACTGTGTTGCCCGACGATATCCAGCTCGCCCTGCGCGATCTTGAGCTTGACCGCTTCGGCGTTGGTAACATAGTCATAGCGCATTGTGTCAATATAGGGGAGCTGATTGCCGGCCAGGTCCACCTTCCAGTAGTACGGATTGCGCTCCCACAGGAACAGGCCTTCCTGCGGGCGGCTGACAATCCACCAGGGGCCGATGACCGGGTAACCGCCTGCGGCGACGTAGTCGGGCCCCTGCCAGACACCTATGCCCCAGCCGGTGCGGTTGTTGAACAACGCCGCCCAGCCTTCCAGCCCCAGTTCCTTGGCCTGTTCTTCCAGCTTGGCCTTATCGGTGTACTTGGCGTGGAACTGCTTGAGCCAGTGGGCGGGCATGATGATTTGGTAGGGAACTTCCCAGCGGGTCAGGTGGGCAGGGAAGTTGCCAAACGTGGCGGCATAGGTGAACTTGACGGTGGTGTCATCGATAATCTCAACCTTCATATTCGGCCCGCCAAAACGGAATTGCCAGGGGATATTACTGACGAGATCCTTATTGAGTTGGACGTCTTCCCACCAGAAGCGGATATCTTCGGTGGTCAGCGGCTGGCCATCCGACCACTTCATCCCCTGGCGCAGATGGAGGGTATAGGCCTTGCCATCCGGACTGACTTCCCAGCTTTCGAAAATGTTCGGCACAATCGTATGCAGGTCAAGATCCGAATAGTGGAGCATGCGCTCGGCATTGAGGTCGTAGTTCTCGGTAAACCAGACCGGATCGAGGTGAATCATGCGAACTTCGCCTGCATACACACCGATGGCGTCACGTCCACCCACCACGGCGGGGTTTACCGGCAAGCGCTCGTCCAGCGGTGGCAGCGTTCCGGCGGCCACCCGCTCGGCCAGCATCGGGGCTTCGTGGAACTTTTCCGGCACCTTCTCGACGACTACCGTGACCTGCTTCTCGACCACCTGAGGGGCTACGGTGACTTCCTTCTCGACGACGACCGTCTCTTTGACGACCTGAGGAGTAGCAGGCCCAGCACAGCCAGCCAACACCCCGGCTGCGGTCACCGCCGACACACGCAGAAAGTCACGACGGGTTATTCTTCTCCTTTCCATTGTTCTTCCTCCTTAGAAGATGTTAATCTGGTGCGTTTGATACGCGCGCATACCGTTAAAGTTGGCTAAGCCAAGTGGATGATAAACTCCATAAACCCTCCTTTCTACCCTTCCTTTTGCCCCTGGGGTACCATTAGAACCGTGACCATTCACGTAACTGCTCAGCTATGCAATCAATTTGCTTTTGGGTATTCTCTGTCAACGAATAGCCAACGAATAAACAAATGTTTCGGCGACTGCAATTCATTCGCTTATTCGTTTCCCCATTCGTTGACAGCGGGACTTCCGTCCTACACATGCCCCGCCTGAGCAGTTACATTAATACCACAAGGGACAGTTGTCAAGACGGTTAGTAAATCTTCCTACAATATCATCCTGAAAGACATAATACCCCGAAACGCTTGGTCGAAGCGCTTCGACAACACATATTATAGTACGTTTTTCGGGACCTGTCAAGTCGGGAATGTCTTGACGCCCACTCACAAGCCTCATCCTCAATACTCCCTCAGCATACCCGAGTGACTCTGGGAGAGAGCCCTGGCAATGACAATCACCTCCATCAGGACCATGATGCCCGCGAAGGTCACTACCAGGTACCTGATATCTTGCTGAGCGATAACGGGTATCAGGGGAGGTAAAGGGAGCCCCTTTTCACCCGTCACCCTGAAGAAGGGCACGAAGAGCTCAGAAGCCGCTACGCCAATGAAAGCACCAGCCGCTGCCCCACAAACCGTCAGGAGAGTGTATTCCAGGATGACTTGGCCAACGACCTGTCGGCGCATCAGTCCCATGGCCCGCAATACCGTGAAGTGGTAGAGACGCTCCTGGAGGGAAGCATGGCTATAAATCAGCAGCCCCATGGCCGCCATGACGACTGCGGCCAGAAAACCAATGGATAAGGTGCCAAAGACACCCACTCGCTCCGTCCTGGCTTGCTCCTCTGCGATCAGTGCCCGAGCGTCTCTTTGCCGAATGGCATCTACACCTGTTTTAGAGACAGCTTTCAAGACGACTTGTCCGTCTGTATCCGCCTGGGTGCGCAGCCAGATGTGGTGCGGAACTAGGGTGCCGATAAGGTTGGAGAGATATTCCAGGTTTCCGATGACTGCCACCCTGTCTTCCTCGTAAACCGTTGGAAAGTATTTGTAAGTACCTGCTACCGTGAACGAAGAGACGGTTTCTATCTCATCACTCACCGCTATTTTCAGGGTAATCTTGTCACCCATTCGGAAGGGGTTTTCGTTCAGAAACTGCTCTGAGACCAGGATGCCATCAGGCAATAGCGCCAGCCTGTTCATCAGCGCGCCCAGGGATTCATCGGCAAAATCGTACCGGAACCAGGTCACCGATGGAAAGTCGAGACGGTCAATGGCCAGGAAGCGACCAGGGATCTCGTCTCCCCCGCCCGAATGGATACTTGCAAGATAATCTCCCACTCTAGTAGCCGCGATGATTCCAGGCAACTCGACGAACTCGCTCGGAAGAGGGATCGAAGACCCATCGAGAGGAGCCAGAGATCCACCGCCCGGTCCTGTCCCCCCGACGCTCAGCAGGCTGGGTTCAAAGGCCAGGTCAGCCCCCACGCGGTAGTACATCCGATCAACCAACCACTGATCCAGACTGGCCGCCATGGAGAGAGTGTAGACTCCCAGCGCCAGGGAGCCGATGATCAGCAGCAAGGGGTTGATATAGCCCTGGCTTTGTCGGCTCAGTTGACGGAGGGCCAGGTGAGGCGTGATCCAGGGAATCGCACTGGCCAGGCCATCTATCACGCGCATGATCAAGGGGAAGAGACGCATGGTCATCAGCGCAGCCGTCAGGATGAACAGCGCCGGCACCAGGATGAGCAGGGGATCCTGATACAGATCTTCCAGCCGATCTTGCACCAACAGAGCCAGGGTCCCCTTGTAAGCTAATTGGCGATAGGCATAGGCAGCAGGCAGGATCAGCAGGAAATCCAGGTAGTGCCTGTACCAGAAAGGGCTCCGCAGTGGACGGGCCCGCTCTCGCTCCGACTCGACTACACTCTGGCGGGCAGCCTGCGCCGCTGGCCACAGCCTGGCGATCAGCGTCACGGCTAAAGCCACCAACGTCAAAGGCACACTGATCCCTCGCAGAGAGACGGGCAACGGGGAATGAGGCGCAAAGGAGAGGAAACTGGACGTATACCCCATCAGCCGGGCCAGCAGCATGCCAAAGCCAATGCCGAGGGGGTATCCCACCACGAACAGCAACAACTCTTCGATCAAGGTGAAGCCCAAGACGCCTGAGATGCTCATCCCACGGCTGACCAAAGTGGCTGTGTCTCGCTGTTGCCCGCGCGCGATAATGGCCGATGTCAGAATCAGGAAGTACAGGAGAAAGCCAAAAGCCGGTACATTAAAACCCAGGAGCAGGGTGGCGAGGGTGGTCTCCCGCTGCACGAATTCCTCAAGGGAGTCAAGAGGAGGGGCATTTAATTTAGCACCGGGTAGATACTTGTTGATGATAGCCAGGCCCCGCTCGAACCCAGATATGTAGCTACGGGCATTGGCGGGGATGACCTCGCTGTCATCCAGAATGATGTGCCAGCTAGCGAGCCGGGTTTTGGAGGGGATCATGGGCTCCACGCGGGTGATGTAGTCCTGACGACGAACCAGGAGCGCAGCTTTCAGTGTTTCGTCTGGATCGGTGAACCAAAATGGATCTGTTGGATCACGGGCTTGCCAGAAGCCTCTCACGCGAATGGGGACAGGAACATCGGCCAAGGTCACACCAACATTGAGTTCCTCACCAATGTGGAGGCCCATTTTCTCGGCCAGCCGAGTGTGCATCCACACGTCGAGTATCTCCCCAGATGCACCTTCGTCGAGTGGTTCGCCCGCAACCATTTCCACATATCCCTCGATCTCAGCCATATAGACCAGATTGACAGAGCCTAGATATGACTGTCCCTCGCCATACTGGCTCGACCCTTCTCGCGGCTGAAGCATCATACCGCCGCTATCCACCTGGATCCCCACATGCTTCAGGGGCAGACCTACCTCTGAGGAAAGGGTGCCAGCCACGTGGCGTGCCACCTCCTCGGCTGCCTCCAGGGAGATAGGACGGCGGGACGAAGGAAAGGTGTAGATCTCAGTGGAGAAGGCAGGGCGCCCTGTCATACGGCTAAACTCTGCCAACTTCTGAAGAAGGATCGTCTGCTCCACCGCTTGAGAGAAGCAGGGGGCATTGGCAACTAGGCCCACCGCTAGAATCACTCCCAGCAGGGCCAGCAGGGTGAGGCCGGGGTGATGCCATTGGCGCTTCAAGACAAAAGCAATCAGGCCTGCTAGCTTGAATAGTGGTTTCATCAGGAGGAAAACTGGGGTTGAATATCTATGCTCCATCTGATACAAATCATATCTAGTGCCCATGCCCCGCCTGGGGAACCGTTGAGCGGTCCAGGACGCAGACCATCCCTCCATTGGCGCAGTGTTCACATTCGCACTGGAGGGTGGTATGGGCGATGTCGAAATCATGCTTTAAGAGAGACTGTACCCGTTCCACGATGTCCACGCTGCAACTGGTCATCTGGTCTTCAATTAGGAGGTGGGCACTCAAAGCGTGTAGCCCCGAGGTGATACTCCAGATGTGCACGTCGTGTATATCCCTCACCCCCTCCACTTCCCGCACCGCCTCCACCACCTCGCGCAGATCAATGCCCTTGGGCGTCGCCTCCAACAGGATGTTGACCGCCTCCATGGTAACCCGGTAAGCACTGAGCAGGATGAGAAGGGCGATGAGCACGCTGATGATGGGGTCAATGATGAACCAGCCAGTGAAAAGCATCACCAGCCCGCCCACGATGATGCCCGCCGAGGATAAGGTATCGCCCAGAACGTGCAGGAATGCGCTCCGGACGTTGAGGCTCTCTCCCTTCTCGAGAACGATTACGGCTGCTACATTGGCCACCAGCCCAACGAAGGCAATAGCCAACATCCCCAGTCCTTGCACCGGCTGGGGGGTTAGGATGCGCTGGTATGCCTCATAGAAGATACAAAAGCAAATCAAAATCAGCGTCGCGCCGTTGGCCAGGGTGGCCAGAATCTCCAGGCGATGGAAGCCGAAGGTGCGCTCCTTGCTAGGAGGCCTCAGGGCAAAAGTGAGGGCCAGGAAACTCATCGCCAGGGAGGCTACGTCAACCAGCATGTGGCCCGCATCGGCCAGCAGAGCCAAACTGTTGGTCAGGATTCCGCCGATGATTTCAGCCAGCAGGATAGAGCCAGTGAAAACGATAGCTAGGATCAACCCCCTGCGCTCGGTGAGACGATGGGCACTGTGTTCGTGAGTCATTGGATATTGGGTATTGGCCTTACAGGCCACGCCAGCTTCCGGCACTTACCAGATGCTCGTAGTTGAGCATCAAGATGTCAAAGTGAGTGCGTTCCTGGCTGGCCAGGCGCTGATACATTGCCTTGCCGACAGGATCCGCCGTTTCGCTGGCCGCCTTTCTGTACAATTCGTAACTCTCGTTTTCGATCTGCAGCCCGAACAGCAAGGCGTCAGTATCACTGGCTTTGGGATCAATGGCCTTCTCTAGGCCCTCTCTTTCCGGTGGGAAGAGGGGTTTGTCCAGATCCACAGGCTTAAGCTCCAGCACCTCGGAGAAGGAAACCCACCCTCTGCCGCCCTTTAGGGCTTCGTACTGATCCTGCACGATACGCAGGTGCAGTTCCTCGTCATCGGCCAGGGAGAGAAACATCTCCTGACCCCGCAGGTCTACCGTCCTTTCTGCGGCCTTGATATAGAATTTGTAGCCGTCCTGCTCCAGGCGTATGGCCTGGCGCAAGGCTTGCAAAGCAACAGGGTCTTCTTGCATTTCTACCGCTCCTTTTTTGATCTTGATCGCCGGGTCTCTGGCCGAGGCAAGAGGATTTCCGATTTGCGAATTTCGATTGCTGATTTCTAAATCGAAAATCGGCAATCGAAAATCAATGGGGGAAACGACCCAACGCTATCCTAGAGCTAAAATCTCTCTGATGACCTGAGCATATTTCTCGCTCTCCTCGTCGTCGGTGATGAGGTCAATCTCATCAGGCGAACTCACCCCCAGACCCAACTCCACGGCGCGGGCGATTTGCTCCTGTTCAAAAATCGCACCCCGGCTGACCTGAGGGGTGGTGCCCAGATGTCGCAGGATGGCCACCCCCACCGCATCCACGGCTATCCGGTCGGTGCCGGCCAACATCACCTCGGCCCGTACCTTGCTGCCCCTGTCTGGCCCACCATCGGTGAAGGCCTCGATACCAT